>WRFY01000063.1 GCA_009783445.1 Candidatus Azobacteroides sp. | reverse complement strand
TTGAAAAATAATCCCCTTCAGGAATATCATGCCGCCTGTTTCAATCTGGATCAGAAACATTGCAACAGTTTTATTCGTGTTTTGTATCGTATTCTTGGGCAATGTCTTGGGGATGCGCAAGCCATGCCTGCCGAAACGCAGGAGGAATTTGAGCAAGAGTTCAAGGCACAATTGGGTGGAGAAAGCCTTCCGATTTTGCTGCATGATGGAACCGAACGGGAGATTCCCCGTCCTGTCGATCGGGATGAGCAACAGGAACATTACAGCGACGAGAAAAAGAAACGCACGCTCAAAAATCAATCCTTATAAAGATCAATGCACTGATAAATGAATTGAGAGAATATCTGACTAGTGGAACTGGAAATCCGGAACCGTTAAAGGGTGAGAGAAAAGGGCAATGCTCATACCGAATCACTCAAAAGTACCGCTTGCTTTATGAGATTCATAAAGATATTGTAAAGGTTATTTTGCTTACCGCATGGGGACATTACGAAGACAAATAATATGTTTTACAACATAATTTCATCCTTTCGAAGATATTCGCGAAAGGGTATTGCATCAAATAAAATAATTCGTATTTTTGTGCAGTTCTTATAAGGAAATCTTTCAAATATTCTTATTCTCAAAGGCGTCCAGAAGTTATATTTTAGATGCTTTTTTACATGAATTTCATATCGTTTTTACAAATTAATTATAAATAATTGATTATAAGTTGAAAAAATTAGATGTATTATCAGTTAGGTTTTTTGATTATGGGTTTTTGGCAATTTTGTTTTCTTCAATAAACACTAATTTTTGTCTTTTGGGGTATTGATTATCAACGATTTTTATCCGACCTTTGTTCCTGTATATTTCAAGGCGACTGCTAATTAAATTAAATATATGAACGAATTACTCCCTTTGGTAGAAGAATCCGGAAAAGTAATCGGAAGCGCTTCACGCACAGAATGTCATAATGGAAGCAAGCGATTGCATCCGGTTGTGCATTTGCACCTGTTCAACGGAAAAGGAGAATTACTTCTCCAAAAACGGGCGAAGGATAAAGATATAGAACCGGAAAAATGGGATACTTCGGTAGGAGGTCATGTGGATTGGGGTGAAAACATCGAGGATGCATTATTCCGAGAAGCATGCGAAGAATTGGGAATCCAGCGTTTCCTTCCGCGCTTTCTGCATTCTTACATTTTTGAATCAGAAATAGAAAAAGAGTTGGTTTATGCTTACCAAACCGTTTATGAAGGTCCTTTCGCGTTCGACGCGAAAGAAATAGACGATATAAAATTCTGGCAATTGAAAGAAATACGCCAAAGATTGGGAATGAATATTTTTACTCCCAATTTCGAAAACGAATTCCTTTTTTTAACCGGAGGCAAAGGTTGGACTAACGTTCAAATATCCGGAAAAAATAAGTCAGTTTGATGCTGATCACTTGGTTGGAGGAAGCCTGAAAGATATCGCTTCTGCGGTTGTTGAATATATCTGATAAACCAAAATAGTACCGTCCTTCTAAAAGAAAGGCTCCCGGCTTCGTCCGCACTTCCACCCCCATTCCTCCGCACAGACCATAATCGATTTTTTTTTGTATCGGGAGGTCGTAGTAATCGTAAGGTACGTTAATGTCCCGTTCCAATTCTTTTGCGCCTATATTGTACCCGATTTGCGGACCAGCATTAAAAATGAACCGCGTTTTTTTTCCTAAATCTGCATAAAACTGAGTCATCAAAGGAAGCTCTATGTATGTTAACGAACGGGCGTAATGATTGAAAAACCTTACGGTATCCGTTTGCTCTTTCCAGCCTCTTACAGCGTAATTGACTTCCACTTGGATGCCGAAATTCTTTTCCGAAATGTACCGGACTGTCAATCCGCCGGTTCCCTTGCATAACATTTGCTGAAGAACCCTCGGATTAAAATGTACCTGCGACAAAGCAATACCTGCATTCGCTCCGTACGACCATTCAGGCCGAAATCCATTATTCTGCGAAAAAACCGTCCAAGTTGTGAACAAAAACAATAAGCCGGAAATCACTCGCTTCATGCCTGTCTCTTATTTTATACCTTTTGTGACAATATTAAAATCTGGACTAAATTCGATCAAAAAAACATTCGCATTGATGAAACCACTCCAATTATTCAATCTTTCAAAATAGAAATCGGTTTGTATGCCATCATAAACCAACTTGTTGATATTGGCTTCATAAGCGCTTCCGTAACGATAAAGCAATTGAATAAAATACATGCCGGTATCGTATCCCAGCATTCCAAATTTTGGAAACGTATTAATCAATTCCCTTGAATACCAATTCTGATAGTTGCTATAAAAAGATTTCACTTTCGGAGATGTAGGATTTGCATAAAAAATGCTGAAAAAGATCGCGTTGAGTCGGAAAAAATCTTCCGTGCGCTCTTTGCTGTAAATTTGCCAAGTAGGATACCCAAACAGAGAAATGGACGTTTGCGGCTTAGCGTCTAATATACTTTTCAAAGGTACAATCAGGTTGCCCAACGATTCCGCTCCGTCATCGACAGGAACAATTACATTGTTTTTACGGTCATCGAGCGCTTTGGAAATATCCGCCGATATATTTTTACTTGTTCCGACTTCCTTATAAAGGATTCTTTTAGCATTCAAGTCTTTTTTTACGGTTTCTACAAAATCAGAACGATTATTTGCCGATCCAAATTGATAGAAAATGATATTCGCATCTTTGTATTTATTGCAAAAAGCGTTTGAAACTTTGGAATACAAATAAGACGAAGGCATGTTGATCTGATATACATTATGATAAACCAGCGGGTCGTCGTTTTTGGAAAAAGGAATCACGTAAAGGATGTTTCTTTCACTGCTGAAATCCGAAATCAAACCAATTTGTTTGTTCGACAGACCGCCGATAATTATATGTACATCCTGCATGGATGGCATTTTAAATACGTTGGATAAGAGATCGACACCCGAACCAATATCATGAATTTGCAAATCCACCGAAATGCCTTTCTTTTTGAGCGCATCCAAGGCGAGTAAAAAACCTTCGCAGTATTCTACCATCCGGTTGTTTTCGGCATTTTTAGGCGTAGTTCCTTCTTTCAATCCGATCGGCAACAACAAAGCAACCCGGATCGTTTTGAATCTATCCGTTTTTAAAGTAGGATACAACAAGGAATTAGTCATAATCTGGTTGTAGTTATCGTCTCCTTCCATAGGAGAGGTCACTTTATTCGTTGGAATGCGGATGATTTTGCCTATCGTAAACGTTTCGATAGATAAACCCGGATTAGCGCTCACGATATCTTCTCCTTTCATTTGGTATTTCCGCGAAACGGAATACAACGTTTCTTGCGGCTGAATGGTGTGGTAAAAATACGAACCGGACTTTTGAGGAATTTTCAATTGAGCTCCGGCTTTAATTCCTTCTTCACTTCCGGGATTTAACATATAAATCTCTTCGACGGTAACGTTATACATTTTGGAAATAGAATAAACGGTTTGGCCTCTTTCCACCGTATGTAAAAAATAATCTTCTTCTTCTGCAAAAACGGAAGTACTGGCAGGAGATAATCCTTCCGATTTTACATTGTACAAGTGGATGCTCACCAATAGAAAAGCGATCAATACTCTTCGTAACATCATAAAAAATTTCTAAAGTTGTTTGCAGATATAGCGCAAAGTTAGAAATAATTCTTATATTTACGGCATGAAAAAAGCAATACTTCATATAATATGCTTGTTTGGCACATTTCCCGTTTTTCCACAATATCTTGTCAAAGGAGGAAACGGACAGCCTCTTTTGGCCGAAGACAATAATGCCATACAGGTCTATTTGTTGAACGGTCTGAACGATGCGCAGATTTCCTATACCTCCAGCACGGCAGGAATGCATCAGTGGTATAGATACAATACGCGGGTAGGCGAAGCAGTTCCGGTGGTTTCCCAGCAAAACGGGAATACATCTACCCTTAGCGGCCTCAACGATGGATATGGCTACTATGTAGAATCGTCGACGGGATTTGCAGCTCCTGTTTGGGTGATCGACTACAGCCAATATCTTCCTTCTTTTCTTTCTTTTTTTGTTCAGGAAGAAGACGATAAGTGTCAATACCTAAAGTTGATTGCCAATGTAGATGCGGATCCCTTGGTTTATTATACAATCGCAGGAGAACGCAGAGAATTGCAACGTACTTACCATCTGCAGTACGACGGCTTAAAATGGGATGAAGAAACGAAGACGTTTCTTCCGGTGGAAATCGATCAGAGTCAAAAGGGAGTTATTTCGGAAATCGTTATTGACGCTCCCCTGAAAAATACCGCGTTTACGTTGAGAGGAGACGATTACGCCAAATATTTCGGTTTGGAGCAGATTAATAAAACGGCTGTATATGAAGCAATCGCTTTGGATATACACAGCGAGGCAACGATTCATAGAGACACAGGCGAGAACGAACAAAGCGATGGAAATACCGATTTGGGAGGATCGGCCCCAGTAGTAATTGATTTTACCGCCTCTGCCAACGAACCGGTGGCCGCTATGTATATATGGGAAATTTTCAAACTCAGCGAAGATGGAAGAGACAGTACAACCATTGTCCGATATGTGGATAAATCGGTCAATTATCCTTTCAACCAATCGGGAAAATATGCGGCTCGCTTGGAAGTAATCAATGCAAATTCTACGTGCTTCGATAATTCATCCGTTTTCAATATATCCATTGAACAATCGGTTTTGAAATTGCCAAACGCTTTTAGTCCGGGAAGTTCTCCGGGAATCAATGATGAATACAGAGTTTCCTACCGTTCGCTGATCAGCTTCAAAGCATCCATTTATAATCGGTGGGGAAATCTTTTGTATACATGGAATGATCCCTCCAAGGGTTGGGATGGGAAAGTAAATGGAAAGTTTGTTCCTACAGGCGTTTATTTTATTGTTGTAGAAGCCAAGGGAGCCGATGGAATAAGATACAAAGAATCGAAAGATATTAACATTTTACGTTCAAAAAACAATTAATTTTATTTTTTAATTCACATAATATTAAATCTGTATGGATAAATCACACTCTTTTGACTATAAAAACGGCGTAATAATAGTACTCACAGTAGTAACTACCGTTTTATTAACCTTTTTCTTAATTGGAAGCAAAGATCCGGGAGATGTTAACGAGCGCCGAAACAGCGTTCCAAATCAAACCATTTCAGTACCGGTTCCTTCCTTTGTTAAATTTTGCGATCTCAACATTAACTTGGATCGTTTGGATATGCGGGAACGTTTCGATCGTGAAATCAATGTTTTCACCTATTTTCACTCTACTACCTTGATGTATATCAAAAAAGCCAACCGTTATTTTCCGATTATCGAACCTATCTTGCAAAAAAATGGCATTCCAGACGATTTCAAATATTTGTGCGTCATCGAGAGTAATTTGGACACACGTGCATTGTCGCCGGCCAAAGCGGCTGGTCTTTGGCAATTTATGGAATCTACGGCGAGAGACTACGGTTTGGAAATTCGAGACGAAGTGGACGAGCGTTATCACATTGAAAAAGCGACGGAAGCCGCTTGCCGTTACTTGAATGATTCTTATTATCGCTACGGCGACTGGGTCAACGTGGCGGCTTCGTACAATGCCGGCATTGCAAAGATTTCTTCAGAGATGGTGAAGCAACAAGTGGACAATGCCTTCGATTTGCTTTTAGTTTCGGAAACTTCGCGTTACGTTTTTCGACTGATGGCGATAAAGGAAATTTTTCAGAATCCGCAAAAATATGGATTTATCCTGAAAAGAGAAAATCTTTATCCTCCTGTAAAAGTGGATTATGTAGATGTTACAAGTGGAATCTTCGATTTTGCCTCTTTTGCCAAAGACTATGGAATCAATTATATGATATTGAAAGAATACAACGTGTGGTTGCGCGATAACAAACTAATGATTCCCCGCGACGGAAGAACGTACCAGATTGCCATTCCCAGACAAAGCGATCTATACTACGACAAAAATCACATCCAAGTTCACAATAAAGATTGGGTCATTGATTAAAGAATTAAAAATAAATAACGTGTAATCGTATGTATCTCAGCTATGGGGGCAGTTTCGTGGAGAAAATGGGGGAGAAGGAGGAAGAAATAATGCATGCCATTTATATTTTCATATCCGCTATTCGTGTTCCGGCCATCATCACTTTGGATTGATTGGCAAAAGAGCTTAACCGTACAAAGCCTTTACCGCCGGCTCCGAAACGTTCGCCGGGAGAGGATAGTATATGACACTCATTAAGTAATTTATCAAAGAGTTTCCAGGAGGAAGCGTAAGGAGATTCAACCCAAATGTAGGGTGAATTTACTCCGCCCCAAAATTTCAACCCGGCGGTTGTTAACGACCGCCGGAGTATCTCTGCATTCGACATATAGTAGTTGACATTTTCGCAAATCCAATCGAGCCCTTCATTATTGAAAAGAGCTTCGGCTCCTTTTTGGATAATATACGAAGGGGTATAATTTTTTATTGTCTGTCGTTTTCTCCACAACATATTCAATCCGGCGCTTCTACCTGCTCTGAGCGAATATCCGGATATTTCCTTCGGTATAATTGTATATCCGCAATGCAGACCTGTAAATCCTGCATTTTTCGAGAAACTGCGAAATTCGATCGCTACTTTTTTGGCTCCCTTTATCTCATAAATCGTTTGAGGTATGGCCGGATCAGTGATAAATGATTTGTAGGTGACGTCGAACAAAATCAGCACATCATTTTCTATGGCGTATTTCACCCATTTTTCGAGAACTTCGCGAGTCATTACGCATCCGGTCGGATTGCACGGAGAACTTAGGTAGATTACATCCGGACGCAGTTTGGGAAATTCCGGCATAAAATCCTTCTCCTTTTTACATTCAAGATAAATGAGGTGACTCCATTGACAGTTTTCATTTAGCTCTCCGGCACGGTTTCCGATGACATTCGATTCAATATAATCTTGGGAAACAGGGTCGATCACTGCAATACGATTGTCGCGGCAAAGAATATCTCCAAATCCGGCTATATCTTCTTTTGTCCCATGATTAATAAAAACCTCGTCGCTGTCTATTTTAACTTTGTAGCTTTTGAAGTTATATTTTATAATGGCATCAATAAGAAACGGGTAACCCTCCATCGGACCGCGACCTTGGAATGTCGTCTCGTCTCCCATTTCGACGATCGCTTGGGTCGCCGCTTTCATTACGCAGGGAGCTAAAGGAAGGACTACATCGCCGCTGTCGAGTTTTATCAAGCTTACGTTACGGTTGATTGCCTGAAACAAGTTAACCTTTTTATCTATTTTGCTTTGAATTTCGTCGTTGACAACCTTCAGAAATTGAGAGTTAATAAGTACCATAATCTTTTTGTTTTATTTTCATTGCAAAGATAGATAATCCTAAAATACAATACAATTTTAGCGTTTCTCATTGTTTTTTATTTCTCAATAGGTTATCCAGATATGCGAAATATCGGCATATTATAATACATATCCTTCGCTAAAATCATATAGTATTTCATTGAAGTTGATAATTTAAATATATGTGACTATATTTGTAAAAATTTATTACGACTAATTGACGATGAATTAATAATTTATATTCTCAACAAAAGACCAAAGAGTCTAAACGATATAAAAAATGATTCGTAACATTAAGGAAATGAAGGAGATAAGTAAATCAGCCGCGTAATTTGGCAAAACAGCAACAATCGAATAAAAAACAGATAAAGAAATGGAAGAGTATGTATTAGACGAATTGGATTACAAAATTCTAAACCTTATTTCAAATGATGCCCGAATGTCGTTTCTGGAGGTTTCGCGAATCTGTAACGTTTCGGGAGCGGCTGTTCATCAGCGTGTTCAAAAAATGATGACTAACAACATAATCACAGGTTCCGAATTCAAGCTCAATTTAAACAAAATAGGATATGAGACATGCGCCTACTTGAGTCTCCGCTTCAGCGAATTTGAAGAGATCAATACCATAGTAGAAAAATTGAATGCAGTACCGGAAATTGTCGAATGTCATTTAACCGTTGGCGATTATGACTTGTTTGTAAAGGTGTATGCTCACAATAATGCTCATCTTTTAGATATTGTTAAACGCTGGATTAAACCGCTCAACTTGGTTCGCATGGAATCAATGATTTCGTACGGAGAAGTTTTTCGTAAGCAAATACTTTTTACCGACAAGATTGAAGAAATATAAACTGTTTTAGCATATTCCTTTAATGATAATAAAACAAATTATTTTTGTTGAAAATTGGAAAAACAGGCTTATTTCTCTGCTTTTATAAACATATTATCAAAATTTATAATGACTTTTTTGAACAATGAGATGAAATCCATTCCCAACGAACCGTCTTCATGGCGCTGAAACGAAAGCGTCTTATCCAACAAAACGTCCACATGAGTTAATTCGAAGCCGCAATTGCCAACAATTAATGGAAATTTCGATATTTGATAAGAATCAACAAATACAGTACCTCCGTATCCTCCTCTACAAACTGTTTTTTTGTTTCCTTCCTCTTCGAATTCTTTTTTATGTTTTTCGTAATAAACAGCGTATAAATCGGTCTTTACATTTCCTGTATCGAAATGCAACAGCAACTTTTCTTTATTCGAATAGGCTTGTAAATAGGGTTGTCCATATGCAAGCATAAGATTGCATCCATATAAAGGCAACTTCGTCTTTTCCACAGGAAAAACAATTTCCTTTTCTTCAGGATAGATTTGTATTTCACTCACTCTTTTCATAAAATCCATGCCTAATATAGCATCTATTTGAAAAATTGTATCAACGGATTCATTTGGCAAACCTATTATAATGTTTGGATTCTTGAAAACAATATCTCCCACTCGGATGCTATCTATTGTTCCTCTTTTACCAACATTGGATTTAATTCCGTTTATGTTGAACGATTCTTGTGTTATGCGCAACTTCATTTCATCTGCAAAACGCTCAGAAACAAAGGTATATTCGGATCCTGTATCGAAAATAAATTGATATTCTTTCTCTCTTATATTTACAGGCACATTAATCGTTTGCCCTCTATCTGTTTCATTGATAGTAATGGGAATTTCAATGTTTTTATCAGGACGAATGACTTCTGGCCTCGGCTCATTCCGCATTTTTTTATAAAAATCTAAAGTTTCATTGTGAACGGGAAATTCTTTTGAATCGGCAAATTCAGAAATTTGAGTTAAGAAATTCGACAGATTATCTGCGCTTTCGGCATATAATCCTTGTTCTCCCAAAATGATACTTTTAATTAAAATCAAATTACTGATATTCTCAAATCCGATTTCATTCTGTGCATTAGTCAGCAACCAGTCGATGGCCTGAATGGCCTGTTGAGGTTGATTAAAATAGTAGCCGATCATGGCTTCCGAAAGATGTCTTAACATTTCAGATTGAATCTCTTCTTTCAATTTGGGATATTCATTTGCCAATGCAAACCAATCGGCCTGATTGATTAAATAACCAATTTTTTCATCCGCCTCTTGAGCTGTTATCACTTCATTGATTCCAGTAAGAATAACAAAAAATAGTACAAAATATCTTTTCATTTTCTTTGTTTAAATGGCTTAAATGTATGAATTAACGCTATTGAAAAGGGCTTACGCCTTTCTTATTTTATCCTATACTCCTAAATTTTTTGGGCGTCATTCCTGTATGTTTCTTGAAATATTGCCCAAAAAACGAAGAATTGGGAAAGTTCAGTTCATCCGATATTTGCAAAACGCTTAAACTGCTGTCTTGCAACAAGCTTTTTGCTTGTTTGATCACCATATCATTGATCCAAAAGGAAGCGCTCTCCCCTGTTTTTTCTTTAATCACCGAAGAAAGATAGCGTGGCGTAACACATAATTCCCGGGCATAATAGTCGACCTCCCTGTGTTTGATGTATTTCTTGGCCATCAAAAACAAAAATTTACGGACAAGCAATTCCTTTCGCGAAACCACTTCCTGCGTAATAGGCGTGCTTTTTTTATAGACCGCCGCTATTTCGCAATATACGACCCGAAACAAGCATTTGATAATTTCCTGTCGGAAAGGATGGTTGCGGCAGTTGTTTTTCTGCATCATCAGCCGGCACGATTCTGAGATGGTCCTTTGTTCCTCGTCTGTCAACGATATACAGGGATTATCTTTGATATACAGATAGTAATCCATAAACGAAGGCAATTGAATATCGTTGAAAAGCTCTCTATTCGCACCGATTCCAAATCCTTCAAAATCATCGCTTTTGCGTATCGGTTGCAGGATGGAAGCAGGAAAAGCGACGCACATATCGCCTGCTTTTAACCGGTAATTTTTTAAATCAAGAAAAAAATCCGCTTCTCCCCGCTTACAGATGAAAATGCCGCCATCTGCTAATTGTTGCGGAGAAGCATTCACATCAAAAATACTTTCCTCAAAATCATAGAAGGAGTTCGCCGAATCTTTCATATTAAAATTTAATTTACTGCAAAGCTAAATATAAAATGTATCCAATACAAAATAAAAAAGTGATAAAAAGTACATATAGAACATTTTTGAGTAAAAATAAGAGTTGTTTTAGCTAGCATACCCTTTTACCTTTGCAAAAATTTTTGAAAAAACGTTTTAAGCATGAAAAAAATGATCGTATGCTTGGCAGGGCTGGCGTTTATAGCTTCAGCCTGTTCGCACAAGAAAGCGAACGAGGAAACCGTTCAAACCGTCAAAGTGGACACCGTACGCGTATATGGTGAAAAAGGCAGCGCCACCTTTCCCGGAAAAGTCAAAGCTGCATCTGACGTCAATTTGGCTTTCCGCATCAGCGGGCCTATAGCAAAAATGTATGTCGATGCGGGAAGCTATGTGAGGAAAGATCAAGTATTAGCTGAAATTGATTCACGCGACTATGCCATCCAATTGTCCGCTACCGAAGCCGAATATAAACAAATCAAAGCCGAAGCCGAACGGGTTATTGCGCTATATGAAAGAGGCAGCGTTGCTCCCAACGACTATGACAAGGCCGTGTCGGGCCTGAGTCAAATCACGGCGAAATACAATGCGCATAAAAACGCATTGGGCGATACCAAACTGCGCGCCCCATTCGACGGTTATGTACAAAAACGTTTTTATGAGTCAGGGGAAACCGTTGGCGCAGGAATGCCTGTCATTTCAATGATTAGTACGAACATGCCGGAAGTGGAAATCAATATCCCGTCGTCCGACTTTATCCGTCGCGACCAGTTCGAATCATTTTCGTGTACCGTAGATATTTATCCCGACAAAATATTTCCATTGGAACTGATTGGCGTAGCGCAAAAAGCAAACCTCAATCAACTTTACGCCATGCGGCTGAAAATAAGAGATCATACCAAACAATTGCCTGCGCCCGGTATGGCGGCTATGGTGACCGTACAGTTCAAAGCGGAGAAAACGGCGTTGGTATATATTCCCCTTTCTGCTGTATTTGAAACCGAAGGCGCATCGACTGTATGGGTCTACAATAAAGATACGCAAGAGGTGAAAGCCCGTACCATCAAAATACAAGAAGTCCACACCGACGGAACAGTAGTTGTCTCCGAAGGATTAAGCGAAGGTGAAATTGTGGTTGCTGCAGGCGTACATGTATTACAAGCGGGCGAAAAGGTGAAGTTGTTGCCCGCTGTATCACCCACTAATATAGGAGGTTTATTATGAACGATTGGGGAAATTGGGCTTTAGGCAACCGCAAATTGGTGCATTTCATTCTCGTCGTATTGGTTATTGGCGGAGGGCTTGCATTTTACAACATGAGCAAGTTGGAAGACCCTGAAATCAAGGTAAAGCAAGCAGTGGTAGTAACCACCTATCCGGGTGCGTCGGCACATCAGGTCGAATTGGAAGTAACCGATGTGATGGAAAAGAGCATTCGTTCGATGAAAGACCTTGAATCTGTATCAAGCCGTTCGATGAACGATGTATCAATGATAACCGTTAGTCTTTCGACGTTGGTAAAAAACCAGGATATCCAAGAACATTGGAATATTTTGCGCCATAAGGTGGACGATGTGCAAAGAAATTTGCCCGAAGGCGCGGGAAAATCGATAGTGATGGACAATTTTGGCGATGTGTATGGGATTTTTTACGCCATGACTGCCGACGGATTTTCCGATCGCGAAATGGGCGATTATGCCGAATTGGTGAAACGTGAAATACAAACGATTGACGGAGTTTCGGATGTAATTATCTATGGCGAACGCAAAAAGTGCATCAACATCGAACTATATGAAGACCGCATGGCTACCTTGGGCGTTCACCCCGCAGAAGTACTTGCCACCCTTAACGGGCAAAACAAAACGGTCTATTCGGGCTATTATGAAAGCAAGGGTTACCGCTTGCGTGTGGCAGTTAACGACAAATATAAAACCGTAGACGACATTGGAAACCTTTTGTTGCAGGGACACGAAAACGACCAACTGCGTTTGCGCGATATCGCCAAAGTGGCGGAAGATTACGAAAATCCTACCTATAATGAAATGCGCTACGACCGTCAACAAGCTTTGGGTATTGCTGTTTCGGCCTTGAGCGGTACGGATATTACTAAAATCGGCAAGCAAGTAGAAAATAAATTGGACTATTTGAGAGAAAACCGCTTACCTGCGGGAATCGTCTTGCATAAAGTATTTTACCAACCCGACCGGGTCAATGAAGCTTTGAGCTCATTTATGATTGCTTTGCTTGAATCCGTACTGATTGTCATTGGTATATTGATGTTGACCATGGGCGTCCGGAGCGGGCTTATTTTGGCAACCAGCCTTTTTGTAGTCGTAATGGGTTCGTTTCTCGTGCTAAATCTGTTTCACGGGACCTTGCAACGGGTGTCGTTAGCTTCTTTTGTATTGGCTATGGGTATGTTGGTGGACAATGCCATTGTAATTATCGACGGGATATTGGTGGATATGAAACAAGGGAAACCACGCCGCACAGCGCTTACTCTCATTGGACGAAAAACGGGCATGCCTTTATTGGCGGCTACGCTTATAGCAATACTTGCATTTTTCCCCATTTTTCTTTCTCCTGATACAACAGGGAACTATGTGCGCGATTTATTTATCGTACTGGCCGTCTCGTTGCTATTAAGTTGGGTGCTGGCTTTGACGCAAGCTCCTATAGAGGCTAATGCCTTATTCCCTATCCGGCAGAAAAACAAAAATGGAAATCTATTCGACAACAAAGCCTACCGTGTGTTGCGCCGGTTATTGTTCTGGCTTTTGAATCATAAGACTATTACTATCGGCATTGCCGTCGCATTGGTGATAGTCAGCATATTTTGCTTTCGTTTTCTGCCGCAAGAATTTTTTCCCGATATGGATTACGACCAATTTTATATCGAATACAAATTGCCGGAAGGAAACAACAGTACGGAGGTGAAAGCCGATTTGGAAACAATGGAAAATTATTTGCTCAGCCGGAAGGAGGTTAAGCATGTAACTATGTCGATTGGTGGAACGCCTGCTCGCTACAATTTGGTACGTTCCGTTGCCGATCCTTCGCTTTCGTATGGCGAACTGATCGTGGATTTCAATTCGTCTAAAGAACTTGTAAAAAACATGCAAGCCATACAGGATTCTCTTAGCGCATCCTATCCGGATGCTTATGTGCGGATTATGCGCTATAACCTCATGTATAAAAAATATCCGATAGAACTGCAATTCAATGGCCCCGACCCTGCGGTGCTGCGTAAACTTACCGCACAAGCAGAAGATATTATGCGACACAGCAATAAAATACACCTCATCAATTCTGACTGGGAACCTAAAACGCCTACTTTGATGATAGATTACAACCAACCGATTGCCCGCAACATCGGGTTGAACCGTCAGGATGTAGCGTTGTCGTTGCTTTCGGCAATGGGTGGAATCCCCGCCAGCGTATTTTACGACGGCAATTACAGTCAAACCATTTATCTGAAAAGCATCGATAAAAACGGCAAACCCATCGAATCGTTCGACAATATTCCCGTTTTTAGTATGATACCTTCTTTGAGCGGATTGAATAAGCAAACGATACAAGGTTTAATGACAGGCGCAGTGTCGGAAGAAGATTTGTTGGAATCCGCATTGAGAACGGTTCCGTTAAGCCAAGCTTCGAACGGCGTAAAAATAGTATGGGAAGACCCCGTGATCGTGCGTTACAATGGACAACGCGCCATGAGAGCACAGTGCAATCCCGTGTCAGGAGCTTCCGCTGAAGAGGCTCGTCAAAGCATTATCAAAGAAATAGAAAACATTCCTTTACCGGAAGGATATACGATGCAGTGGGAAGGCGAACACAAAGCAAGTTCGCAAGCGACACACTATTTGTTCGGTTATCTTCCTTTGGCTATCATCCTGATGATAATCATTCTTATCATGTTGTTTAAAGATTATAGGAAACCGCTGATTATTTTCTGTTGCATCCCTCTTGTTATGGTGGGAGTGATAATATCCATACTGATATCGGGAAAAAATTTCGGCTTTGTCGCCATAGTAGGTATGTTGGGGCTGATAGGAATGATGGTGAGGAACGGGATTGTACTGATGGACGAAATGAACCTGCAAATAACTTCCGGCGTAGAACCAGTCAAAGCGCTGCTCGACAGTTCGGCCAGACGTTTCCGTCCTGTGACGATGGCTGCACTTACCGCCATATTAGGGATGATACCGTTGTTGTCCGATAGCTTATTCGGCCCTTGTGCAGTCACGATTATGGGTGGATTGTTGTTCGGGACCGCCACCACCCTGCTATTTCTTCCGGTATTGTATGCTGTATTTTTTAAGATAAAAGTAAAAAATAAAGAATAATGAAATCAAAATATTTTTCGGGTTGGGTACTGATCCTTGCCCTCTCAATAGGAACAGTCCATGCACAACAAATAATGACGCTTGAAAAGTGCCGCGAATTGGCATTGGCAAACAATAAATCGGTCACTATTGCTGCGCGTAACAAAGAGAAAGCCGAATATACCCAAAAAGCGTATGTAGCGAATTATTTTCCGAAAATATCGGCTTCGGGAAACTACCTATATACCAATATGGCGCTTAACAAAACCCTATCTGGAAACTACCTGCCGACTTTCGTTCCAGATCCTGCTACGGGACAATTAGTACCAAATATATTGACTATGAATCCCGACGGAACCCCTATATTCAAAGAATACGCTTATTTTCCCGATATGGATATTTCGTTGAAATTGAACGGGACATGGATGGCGGGCGTGAGCGCTGAACAACCGATTTATACGGGCGGAAAAATTACGTCGGCCTACAAAATGTCGAAGATAGGCAATGAAATAGCGGGATTGAATCAAAAACTTACTCATGCTGATATTATAGTGAAAACAGACGAGGCCTATTGGACCTACGTGCAAACCAACGAATTGTTGAAAGTGGCTTTATCGTATCAAAAAGTGGTTACGGAAGTGTTGCGCAATGTGCAGGATGCGCAAGAAGTCGGGTTGAAACACAGAAACGATGTATTGAAAGTACAGGTAAAAGTAAACGAAGCCGAATTGCAGGTACGGCAGGCGGAAAACGGGGTGCAACTTTCGCGTAAAAATCTTTGCCACGTGATGGGCATTCCACTGAATAGTGAAGTGATCCTTCCTGCGTCATTCGACGAACCTTCTTTGGAAAACATCGACCGTTCGGCAGACTACAGAAGCCGTCCCGAATACGCAATGCTCGAAAAGCAAATACAATTGAAGGAACAGCAGGTGAAACTTACCCAAAGCGATTTTCTACCCAAAGTAGGCGTAATGGCAACCTACGGATACTTAAGCGGGCTGAAATTGAATGGCGATAAGTTGTTTGACAAGGCTTCGTTTTTTGCGTTGGCTTCCGTCAGTATCCCCTTGTTTCAATGGGGCGAAGGGCGCAATAAAATCCGTGCGGCCAAAGTCGAACGCGACGTCGCACAATTACAACGGGACGATATCGGCGAACAAATGGAACTTGAATTGACAAAAGCATTGGACAAGTGCGATGAATCGAATTTGGAAGTGCAACTGACCGCCCGTTCTTTGGAACAAGCGCAGGAGAACATGAAAATAAGCGGAGACCAGTATGCGGAAGGAATGGAGACGCTGGCCAATTTTTTGGAAGCGCAGACTGTGTGGCAACGTGCATGGATGGAAAACATTAACGCTAAAACCCGCCAGCGCTTTAATCAAACTTATTATTTGAAAGCGGCAGGGAAATTATAATATTTTTAAATATATTAGAGTTCATGTAAAATAAACCTTTTATATTACGTGCGCGTCTTGTTCTAAAATAGCTTTACAAAAAGAGAAAGAGTTTAATTTTAATTTTTAAGAAGAATGGTTGGCGGTGTTTAAAAAAGCGCTACTTATCTATGCCTCTCATAGGGCTAATGAATCGGCGGAGGTGTTCTAAAAAGTATGCTGGTATAAAAATTTGACAATGAGAGAAAAAGAGTTATATTTGTTTTATGAAAATCACAATAGAACTTTACTGCCCTCATTGCCAAAGTACAAAAATAAAGAAAAATGGCAAAAAATCGTCCAAAAAGTAAAATTATTTATGTAAAAATTGCGGACGTCAGTTTATCGGCGACCATGCCTTAACCTATAAAGGCTGTCATTCCAAGTTATATAAGCGTATCGAAAAAATGCTTGTAGGGGGAGTGGGCATTCGTGATGCAGCAGAAATAGATAGAGATAAGTACGAATAAAGTGTTATCGTTTTTGTCCAAATCGGAACATGTAATTACGCCAAAACAAAGCTATTATCCCTGTTTGGAGGTGGATGAATTTTGGACTTTCATTGGAAATAAATCAAAAAAGGCAGGGTTAATTTATGCTTACGATAGGGAAAGTGGAGAAATAGTCTGTTTTGTTTGGAGCCAGCGTGATTTGCAAACTGCAATGAAGTTGAAGAAGAAACTGTTGGATTTAGGCGTTAGTTATGGAAGTATTGCTACGGATAAATGGGATAGTTTTATTGCCGCTTTCAAAGAAGATAATCATTTAGTGGGAATAGAATATACGGTTGGAATAG
>WRFY01000062.1 GCA_009783445.1 Candidatus Azobacteroides sp. | reverse complement strand
CAAATAAATACACACTTATAAACTTAAAATAATGATAAGCAAATGAATAAATATAAATATTAAAACTTATCAGTAAATATTAATGACGTTTATTATAGATTAAATAAGGATAGTTTTTAGAACGCCGCCAAAAAAGTTAAATGAAAGAAAATATCTAATTATCAGTCAGTTTTTATATACTTGATTGCAAAAACACAAAAAAATTCATATCTTTGCATCGTCGTATGGCAAAGAGGGAATGGGACTTCCCTATTATATATAAACCGCTACGATAAATAGCTGATAGTTCCTACTTATAATTAATTTAAGATAGATAATGAATAGGAATTTTGTATTTATAGACTCTCCGGTTAGCGGAATAATTCACCAAATAAAATTAAAAAGATGTGAGGTGAGGCTTTCTCAAAAGCATTACTCCATTTTGCGTAAAGAAATATTTATTAATGAGGAGAGCTTTAAGTAGCGGGTGATAATCGGAAACTATGAATAAATCTTTCTATTAAATAGTGAAGAATATGAGTACAATAACAGACTGGTTAACTGCTATCGGAACCGTCACAGCGGTGATATTATCGTTGAGTTACACCATATTTAGTCATTACATTGAAAGAAAGCGAAAAAGATATAAATTGATTCACAATATGCTCTCATTAACCGAAAAATTTTTCCGTGAAATTGAGGGGACAGGACAAAATCAAACAGATATATCTCAGTTAAATACGTATAAATCAATGAAAATTTTTCAGACTGTTATTTTATTTTCAGCAGATGCTTTTAGTGAGGATATTGTAATGATTGGAGATAATCTGTTTAGCTGCTTACTTGATTATTTTTACAACCGAAGCGATATGAATAAAGAGGCTTGTTTCAGTCTGATAGAGCAGCTGAAACAAATGTCATAGCTCCCTTAATTATTTATATATATGTTTATTTTAAATAATTGAATTATGAAAATTACAAAAGTAGAAGCAATCGAGATTCTCGATTCGAGAGGAAATCCAACCGTAGAAGCGGATTTAACATTGGAAGATGGAACCCAAGCCCGAGCCATGGTTCCCAGCGGCGCTTCAACCGGAGAACGGGAAGCAAGTGAACTGCGCGACGGCGATAAAAGTCGTTACGGCGGAAAGGGAGTCCTGAAAGCAGTAGAAAATGTGAACACGCTTATTGCCAAAGAAATCGTTGGCAAAAGTTTTATCAGCCAACGGGAGCTTGATTACCAAATGATCGATTTGGACGGTACTCCAAACAAATCCAAACTGGGAGCTAATGCCATACTTGCCGTGTCGATGGCCTATGCCCGCGCAAAAGCAATGAGTATGAAATTGCCGCTGTCTCAGTATCTGGGAGGAAGTAACGCCTATGTACTGCCTGTACCCTGCATGAACGTCATCAATGGAGGAAAGCATGCAGATAACAATGTCGATTTTCAGGAATTTATGATCGCTCCGCACAATGCTCCTTCTTTCCGAGAAGCCATACGCAGGGGAGAAGAAGTATTCCATTCTTTGAAATCGGTACTGAACAGCAAAGGGTATAGTACGGGAGTGGGTGATGAAGGCGGTTTTGCTCCTGATTTGAAATCAAATGAGGAAGCCGTAGAAGTCATTCTCGAAGCCATTATCAAAGCCGGTTACAAACCCGGAACAGACGTTAGCATTTGCCTTGACCCGGCTACCAGTGAATTGTGGGACAACGGCAAATATAAGTTATTTAAAAGTACGGGAAATCTTCTGACAAGCGACGAAATGATCAAAATGTGGGAAAATTGGATCAGACAATATCCGATTGTCTTACTTGAAGACGGACTGGCAGAAAATGATTGGGCTGGCTGGCAAGTTCTCACGAAAGAATTAGGCCATAAGATAGAACTGGTGGGGGATGATATTTTCTGTACCAATAAAAAAATATTACAGGAAGGCATTGATAAAAACGTGGCAAACTCCATTCTTATCAAATTGAACCAGATAGGGACCGTAACAGAGACTTTGGAAACAATGGAATTAGCACGGAATAACGGATACAACTGTTTTGTTTCGCACCGGAGCGGAGAAACAGTCGATACGTTTATTTCCGATTTAACCGTCGGTTTGAATGCAGGCCATATCAAAACAGGCAGCGGGTGCAGAGGAGAACGCATCGAAAAATTCAACCAATTTATTCGTATTGAACATCAATTAGCGGGTAATTCCGTCTTTGCCGGAAAAAAGACATTTAAGAATGCACAATAAAATAACTAAATGATTAGACAATTATTATTAATTGCCGGCGGGGGAGGTGTGGGAAGCGCTTTCCGTTACTTGATTTCATTATGGATTGTGAGACATTTCCCCTATACTTTTCCCTTAGGCACTTTTATAATAAATATAACAGGGTGTTTCATTATTGGCTTTTTAATGGGACTGTCAATTCGTTATAGCATTCTGGATAATGAGCTGAAATATGTATTAATTGTAGGATTTTGCGGAGGGTATACGACTTTTTCTACTTTTTCGGCAGAAAACATACAACTATGGGAAGCAGGCAACTATGGGACGCTTGCATTCTATATAACGGTAAGCGTCCTATTCGGACTCATTGCAGTGTGGGGAGGAAACACTTTTTCTAAAATAATTACATCATGAGATACAAAAAAATTTTAATTGCAGTAGATAGTAAAAAAAATTCTATTCATACTTCAAAAACAGGGCTTGAGTTAGCGGAACAATTAGAAGCAGAAGCGGCTCTTATTTATGTTGTGGACAAATCAAAGGCAATAGGAAATGCAGATGCCGGAATTACTCCCTACGAAGCGCTGAATGCACTGAAGAAAGAAGCGGAGGATACATTAGAACACTTAATTCATTTGAATAATTTGTCAAAAGAAGCGATCATATTCATGCCGGAAGGTTTACCTAAAGATGAGATATTAAAAACAGCAAAAACTTGGGGCGCCGACCTGATCATTGCGGGTATACACGGAAAGAGCGGGTTTAATCTTTGGGCGATGGGCAGTATTGCGCAACAAATAGTATTGCATGCGCAGATTCCTGTGCTTTTTGTTCCTTCACAAAGAGAATAATTGAAAGAAAAAACGGTTCAAAAAATTTCTTATTCCTTGCTTAACGCAAAATGAAATTTTTTGAACCGTTTTTCTTTATCTATGGTTTTCTTGTCTTATTATTATTTATTTTGCTACGACACGAACCATTTCTAAAACTTTGTTGGAATAGCCCCATTCGTTGTCATACCACGAAACAAGTTTAACAAAATTAGCGTCCAAAAAGATACCTGCAGCAGCATCATAGATCGACGTTGCGGAGCATCCTCGGAAATCAGTGGATACCACAGAATCTTCTGTATAGCCTAAAACTCCTTTCAATTCACCTTCGGAAGCTTTTTTCATGGCAGCGTTGATTTCGTCTTTTGTAGCTGGTTTCTCGAGAACAACGGTCAGGTCGACAACCGAAACATCCGAAGTCGGAACACGGAAGGACATACCCGTCAGTTTTCCATTGAGAGCCGGAAGTACTTTACCTACGGCTTTGGCAGCTCCGGTAGAAGAAGGTATAATGTTTTCGAGGATACCGCGACCACCTCTCCAATCTTTGGAAGAAGGACCATCGACAGTTTTTTGAGTAGCAGTGGTGGCATGAATAGTCGTCATCAAACCTTTCACAATACCAAATTTATCATTCAACACTTTAGCAATAGGAGCCAAACAGTTGGTAGTACAAGAAGCGTTAGAAATAATGTCCTGACCTGTATATGCTTGATCATTTACACCATAAACGAACATCGGGGTTGCATCTTTGGAAGGAGCAGACAAGATCACTTTTTTAGCGCCTGCTTCGATGTGCTTGCGGGCAGAAGCGTCGTCCAAAAATAAACCGGTAGATTCAACTACTACTTCAGCGCCTACTTCATTCCATTTCAAATTGGCAGGATCCTTTTCTGCTGTTAAGCGTATTTTTTTCCCATTGACGATTAAATAATTGCCTTCTACGGACACTTCTCCCTTAAAACGTCCATGCACCGAATCGTATATGAGCATATAAGCCAGATAATCTGCAGCTAAAAGGTCGTTGATTCCCACCACTTCAATTTCGTTGGCAAAATTATATACTGCAGCACGAAAAACCATACGACCAATACGGCCAAAACCATTAATACCTACTTTGATCATTTTTTTTGTTTTTATAGATTAAAAAATTAAATTAATTATGATAGAACAATTATAGTATCATTTTGCAGCGCAAAATTAGTATTTTTCTGAGACTTTATCAAGGAATGCCTTGGATTTTTCTTCGGTCGCGTATAATGATGACGATGGGATTCGCCTTCCTTACATCCGCACGGAGGAAGGGTTGCACAAGCAGACAAAGTTGAAACAATACAAATACAGCCAAAGAGCTTAAGCCAACCATTTTTTCTCATACACAAATATTCTTAAAAAAGTCTTCACAAAGTTACAAATCATTTCGATCTCCCTCTCTTTTATTGAAAAAAATATGTATAACAAACCCTAAAGAAATGAAAATTACAGGCTTCAATAAAGAAGATCCTAAATGTTTTTTCACCAAATGTGATTTCGATCCAACATATCTTGATATTTTTTGGCATTCACAAGATGTTCGCTAAAAGCAATCGAAAAATTGTGAGTACCCGAAAAATCCTCTTTTGCACACATATATAAATAATTATGTTCTTTGTAATTCAACGTAGCATCAATTCCTTTAATGGAAGGAATTCGGATAGGTCCAGGAGGCAATCCGGAATAGAGATATGTATTATAGGGCGATTCTATATGTAAATGCCAATTGGCAATTCTTCTCAAGCTTACGTCGCCCACTGCAAATTTCACTGTAGGATCGGCCTGCAATGGCATTCCTTTTCTTAAGCGATTGATATACAATCCAGAAACAATGGGATATTCGGATGGGAGAGCCGTCTCTTCTTCCACAATAGACGCCAAAGTAGAAACTTCCACTGGACTCAGATGCAGGGCGTTTGCTTTTTCTCTCCGTTGATCCGTCCAAAAATGATTGTATTCTTTTTTCATTCTTTCCAAAAACTTATCTACCGGCGTATTCCAATAAATTTCATACGTGTTGGGAATAAACATCGCCAAAATAGTAATGGTATCAAATCCCAGTGAAGCCGTCACATTCGGATCGTTCAGACGGCTCAACAAAGCATCCGAATCAAACAACATCTGTTCTCCTATTCTTTCGGAAAGATCTTCTTTCAAACGAATATTATTGAATGTTAACTTTACAGGCATCTGACGACCGCTCCGCAGCATCCGGATGGCCTCCAGATAAGTCGTCTGAGGAGTTATTTCATATCGTCCAGATTTTACATTTTCCGAATATTTCATCATATGAGCCAAGCGCTCAAAAAGATTAACATCTTTTAAATGCGCTGCAGTTTTCAATTGATCCATTAATTGAAGATAATTTTTTTCCTCATTGATATAAATATAACTGGCTTTCTGAATACCAAATGCAGGCGAATTGATTTTGTAATAAACAAATCCGCCCATCGCCACCAACACGACGATTATAACTAATACTATATTTCGAATGATTTTCTTCATAACAACAAATTGAATTTGACGAGCAAAGATACAAAATAGTCTATGAAATCTTGGATAAATTAAAAGAATCCTCTATATTTGCACCGCATTTCGCAAAACAGATTTTAATGCAGACCCAGGAAGTGTGGGTGAGTGGCTGAAACCAACAGTTTGCTAAACTGTCGTACGGGAAACTGTACCACGAGTTCGAATCTCGTCGCTTCCGCTTTGTTACCAAAATTTTAAAGAAAAGATTTAACTTTGCAAAAAACAGACTATGGTTCATTTACAAGAAACAACCCTTAGTGTTCTAATAACCCCTAAAATCCGCAAACGAAAATAAGACCTTTAAATACATCGGCGGCGTTCTAAAAAGCATGCTCATTTAATTTTCTGTAAAACAATAATTTGCATTTTTCTTTTTTGATAAATAGCAAAAAAGCACCCCTTCGAATAACGCCGAAAAAACAAAATAAAAAACACGAATATTCAGAATTTTTATACCTTTGCCGAAAAAACAACGACATGAGTAAAACATTTCAACGCACGTTGATTACTTCTGCGCTTCCTTACGCCAATGGGCCAGTCCACATCGGACACCTTGCCGGCGTTTATATTCCAGCCGACATTTATGCCCGTTATCTTCGTTTGAAAGGCGAAGAAGTATTATTCATCGGAGGTTCCGACGAACACGGCGTTCCCATTGCCTTAAAAGCGAGAGCGGAAGGCGTGACGCCTCAGGAAATTGTCGACCGGTATCATTTTCTTATTAAAAAATCGTTCGAAGATTTCGGAATTACATTCGATATTTATTCCCGTACCACTTCTTCTATTCATCGAAAAACCGCATCCGATTTCTTTCAAAAGCTCTACGATAAAGGCGAGTTTATCGAAAAAACTTCCGAACAATATTACGATGAAGAAGCGAAACAATTTTTAGCCGACCGATATATCACCGGCAAATGTCCGTATTGCGGAAACGAAAAAGCCTACGGCGATCAATGCGAAACTTGCGGTACATCGCTCAGCCCGTTGGATTTGATTGAGCCGAAATCGGCCATCAGCGGAAGCGTTCCCGTACTGAAAGAAACTAAACATTGGTATCTGCCTTTGGATAAGCATGAAGCGTGGTTGAAAAAATGGATTTTGGAGGATCACAAAGAATGGAAATCGAACGTTTACGGACAATGTAAATCGTGGTTGGATATGGGATTACAGCCTCGAGCCGTGAGCCGCGATTTGGATTGGGGCGTTCCCGTCCCGCTGAAAGGAGCCGAAGGAAAAGTTTTGTATGTCTGGTTCGACGCTCCGATCGGGTACATTTCCAATACCATCGAACATTCGCCCGCCGATTGGGAAAAATGGTGGAAAGACGAAACCACCCGGTTGATTCATTTTATCGGGAAAGATAACATTGTGTTTCATTGCATTGTTTTCCCCGCCATGTTAAAGGCTGACGGGAGCTACATTCTGCCCGATAATGTTCCAGCAAATGAATTTCTGAATTTGGAAGGCGATAAAATATCCACGTCCCGCAATTGGGCGGTTTGGTTGCACGAGTATCTGGAAGAATTTCCCGATAAACAAGACGTCTTGCGTTATGTGCTGACAGCCAATGCGCCGGAAACCAAAGACAACGATTTTACATGGAAAGATTTTCAAGCAAGGAATAACAATGAATTAGTCGCCGTATTGGGGAATTTTATCAACCGCTCGATGGTTTTGACGCATAAATATTTCGAAGGAAAAGTTCCTGCAAGAGGCGCTTTAACCGATTACGACCGGGAAACGTTTCTGGAATTTGAACGTGTAAAGGTTGAGATGGAAAACTACCTGAATCAATTTCGTTTCCGTGAAGCCTTGAAAGAAGCGATGAATCTGGCGCGAATCGGCAATAAGTATTTGGCTGATACGGAACCTTGGAAATCGGCAAAAACCGACACGAACCGGACTGCTACGATTTTGAATCTCAGTATGCAGATTACCGCTAATTTAGCGATTGCCATCGAGCCGTTTTTACCTTTTTCTTCGCAAAAAATCAAACATTTGATTGCCAAGAGCGACAGTAAATGGAGCCAATTGGGCAGCATTGATTTATTGAAAGAAGGTCATAATTTGAATGAACCCGAATTGCTGTTTGAAAAAATCGAAGACGAGCTAATCGAACGACAAATTCAAAAACTGCTCGATACGAAAAAAGTCAATGCGTTGAAAGAAAAGCGAGCGAATCCGATAAAAGCGCCGGTTTCTTACGACGATTTTGCCAAGTTAGATATTCGGGTAGGCAAAGTATTGGAATGCATGAAAGTTCCCAAAGCCGATAAATTACTGCAATTCAAAATTGACGACGGATTGGGCGGACGTACTATCCTTTCGGGCATTGCCGCATCTTACCGGCCGGAAGAGTTGATCGGAAAAACGGTTTGCTTCATCGCCAATCTCGAACCGCGCAAAATCAAAGGTATCGAATCGCAAGGCATGTTATTATCGGCTGAATCTTTCGCCGGAAACTTGCGACTTATTCATCCGGATGCGAATTTGGAACCGGGAAGCGAGGTGAGTTAATTACGCTTTCCGGTGTACAATCGTTGCCGTTGCTTGGTTGGTTGGCATAATTAATACTTCGGCAATCTGAACATGCGGAGGCGCTGAAGCGGCAAAATAGATCGTTTCGGCAATGTCTTCAGCCGTCAATGGTTTCACGCCAGCATAAACGGCGTCGGCTTTTGCCTGATCGCCCCGATAACGGGTCAGAGAAAAATGCGTCTCCACCATTCCCGGTTTGATGTTAGTCACTCGCAAAGGCGTATCCACCAAATCAATACGCAATCCGTCGGAAAGCGCTTTTACGGCTGATTTTGTTGCGCAATAGATGCTTCCACCGGGATAAGCCGCATCGCCGGCAATGGAACCGATGTTGATGATATGCCCCTCTCCTCTCGCTATCATGCCGGGGACCACCCACCGGGTAACTGAAAGTATGCCTTTGATATTCGTATCAATCATAATATCCCAATCATCCGGATCAACTTCAAATTCTTTTTCAATACCCAATACCAATCCGGCATTGTTGATCAAGATGCTGATGGCTTGCCAATCTTCCGGCAACTCCCGAATGGCTTTCCGAGTTGCTTCCCGGTCGCGAATATCGAACGGCAAAAGGAACGCATCGCCGGTGTATTTCTTAACCAAATCCTGTTTCAAGGCTTCTAATTTGCGAATATCTCGTCCGTTGAGAATCACGGAAAAACCCTGAGCCGCAAATTTATAAGCACATGCTTCCCCAATCCCGGAAGTTGATCCGGTGATTAAAACAATTTTCTTTTTATTTTTCATAACCCATATTTTGAGAAGCAAAGTTACCTATTTTTTCTATTCCTGTATAGAATTTATGTAATCATTATTGAACTTTGAAAAGTGGGGAAAAACGTATGCGGAAGAGATTGAAATGGAGAAGTAAGCAAAGGAGGGCTGTTCTCTATATTGTGTAATCTGAACAGCCCTTCGTCGCATTGAAAATTAGAGAAAATTACTCGGCATCAGGTTCATCCACTTGTGCTGGGGTTTCTTCTTCTTGTTGTCCTTGCTGTACATCTTGTGCATCCTGTTGTACGCTTGGCGCATCATCTTGTTGTACATCTTGTGCATCATCCTGTTGTACGCTTTTACCTTCTTTGTCAAGAATAGCAACCGTTTCACTTGCATCCTCTTTATTCGCCAGAGTAACTTTTGTTAGCCCTTCCCCTGCATTGAATTCAACTTTCTTTACATCGAAAGCATCGCCTGCAAGGTCGTTTATAGCCGCTTGAACTACTTCGTTGAGGTCTGTCAAAGCTACCTCTTGATAATCGTCATTTAGAGCAACTTGCTCCTCAGTAACAACTGTTTGAGGTTCATCTGTAGAACGAGCATTGGCAAATGCCGCACAGCCAGCCAAAAGGATTACCGATAAAACAATCTTTTTCATCTTTAATATAATTAATTAATCAAACTTTTTTATTCGTCTCTATAAATAATAATAATACAACGAACGTGCCATTCGTGAAATTAACATATAATAATTTGAATATTAGAATTTTATATGAATTTTAGCCGTTTTAATAAGTGTGGAAATATGTGGAATTTCGAGGAAATTTTCTCTACTCAATTGTGGAAATTATTATTAACTTTGCAACTATGGCAAAGAGCATTGAGTATAAGATTCGATTTAAGATGGCAATTATTTATATTATAGTTGCTTTAGGCGTATTGACAATGACAATGTATCTTAATAATCTTCGAAAAAATATTTCTTCCCAACGCCTTGAAATTGAAAATCAGCACAAGCTTCTCTCCATTACCAACGATTTGATGTATGCCGTGAACGACGCACAATCGTCGTCAAGCCTATACCTGTCGACAAAAAACAAAAATTATCTTACTGATTATACCAAGACGACCGATTCAATAAAAATATTAATAGATTCCATTATAAAACTTAAACCGAAAGAAGAAGAGAAACTGTATCGAATTGAAACCTTGCTTCGAGAACAGGCGTTAAATATCAAAAAATTAAATATTCAATTTGCCGGAAAAAATCCTGTTGCGGCTATCAATAAGCGACTTCAAGAATATGAACCTACAAAAGAAGATACGGTATATATCTTAAACATTCAAAGAGATACGATTATTCGAGAATTGCCTCAGAAAGGATTTTTCAAACGTATAGGCGAAGTGTTCAAACCGAGTAAAGATTCGGAGAAAATTGTGGTAAATCAATGGGTAGACACGGTAAGAACGATAGCCGACGATAGCCTGGCCATTATATACGAGGTGGGCGATATTGCGCAAGAGGCTCAAAGGGTCTATGAGCGAAATATAAAAACGATTGAAAAACAAGTGCGAGAACTTATAACTTCCAACCAAGATATTGCTTCGGAAGTGTCGACATTGCTTTTGGAATTTCACAAAGAAACGCTCGATTCCACGCTTTCGATGATTGATAGCAGTGAAAAGACGATAAAGCGCAACTATACTTATTCGGTGAGCGGCGGAATTTTGGCGTTGTTTTTAATTCTTAGTTTTATTTTCCTAATAATCACCGATATAAACAAAGGCCGAGAGACTCGTCAAGCTTTGGAAGAGGCCAATGAACGCACGCGCCAAATAATGGAGAGCCGGCATAAATTATTGCTCTCCGTATCGCACGATATTAAAAGTCCGCTTAATTCGGTTTTGGGTTATCTTGCCCTGATGAAAAGCGACCCAAATGTGCGTTCAATGCAAAACTCGTCAGAACATATCCTCTCGATGCTTGAGAATCTTTTGGAGTTTTCGAGCCTCGAACAGGGCACCCTTCAAAAAAGTGTATCAGATTTTAATCTTCTGGATTTATTTAGAGATATTTACGAGATGTTTTTGCCATTGGCAGGACAAAAGGAAATTGCTTTCTCATTTGCAGCCGACGATCTAAGAATTCATTCCGATAGAGTAAAGCTCAAACAGATTGTGATTAATCTTGTATCGAATGCGATTAAATATACCAAAACCGGAACAGTAAAATTTGGCGCCGCATTCGATAAAAACGAACTGAAAATCGAAGTTAACGATACGGGCGTAGGGATTCCGTCCGAAAAATGGCCGCAACTATTTAGGCCTTTCAGCCGCATCGAGGAGAACAATGCCCTTGCAAATGGAAGCGGTTTGGGAATGTTTGTCGTCAAAGGATTAGTGGAACTGCTCGAAGGCAAGATCACTATTGATTCAAAGGTGGGAGAAGGAACGAGTATTGTTGTGACCATTCCTGTCGAACGTTCTATAAAAAAGATACCGCAGGGAACTAAAAAAATTAAAATTTATGACGATGAACCGGTAGTTATTCGGATGGTTTCGGATATGCTTGTGAGATTAGGGCATAAAGTGGTTGACAGCGATTACAACCTGATCTTAACCGATATGGAGATGGGCGATATTTCGGGACTTGACATATTGCGCCATGCACGCAATGTTCCTGTTGTGGCGATGACAGGGCATGCCAACTTTTCAACCCAAAAAGCAATTGAACTCGGTTTTGACGGATTCTTGGCAAAACCTTTTTCGATAGAATCTTTACGCGAAATTGTAGGCGAAGGGGAAACCCTCGATGAACTTTTAGGAGAGGATCGCGACGAAATTATGTCCCTTTTCCGCGCTTCTACGGAAGAAAATTTTTCAATGCTCGCGCAAGCTCTCGCCGATAATAACTTCAAACAAGCTCAGGTTATTAGTCACAAAATGTTCCCCATGTTTGCTCAAATGGGATATCCGACAGAGGAACTCCGCCGAATGGATATTCACCGCAATAAGGAATACGAAGGCTGGCAGGAAGATGTTAAAAAAATACTTTCAATTCAAGTTTAATTTTTGAGAATTGGGAACCCAAAAGCGCTCAGAATTTTATCCCATACAGATGCAGCTTATTGTAGAGCGTTTTACGGTCAATCTTCAGAAACTGCGCCGCTAAAGTTTTATTGCCTCTCGCTTTATGTAGAGCCATCTCTATTTGCTCCTTTTCGTTGTCGGGGCGAAGCGTAAGATTTTCTATCTTAGGTTCATTGAAAACAGGTAGATCATCGGGAGTTATCTCATCTCCCGAAGCAAAGAGTACGGCGCGCCTTACAACATTGCGAAGTTCGCGAAGATTTCCGCTCCAATGACGTTTTTCAAAAAGATTGATTGTTTCGGGAGTAAAACCCTTTATATTTCGATCCAGCTCTTCGTTCGCCTGTCGTAAAAATTCTTCAGCGAATAGTTTAATGTCAGCGCCTCTCTCCCGTAAGGATGGAACGAAAAGCGAAAACTCGTTAAGGCGGTGATACAAATCTTCACGAAAACGACCTTCGGCAATCGCACGTTCCAAATTTTCATTTGTTGCAGCAAGAATTCTCACATCTATGACCGTATCTTTTGCCGAGCCTACGCGGCGTATTTTTTGTTCCTGCAAAGTCCTAAGCAATTGCATCTGCACTTCGTAATCCAAATTGCCCACTTCATCCAAAAATATCGTGCCGCCGTTAGCCTGCTCAAAAATACCCGTTTTATTTTCCATCGCCGATGTAAACGATCCTTTAAGGTGTCCAAAAAGCTCGCTTGGAGCCAACTCTTTCGACAAACTGCCGCAATCGACCGCAATGAAGGGTTTATCTCTTCGAGCGCTGTTGTCGTGAATCATTTTTGCAACATACTCTTTGCCTGTTCCACTCTCGCCAAGAATCAATACAGACATTTTTGTAGGAGCCAGCTTTAAAATATGGCTATACATCTGCCGTGCCAGTGGACTGTTGCCCAGCACAACACCTGCCGACGCTCTTTTCTCCCGTTTTATCTGCGGCGTTACAGGTTCAGCAGG
The DNA here is from genome assembly GCA_009783445.1 of Candidatus Azobacteroides sp. Taxonomy (GTDB): domain Bacteria; phylum Bacteroidota; class Bacteroidia; order Bacteroidales; family Azobacteroidaceae; genus Azobacteroides. Next base: position 3,951 of record WRFY01000062.1, on the reverse strand, counting down.
TTTTGCCAAAGCCTGCTCTATCTTTTCTTTGAATATGCTTAACACAATGGGTTTTTCGAGATAATCTTCAGCGCCTAATTTTATTGCCGCAACAGCGCTCTGAACTTCCGCATAACTGGTCATGATGATCAATGGGATTCCCAAATTTTGTTCCTTTACCCATTGCAAAAGCATTATTCCATCGCCATCGGGCAAGCGGAGATCACTCAATATGAGATTATATCTATTTTTCCCGAGTTCTTGCTTCGCGACTGCAACGTTTAAACACAATTGTGCTATGTAACCCTTACGTTCAAGCCATCCCTTGAGCATAGCGCCGAAAGCAATATCATCTTCAACGATCAGAATTCTGTATTTCACACTACAAATATAACACTTTTTATGCGATTTTTTCAGCTTTTGTCAATAAAAACATGTCGTATTCTGCGGCCAAGGAATACAAAGATGATTTCATTGGATCAAACACCTTTTGGATGATTGTTTGAAAATACTCCGAAATCCAAAAAATTATTTATTACCTTTGTAAGAAAATTGTATGGATAATTATATTGTATCGGCCAGAAAATACCGCCCGACTACTTTTCATTCGGTAATCGGACAAAAATCGCTGACCACTACCCTTAAAAATGCCATCCGAAATAATAAACTGGCTCATGCTTATTTGTTTTGCGGTCCGCGGGGAGTGGGAAAAACTACATGCGCCCGTATTTTTGCAAAAACCATCAATTGCATGCATCCGAATGCAGACGGCGAGGCTTGCAATACTTGCGAATCGTGCATGGCTTTTAATGAAAACCGGTCTTACAATATTTATGAATTGGATGCCGCCTCCAATAATTCTGTCGAAGATATCCGTTCGTTGACCGACCAAGTGAGAATTCCTCCTCAAATAGGTCATTATAAGGTTTACATTATCGACGAAGTACACATGTTGTCGACTTCCGCTTTCAATGCTTTCTTGAAAACATTAGAAGAGCCTCCCTTGCATGCTTTGTTTATCCTGGCCACAACCGAAAAGCACAAGATTATCCCCACAATTCTTTCCCGATGCCAAATCTATGACTTCAACCGGATCAGTATCAACGATATTGTAGATTATTTAGCATACGTAGCCGATAACGAGCACGTTTCTTACGAAAAGGAAGCTTTGAACATCATTGCTCAAAAAGCCGAAGGCGGAATGCGGGATGCTCTATCTATTTTCGACCAGATCGTCAGTTTTTCAGAAAGCCATATCACATATCAGTCGGTGATCGAAAACTTGAACGTATTGGATTACGAATATTACTTTCGCTTGACAGACGTATTGCTGGCTGGAAACGTGAGTCAGAGCTTACTCATTTTGAATGAAATTATCGGAAAAGGATTCGATGGTCAACACATTCTTAGCGGTTTGTCCAATTTTTTCCGCGATACGCTGGTTTGCAAGGATCCGCAAACCATTGTCCTGTTTGAAATAGGAGATGCCGCAAAAGAAAAATACCTCCAACTGGCGCAACAATGTTCCAACGAATTTCTTTATAAAGCCATCGAATTGAGCAATGAATGCGATTTGAATTACCGGTACAGCAAAAACAAACGATTGCTCATCGAATTATTGTTGATCCGCCTTTGCCAATTGAATCATCAGTCGACGCCGACTGATGACAAAAAAAAAATTAAACCATTAGTAGAACAGGAAAAAGACAATTCCATTGCTTCCACTCAAACGCAAGCTCCCTCGATACCACCCCCCCCAACAGGAGAAAAGCAAAATGCGCCGGACGTTTCTCCCAATCGAATAATGTCCAAAAATTCGTTGCGAATTTCGTTGAAAAAAACGGCGTCGAATCAGCCGAACGAAAAATCACAAGAAGCGGACTTACCTCATGAACCAAAGTTGGAAGAAGCATTCACGCAGGAAGAGTTGGAAAAAGCATGGAAAGAATATGCCAAAAAGGAAGAAGACATTCATTTGAAAAATACCATACTGAATATCCGCCCTCAACTACTGAATGAGAATCGAGTACAAGTGGCTGTTTTCAATCCCGAACAGCAAAGTAAATTACGCGAGAAAGAATTTCTCATCACAGATTTTCTCTCCCATCAATTAAAGAATCACCTGTTGCAATTAGAAATTATCGTATTGGAAGAACAAAAACAATACATTCCTTATGGAAACCGAGATATATTCAATTTTATGGCAGAAAAAAATCCTTCGCTGATCGCTTTAGCTAAGGAATTTAATTTAAAACTAAACTAAGCTAAAACTCCGCGCGGACTTAGCACGCCTGCTTTCTGAAGACTTTTCTGAATTTTTTCCAAAGCAATATCCAATTGTTCAAACGTATGAGTAGCCATCAAGGAAAAACGAATGAGCGTGTCGGAAGGAGCTACGGCTGGCGATACCACCGGATTAACAAAGATTCCCTGTTCGAACAAATCCATCGTCACGAAAAATGTTTTATCGTTGTCGCGAATAAACAAGGGAATGATCGGCGTCGACGTATGGCCGATTTCGCATCCGATTTCACGAAATCGTTTCAAAGCATAATCGGTTAATTTCCACAAATGTTCGATCCTTTCCGGTTCGCTCACCATGATATCGAAAGCGGCGCTGGCGGCGGCTGTAGCCGCTGGAGTATTGCTGGCGCTGAAAATATAGGAGCGCGAATTGTGGCGCAGATAATTAATAATGTCTTTTGAAGAAGCGATAAACCCGCCAATAGAAGCCAGCGATTTGCTAAAAGTACCCATCACCAGATCAATCTCAGGCAAAAGTCCGAAATGATCGCAGGTTCCTCGTCCCTGACGGCCCAATACACCCAAACCATGGGCTTCATCGACCATAATATTAGCATTGTATTCTTTGGATAAGCGTACAATTTCGGGCAAATTGGCAATATCGCCTTCCATGCTGAAAACGCCATCCACGACAATCAGCTTAATCTTATCAAAATCGCATTTTTGCAATTGTTTTTCCAACGATTCCATGTCGTTATGTTTGAATTTCAACCGTTGCGAATACGATAAACGATGTCCTTCGATAATAGAAGCATGATCCAATTCGTCCCATAAAATATAATCTTCCCGTCCCGTTAAACAGGAAACAACTCCCAGATTCACCTGAAAACCAGTCGAATAAATAATAGCATCATCTTTTCCCAAAAAATCGGCAATTTTTTGCTCCAATTCAATGTGAATATCTAATGTACCGTTGAGAAAACGGCTTCCTGCCATACCTGTACCATATTTTTCGATTGCCGCCTTAGCGGCTTCTTTCACTTTAGGATGGTTAGTCAAGCCAAGGTAAGCGTTAGAACCAAACATCAGAACTTTTTTACCATTTATGATTACTTCAGTATCTTGTTCACTTTCAATTACCCGGAAGTAAGGGTACAAACCTGAGGCTTTAGCCTTCTGTGGAGCGTCATATTTGCTCAACTTGTTAAGTAAAAGATTCATAACTTTACAATGAATGAATTAATCAAAATATGTTATACATTTTTCGTTTCCTCTTTTTCCACACCTTTTTTATCATAAAGAAAAAGTCGGCTACAAAGGTAATGAAATATTCTAAATATTTGTTATAAAAGGATGGCTTGATTTACAATTGGAGTGTTAAAGATTAACTATGCGCCTCTCTCTCAATATTGATGAGATAATTTTTCGATTTCCCCCCTTCCAATCAAAAATCCAACTATTTTCCATAGCTTTTTTTATCGAGACAAACCAAACTTAATATTTTATAATAAAGAACAAATATAGACATTTTATTTTTATCCTACAAATTTTGATTTCTTTTTGTTCCTTTTATTCAAAAAATAAATTAATTATGCAACGGACAATTATTACAAAATGACAATAAGTTTTTTGGGGTGTACGACAAAATTCCTATTAAAGTTTAAATACGAAAAAATATTTGAAATGTATGTAAAAAGAGAAAAGAGTTATATATTTGTAATAAAGCAA
>WRFY01000061.1 GCA_009783445.1 Candidatus Azobacteroides sp. | reverse complement strand
CGGAATACTGCTAAATAGACAAAAGAACAGAGGTATTTTCATCACTTCGATTGAATTTTAATAAAAAATTATGGGTATGTTCAAATTTTGCGCAAAAGTAATCAATCTAATGAATAAATTAGGCATTTAAATAAGCGAATTATCACCCTATTTTGGTGGAAGGAATCAACGAATTTTAACTTTTTTGGAGAAATTTACATCCATCCATGCGGAATTTGTCTATTTGAGCAAGTGAAAAGGTTGTTTGTGGATAAAAAGAGAAAATAATTTCCGGAAACAACCCAATGAAAGAATTTTCTTATTAAGAATAGTAAAAAAGTTGCTTACAAGTTTTTAAATGCGAACCTCATTTCCTCATTTTAGAGCGAGTCAAAATGAGGAAATGAGGTTATCTCTATCTCTCTTATTTTCAATTTATTTTGTCCTACTTCCTTTGCATTTTTCTTAATGTGGCCACTACATACAGTTCAATCTACACCTTCATAGCCTTGAATGAATGCAATCGGAATCTTCCTCTTTTAGCTTTTATTTCTCTTGAGCACATCTCTATAAAAATATTTAAACACATTGATCTCTTTGCGTTGCAAGAAAAGTTCAACGAAAATCAGACCGGTAAAAATACAAGCGATCTCTATTCGCGTCTTCGGAAGGAAAAACTGGGTGAGAAAGAGGCACAATAATAGAATGGCGTGCCGTAGCTTGAATTTCATATTAAACATACAGACCGCTCCATAAATGGTTTGAGCAGTGGTCAAAATCAATTCATGAATTTGCACGGTATCTAAGGGTATGGCAAAAGTATGTCCGACGCTAATGCTATAAAATATAGGGATTGAAGCAATTAGCAATGTCCATTGATTAATTTTGGATGTAATTAGATTGGCTAATCCCATGGACGCCAAAACGATGGTTGAAGCCCAAATAAAAGCGGTCAAACTTTCGGGAAATTCAGACAAGAATGGAGCAAACCATTGAATAAAAATAAATTGATCTAAGCCTAATTTTGTCGCAACTTCTTTCAGGCTTTCGATAAACGGATCGGCTCCAAAAAAAACAACCACAAATCCAAACAATAATAAAAGCGAAATGGAAACTCCTTTTTTTAATCCTTTTAATGCCACTATTTTTCCGCTGGTAGAATTGCCGTCGATCGGTTCTTCGTTGTGTTCGGGAGGCAAGCGAAGAATGAGAATAAGGTACGCAACAAAGACGATGATTAAAACAGCACTGTCGAATAGGTTGATGTTTTGTTTTAAAATGATTACAATGGAATAGAGCGAAGGAATCAGTAGAAATATCACTTCAACGCTTTGGTGTCGTTTAAGCGAGATTTCATGGAATTTTTGTTTTTTTATTCGCGCAGCAATGTATGCGACAAAAAAGATCAATGGCCATCCAAATCCCATTAATAGACGATTGGCGCCAGTCATAGTGGCTATTGCAAAATGAATTTGTTGCTTCCACGCCAGCACAACTTCGAAGGAATATTCGGGCAATACTTGTACCAAGGCCAATATGGCTAAAGCGAATGCCTGCGACACAACTACTTGCAATGATTCTGTAGCCCATGAAAGAAAATAAGCCGCCGCTACGATCGCTACTCCTGTGACTGCCATTGTCAGGTAGGAATTATGCATTCCCAATTTCATAAATATCACCAGAATAAAAGGAATGGCTGTCGCCGCAAGAATTCCTATTTTTAACCAATCCTTAACATTCAATTTGTTTTGCTTTGTCATATCTCTTAAAAAAAATTAAATTTCAAAATAAAAAAGACTTTCAACATAATACTCGTTTTCTGACAAACGACATTATATCAAAAGTCTCGTTTCCTAATCTATGCAGGACGTAAAGCCAGATAATTACTCATCAGGATGTTGACTTTACTGTTTTAACTACTCCCTTTCAATAAAATTCAGCCGCAAAGGTATGTTTTTATTTTAAATCATGCAATAGTTCCAAAATTTGTCCGTCATTTAACAAGAAAAATTGATTGGACGGCTAAAAATAAGTAGCCGGTGCAGTTAGCCATTCATGGCAACGATCCCCTCTACTCTGTGTTGAGACTGCCTTGTATATTAGGTACGGAAAAGGGTTTTACCCGTCTGGCAGGAGCCGTTCCGAACTCATTCCACGGACTTTGCTTGTGTATGGGGACATTAGGCTTGTGCGCCGCCGACGATATCCCAGCAATCGTGTGGGGGTTGCTCAATTGCTTAGGAACGACGAATGATCCACGCGATATGCCTTTTGCATTAAGGCATTTGTTATTCCGCAAATGCAATTCTTTTGTAAGACGCCTCAATAGCTCCGTATATGAATTCTTCTTATGGGTATTGTTTTTTTATTCTATTTTTTCAGCTATTTTGTTCCTTTTTTGTATTTTTGTGAAAATTTGCGATGATGGAGGAACTTAAATTTATAGATCTTTTTTGTGGCATTGGCGGTTTTCGTCAAGCGATGGATGAAGCATGCCAGGAGAATAACCTCATTCCTAACTGCGTTTTTTCATCTGATATCGATCTTGCTTGTCAATTTAGTTATGAGGAAAATTTTGGAGAACGACCTTTTGGCGACATTACCCAAGTGGATGAGAAAGATATTCCAGACCATGATATTTTATTAGCGGGATTTCCATGTCAGCCGTTTAGTATTATAGGACAGAGAAAAGGTTTTGAAGATATTCGCGGAACGTTGTTTTTCGACATTGCTCGCATCCTAAAGGAAAAACAACCTAAAGCATTTATTTTGGAAAATGTCAAACAACTTGTTGGACACAACAAAGGACAAACGCTGAAAGTAATTCTTAGCACGCTAAAAGAATTAGGTTATCACGTTCAATATGCAGTTCTTAATGCATTAGATTATGGATTGCCTCAAAAAAGGGAACGAGTTATTATTGTGGGACATCGTCAACCGATATCATTTTCTTTTCCTCCGCCAAAACGTCCTTTTAAGCCACTTTCGGAAATATTAGAAAAAAAAGTTGATAAGAAACATTATGTATCCGATTATATTTTGGAAAAACGGAAAAATAGACATAAATCGGCATATAAGCTTTCTATCTGGCATGAAAATAAAGCAGGCAATATTTGTTCATATCCTTATTCTTGCGCTTTACGCTCAGGAGCATCCTATAATTATTTACTCGTAAATGGGGAAAGACGCTTGACTCCGAGAGAAATGTTTCGTTTACAAGGATTTCCAGATAGTTATAAAATTATCGCAAATGATAGTCAAGCTCGAAAACAGGCAGGTAACGCTGTCCCTGTAAATCTTATCAAAGCAGTTATTTTGAGACTGTTGCCATATGTTGCGAAAGTAATGAATGCGGCGCCAATGACACAGGAATATGTACTAAATTTTGAATATGAGAAATGATCAATCGCCTAAACTTAAAACGGTAAATAAATCTGTTCCTGCATTTCTACTAAACGATTTCCCAAAAGATTTTCCTTTTTTGATAGGAAAAGAATTAATTTATTTGTTAGCTTCTAAGGGAAAGCCAGAATTAGAGGGATCAGAGTGGGAAAACATGTTTGCTAATTGCATCGGGGCCGAGTGGAAGCCGTCAAATGTTGGACTTGACGATGTTGTTCTTGGGAATACTGCATGGGGCGCAAAAACGGTCAAAGCGGCAAAACCATCTGAACAAAAAAGGATTCGATTAATTTCGGGAAGAAATTCACCAATTTATTCTTTTGGCGAGCGCATTGATACGAATGCAAATCCAGACATGATTGGCGAGCTTGTCTTAGACATTTGGAATGACCGAGTTTCCGCAATCCGGGAGAAATTCAAACACCTCCGTACTGTAGTTTTAATGAAATCCAACGATTTATCAGAAGTAGTCGTCTTTGAATTTGATACGATTCGCTATGATACAGAGCTTTACAAATGGGAATGGAACAAAAACAAAAATCTGCTTGGAATCGATAAAAGAACAAACGAACATAAATTTACATGGCAACCACATGGTTCTCAATTTACTATTATAGAAAAAGTTCCTGAGAAAAGTCTAATAATTCGTATCAAGAAACCGGAATCGCTTGATAAAGAACAGATATTGCAAGCCTTAGGTTTTGATAAATCGTGGATAACTATAATACATAAAAATGGCTGATGTTTTTACTAAGGAGCAACGGAGTAACGTAATGCGGCAAGTAAAAAGTACTTGTAATAAATCCACTGAGTTAAAACTTATTGCGTTCTTCAAAGCAAACCATATCAAAGGTTGGCGCAGAAATTACAAACTTTTTGGCAAACCGGATTTTACTTTTCCGAAACATAAACTTGCAATCTTTATTGACGGCTGCTTTTGGCATGGACATGATTGCCGAAACACACGCCCAAAAGATAATGCTGATTACTGGAATAAAAAAAGGGAACGTAATATGAATAGAGATAAAGAGGTAACACAAACATTAAAAGATAAAGGCTGGATAGTCGTACGAATTTGGGAATGTGAACTTAAAAACGAGCAACTATTAAATGATATATTCCGCCCTTTGGAAACGCAGAATACTAAATAGGCGCACGACAATATTCCCAAATAAATTAAATCAGTAAATAAGATAAAATATCTGCTCGCCGCAAAAAATACGTGCCGCTTTTTAGCGTCTTGTCCGAAACGAATGTAAAAAGCCCCGCCATTTTCAACTACTCTTTCTGTAACTGACTACAGCCCATACATTCAGGCCGATAGCGAAAGCGCAAAGCGCAAAAAATTGAGGCGTCATTTCGCCGAAGGCGCTGCCTTTCATATATACCATCCGCATTACTTGCATGAGGTATTTCAAAGGGTTGAACAGAGCAATTTTTTGAGCCCAATCGGGCATGCTCGCCACGGGAGTAAGCAGGCCGCTCATCAATATAAAAACCATGATAAAGAAAAACATCACAAACGTGGCTTGTTGCATGGTGTTTGAGTAATTGGAAATAAGCAAGCCAAAGCCTGAAACAACCAAAATGTAAATGCTGGCAAAGAAATAGATCGTGAACAGGTTGCCCACAGGAAAAATACCGTAAACCAACGCTGCAATTCCCATGCAAATGCTTAGCACGATGAATCCGATGATCCAGTAAGGAATCAATTTTGCCAATACAAACATAAGTTTTTTTACGGGGGTTACATTCATTTGCTCAATCGTCCCGATTTCCTTTTCGCTCACAATATTCAATGCAGGAAGGAATCCGGTAATGATCGTCAAAAGCATTACCATTATGGCGGGAATCATGAATACTTTGTAATCCAAATGCGGATTGAATTTGTATTGCGGAATAATGTTAAACTGGGGAATAGAACCAGCTGGGACTCCCCCAGCAGATTGCCCATACGTTTCCCTCAGTTCTTCGGCGTAATCGATCAGAATAGATGAAAGATACGACGAACCTAAACCGCCTTTTATCCCGTTGACCGAATTGGCAGAAATCATTGTATGTGCCAGACCTTCGCGAATCAGGTTCTTTTCGAAATCGTCCTGAATTTCAAGGATTATGTCGGCATCTCCCGACTCAATGCTTTTCATTGCTAGAGTATGGGTTGGGGATACGTCAGTCAATTGAAAATAACCGGAAGAAGTGATTTTATAGATCAATTGTTCGGAAAACGTACTGTGATCCTTGTCGACAACACTCAATTTTAAACCCTTGATCGATTGATTGGCTGCCCAAGGCAAAACCAACATCATCAACAAAGGCATTCCTACAATCATTTTGGGGACAAACGAGTTTCGCACAATCTGTTTGAACTCTTTCTCTATTAAAAATTGCAACATATTTGCTTAATTTAATCGGGTTTTAAAATTCTTCAGGCTGATAAGCATCAGGCCAACCGCCATCACTGCCAGAATTAAAAATTCTTTGGTTACATATCGAACTTCCACTCCTTGAATCATTAATTTTTTGACCGCTTCAATATACCAGCGAGCCGGTACTATCGCGGAAATCCATTGCAATATTTCAGGCATGCTCTCGATCGGAAATACCAGCCCCGATAATAGCATAATCGGCATCATCAGCGCCATGCCGGATATAAGCATGGCTGCGAGTTGGCTGTCGACAAGAGTTGATATAAGCAAACCCAACGACAAGGCGAGGAAAATAAACAGCAAGGATAGCAGAATCAGCCAAAACAGGTTTCCGGCAACCGGTACGTTAAAAACAAATACGGCCAAAAGCAGAATGGTGGCAAGATTGAAAATCGACAATGAAAAATACGGAACCGCTTTAGCCAAGATAATGTATATAGGTTTCAATGGCGATGAAAGCAGTACTTCCATCGTACCCATTTCTTTTTCCCTTACAATAGCGATGGATGTCATCATCGCGCAAATGAGTATAAGTACCATTCCCATTACGCCCGGCACAAAGTTGTAGGCGCTTTTCAACTGCGGATTATAGAGCATTCGTATTTCCGATACGATTTGAAACGGCGCGTGGTATTGCTCCATCAATTCTTGTTGATACAGGCTTAATATGCCCGACGCATATCCTGTAAGCATGGACGCCTGATTGGGTTCCGTACCGTCGGTTATCAGTTGAATAGCCGCTTCTCCCGTATGAAGCAAGTTGTCGGCAAAATCTTCGCTGAAAACAATGACCAAACCGACTTTACCATACTTAAACACCTCGTTGATTTGATTGGGAGTCGTCAATTCTTCAACGATTGTAAAATATTCGCTTGCTTGAAATTTGTCCTTGATGTATTGCGTTGCAACATCTTTTGAGGGATCGAATAGGGCGACCTGCGTATTTTTCACTTCTGTCGTAATAGCAAATCCAAAAAGGATGATTTGAACCACAGGCATTACAAGCAAAATCAGAATGGTTCTTTGATCACGGAATATGTGATAGAACTCTTTTTTTATGAAAGACAAAAATTCGTTCATATTTCAACTCTTGTTGCCTTTCGGGCGATTTGATAAAAAACATCATACATATTTTGGGTGCGATATTGGTTTTTCAGATTTTTAGGCGAATCGAGGGCTTCGATTTTTCCGTCCACCATGATAGATACGCGATCGCAATATTCGGCTTCGTCCATGTAGTGCGTGGTAACAAAAACCGTGATTCCCCGGTCTGTGGCGTCATAGATTAGTTCCCAAAACTGCCTGCGAGTAACAGGATCAACCCCTCCTGTAGGTTCGTCCAGAAAAACAATTTTCGGTTCATGGAATATGGATACTGAAAAAGACAGTTTTTGTTTCCAACCCAAAGGCAATGATTTGACCAGCGTTCCGCGTTCTTTTTCGAATCCAAGTTCATGCAAAATCCGATCGGTTTTTTCCGCAATCTCCTTGGTCTTCATTCCATATATTCCGCCAAAAAGGCGCAAGTTTTCCCAAACTTTCAAATCTTCGTACAGTGAAAACTTTTGGCTCATATAGCCGATGTTTTTCTTAACATCTTCCGATTGCTTGAAAATGTCGAAGCCGGCTACGGTTCCTTTACCCGATGTCGGATGGCTTAATCCGCACAGCATGCGCATGGCCGTTGTTTTTCCTGCTCCGTTTGCCCCTAAAAATCCAAATACTTCACTCTTGTTAACGCTAAACGAAATATGGTCGACTGCTGTGAAATCTCCAAACTTCTTGGTTAGATTTTCTGTATATATGACCTTATTTTCCATTTTGTTATTTTTTTGACAATAACATAAAACAGTCTTCTACTGTTGGTTGAATTTTTTCAAATGGATAATCGATCCCTGATAATTGACCGTTAGGCGTCCATTCCTTGTTAAACGTCACATGAATGGATTCTCCGAAAGAGTAAGCCGAATGAACCAAAGGATTATTCCGAAGTTCCTTCAGCAATCGAGGAATATGGTCTGTTTGAACCGCCCAAAGAGTTTCCGGATATCCGGCAATGATATTTTGAGGCGTATCGACTTGCATAAATTCGCCGTCTAAAATCAAAGCGATCCGATCGCAAAGGGTAGCTTCGTCCATATAGGGGGTCGAAACCAAAATGGTAATGCCTTGCGCTTTCAATCGCATCAACATATCCCAAAATTCCTTGCGCGATATAGGGTCCACCCCCGTTGTCGGTTCATCCAGAAACAATATCGTAGGTTTATGAATCAAAGCACAGCTCAATGCGAGTTTTTGCTTCATTCCGCCCGAAAGCTTTCCAGCCCTCCGGTTCTTGAACGGTTCGATTTGCTTGTAAATTTCTTCGATCAGATAATAGTTTTCCTCGATACGGGTACGATAAATGCTGGCAAAAAAACGGAGATTTTCCTCCACTGTCAAATCCTGATAAAGCGAAAATTTACCCGGCATGTATCCGATTCTATCTCGGATTTGCTTGTAGTCTTTTACAACATCCAATCCATCTACAACCGCTGTCCCTTTATCGGCCAGTATCAGAGTGGTTAGTATCCGAAACAAGGTCGTCTTTCCGGCGCCATCGGGGCCGATAATGCCGTAAATTTCGCCTCGATTGACCTCAAAACTCAAATTTTTCAAGGCTTGTACCGAACCGTAGGATTTGCTCAGTAAATGAGAATGGAGAATGGGGAATGGAGTCTTGTTTTTTGTTTCCATGATTTTCAATTGTTGTTTTGACTATGCTTTTCCATTCTTCATTTTTATTTTTTAGTTGTCCATTTAACCTCTCCATACATTCCTCTTTTAATGTATCCATCGTTCGTCACGGCTATTTTCACAGCATACACCAAATTAGCGCGTTCATCCCTTGTTTGAATGGTTTTAGGAGTAAATTCGGCTTTGTCGGAAATCCAGATAACCGTACCTGGATACTCTTTTCGATCGGATTTTCCTTGATCGGCATATACCTCTACAGCCTGTCCGATTTTCAACGACGTCAGTTGGTCGGCAGTGATGTAAACCCGCAATTTCATTTTCTCTATATCGGCCACTTTAAATAAACTCTTTCCTTGTACAGCCCATTCACCCTGTTCGGCGTATTTCGACAAAACCGTTCCATTGATCGGACTTGCAATAAGGCTCTTTTGAATCTGATCGTCAATCTGTGCAATTTGCATGATCAATCCTGAACTTTCTCCTGAAATGCTTCTGTTGCTGTTTTCGACGGTTTCCGTTTGAGCTGCCAATTGTTTTTCAAGAATAGCAATTTGGGCATTGATGTCGTCCAATTGTTTCTGAGTTGCTGCATTGGATTTGACAAGATTTTCAAATCGTTTTTGTTCCGTTTTTTGAGTGGCGATTTGCTGCTGAATAGAAGCAATCTGTCGGGCAACGTTGTATTGACGGCTCTCCACCGCTTTTCGGCTTCCCAGCAATTGCATTTTTTTTAGATACAATTGAGTGGTATCGATGTAACCTATTTGTTTATTTGCTTCTAATTGCTGACCTTCCGTTACGTCGAACGTTATTAACTCTCCATTGGCCTGAGCGGAAACGATCACTTCGGTCGTTTCAAAAACCCCCGATGCATCGGATAAGCCGTTCTTATTTCCACAGGCCGATAAAATCAGCAACAAATTGACAAATAATCCTATACAAATGAAAAGGAACTGTTTTTTTCTATTTTGCCGAGCAAATCTGATTGAATTGAGTTTCATGATATTATTTATTTGGATTGATCGTTGATGATTGTAATGATGAACTTCTTTTTTCTTTTTTTTTCTTCTATTTTTCAATTCGTTACGAATTTCAAGTTGTACATAGCCAGCAGCATTTCTATTTCGTGGAGAATTTTATCCTGTTTGGCCAATTCTTCTGCATTGACATCCCTCATTAAATCAATTCCAGAAAGCGTACCATTCGTCATTTTAGACTCCGACGATTGTTTTACGGAACCCCGCAAAGCAATGATATCGTCATCGTATTTCATTTGGTCGCGATATTTATCAATTTCCTTTTGTTTTCTGGATATATCCAGACGGGTGTTGAAAAGAAATGTTTCTTGCTGCGTCAAAACCGAATTAAGGCTGTTTTGTATCAATTGTTTGCTGTTTTTGTTGGTATATAAATTGCTTAAATTCCACGACAAGCGTATTCCCGCGATAAAATAACTCGAAAAGCCGCTTTTCAGCATATTCAGTCCGGGATTTCCATACCCGCCCGTCAAAAACACGCCCACTTTGGGCATCAAACCTGCATCGATTTCCTTGTTTTGCGCCTCCAGACTATTCATTTTAGAATTGTACCATTCCAATTCAGGCCGTTGAATGGAAATGGCGGACTCTGAAATCGGTTCTGGTTTTATCAATACCACATTCTCCTGCAGATTTTCGCCTATCATTGTCGACAGCATCTCTAAATATGCACTTTTTTGATACCTCAGTTGGCTTTGCACTTGTATTGCTTTCAGTTGCTCGACCTTTACGGCATCCAAATCGGCTTGATTGGCTATTCCGTTTTGTATGCAGGCCGATACCTTGTTGTAGTTCCGTTGAAGTTCTTCTTGAAAAAGCCTGTTTTGTTCTCTTTGGGCCTCCAAAAGCAACAGGCCAAAATAAAGTTGGTTCACTCGGTCGTTGATCGAATAAAGTTCTACTTCAAGGCTATTCCTTTCCGCTTCGGACGATCTGCGGATATTCTCTTTTTTCGACTGAACGGCTCCCCCATCCCATACTACCTGATTGATATCGACAGTGATGCCATACTGGTCTTTGTTCATTCCTTTTATTCCGGGTATGGAAATTGGAATTTCGGTTACTTCAGATTGATAGGACGCTTTGGCCGAAAATGTAACTTGCGGCCAATAAGCTTTACTTGCATTCGACAGATTGTAATCTTTTGCTTTTTCAATCAAGCCGTATTGCTTGATTAAGGGATAATTGGCTTGTGCTTTTGAATAACACTCCGCGATTGTTATCTGAGCGGAAGCGGCAAGGCTGCAACAGAACAGCAAATTGAGAATGACGACTCGTTTCATAACTATGTTGTTTATCCTGTATGACTACCATTTTTGTTCACTGCGAGACAAAGATTATGCCTTTAGAGCATTTAATACAAATTGAACGTTGCTCTCTTTTCGTTCGTTGATAAGACGATTCAGATATCTGGAATTTTGCGTGTTGATTAAGTCTCCAATGATGGGATATGCCATAAATGTCATTACGTTTATTGAAACAATGTTGAAAAGTAAATCATGGACTTTAACCGGCTTTACATTTCCTTTTGAAATCTCTGCGGCTAATAATTCATCCATGCGGTTAAGCATATTGAATATTTTAGGACGTACCTGATTGATAAGAAAACTTCTATTTTCTTTGTTAAGCGCCACTTCATTATAGACAAAACTTACCAATTTAGGGTTCTGTCGGATAAACTCGAAATGCGATTCGGTGAATTTACGGATTGCTTCTTCCAACGAAACATCTTCGTTCACACACTGAAAAAACGAATCGCCTATCAAACGCACTTTGTTTTGAAATACCTTTTGAAACAGATTCACTTTCGTTCTGAAATAATAATGAAGCATCGCATGCGTCACTCCCGCTCTTTTTGCAATGGCTGTCGTCGCTGCATTATTGTAGCCTTTTTCCAGAAATTCGGCTTCAGCTGCTTCCAAAATTAACTGTTCGTTATTGTTTTCTGTTTTCATTATTCGTTTACCTTTGCATTCAACAAATGTGTTTAACACTTCTATTTAACAGATATGTTAATGCTAAGCAAAAGTACGTCTACTTTTTTAAATTTCCAAATTTTTTTTTGATTTTTTAAAAATCAAAAAGGCTTTTCAAAGACAACGGAAAAAGAAAAATTTCTACCGCTTTTTCATGCTTCATTCTTTAGTTTGGAAAAAATACTTACCTTTGTTATCAGGCCAATGGGAGATAGATGCGTGTAAATATTTCCTGTTGGTATTGGAATTAAAACGATGTAAAAAAATAAATAAATCAAGATGAACCGCCGTCATTTTATACAGAATACTTCTTTAGCGCTTTCTGGAGTTATGCTTGGAAGCTGCAATTCTTTTGGAACTTCGTCTGTAAAAACGCAAAATATGGACTCGGTAGTCGAAAAAGCACGAAATGCGATGTTAGCCATGCAACGGGCGTCATGGGAACAGGGAGTCGCCATACAAGCCATGATTGAATGCGCTGATTACGATATGCTTCGGTTATTGGTCAATGAGGCTTTGGTACGGCAAACTCCCGATGGCCGTACTTGCATGCTTGGATCCGACCATAACGTGACCGATCCGGTAGCAGCCGGATATGGAATCTTGAAATGCTTTGAATTGTTCGGCGAAGAAAAATATAAGCAAGCCGCAGAGCGGCTTTACCGCTACTGCAAAATCGAAGCGCCGCGAAATGCATCCGGCATCGTATATCATGTAAACAACAGCCGGGAAATCTGGAGCGATTCGATCTACATGCTTCCTCCGTTTCTCGCGGCATACGGGGATTATGACGAATGTTTAAAGCAAATTCGCGGATATCGGGCTTGCTTGTGGAACCCGGGCAAAAAACTGTATTCCCACCGATGGAGCGACGATAGCAATAGTTTCATCAACGCTCGTTTTTGGGGCGGAGGCAATGGTTGGGCGGCGGCAGCATTTGCCATCATCTACGAATTGCTGCCTGCCGACCAGCCAACGTACAAAACAGAAATCGCGACCTGTCTCGTCGAATTGCTCGACGGATTGCAGGCCAATGTGCGTCCCGATGGTTTATTCAATGATTTTGTTGGCGAACCGGATTCCTTTGTAGAAACAAACCTCTCGCAAATGGCCGCTTTTGCCATATTCAAAAGTATAAAAACCGGCGCCATTGATGCAAAATATTTGGAATTTGCACTAAAAATGAACGCTGGCGCTTTAGCCAAAGTGGACGAATATGGATATGTACAAGGAGCGTCTGGATCGCCTTATTTCAATTTGCCGGGAACCTCAACCGAAGCGCAGGCCTTTTTATTGATGATGCTGGCGGCAGAAAAAGAGTAGATGAATTATGAATTTTTTATTTCTGACGATGAATTTAATTGTACTTAAAAGTTTATTTTTTACATGCATTCCTGTGGGAATATTCTTACTAATTGCAGGAATCAAAAAGGTGCGAATGATGTTTAATATGGATATACTCGCAGAAATTCGATTATCGGATCATTGTGAAAAATTTGAGATTCCAAAATCAGGAATATATGCTATCTGGATCAAAGCGCCTGCTTATCAGAAAAATCACTTAGATAAAGTTAAAATTAAAATTTATGATGAAGACAGAAAAGAATATAAAAAACTACGAAATATTCTTTTCCAGCCTTCGTCTGTGAATCTTTCCGGTATTGGAAAAGCGAAAATATTTACTTTTAAGGCAGAAAAGGGAAATTATAAAGCGGAATTAGAGAAGAGTTCAAGTATTTTCTTATTTAAAAAATTAGCAACAAATTTACCCCTAAAAGAAGCCGATCTTCAAAATTGTTTTTTTCAAATAAGAGAAAATAAATCATTTTTTTACGGGCTATTCAGCGTTCTGATGATTGTAATAGGAGTTGGAATCAGTATTGCCGGTTTTGTATTGGGATTATTAACCGAAAAATTATGGGGATAAGAAAGGATAAAAAGGCGTAAATCTTAAAAAGATTGTGCAATCACTAAATCTATAGCAATGAGAGGATGAAATAGTCCATTTATAAAGAAAGATAGAAAATAGCCGGCAAGAGGTCGCCGGCTATTGATCATTCCACTGTCACGGATTTAGCCAGATTACGCGGCTGATCGACATCGCAATTCTTGACTACCGCAATATGATAAGCTAATAATTGCAAGGGTATAGAAGCCAACAATGGCACCAAACATTCGAGCGTTTCGGGAATTTCGATGGTAAAATCGGATAGCTCCTTCACCTGTACATCGCCTTTCGTGATGACCGAAATAATTTTTCCCTTACGGGCTTTTATTTCTTGAATGTTGCTCACTACCTTTTCGTACATGCCTGCGTTGGGCGCGATGACCACCACAGGCATCTCAGCGCTGATCAGCGCTATCGGGCCGTGTTTCATTTCGGCAGCCGGATAACCTTCGGCATGTATGTAGGATATTTCTTTGAGCTTCAATGCGCCTTCGAGAGCTACCGGAAAGTTATAGCCTCTACCGAGATATATAAAATTTTTGGTATAGATAAACTCATTCGACAAGGAGGTAATGTGTTCGTTTTCCTTCAATATAGTTTCGATTTTTTGCGGTATGCAGCCAAGTTCGGCAATGATGTTGAGGTATAGTTCCTTGCTGATAGTCTTTTTTTCATTAGCAATCGAAAGGGCCAGCATGATCAGTACTGAAACCTGCGCCGTAAAGGCCTTGGTCGAAGCTACGCCTATTTCAGGACCCACATGCGTATAACAACCCGAATGGGTGGCGCGTGCAATCGACGATCCCACCACATTGCAAATTCCGAAAATAAAAGCGCCGTGTTCTTTTGCCAATTGAACGGCAGCCAGCGTATCGGCTGTTTCGCCCGATTGCGAAATGGCTATCACTACGTCGTTGGGATGTATCACCGGCTTACGGTAACGAAATTCAGACGAATATTCGACATCCACCGAAATACGGGCAAATTCTTCGATGGCGTATTTGCCGATCAAAGCGGCATGCCACGAGGTTCCGCAAGCGGTAATGATGATGCGTTCGGCTTCAATAAATCGTTGTTTATTGTCGATAAATCCGGCGAGCGAAATGTTGTTTTCGTCGAGGTTTACGCGTCCCTTCATGCTGACGGCAAGCGTTTGCGGCTGTTCAAAAATCTCTTTGAGCATGAAATGCGGATAACCGCCTTTTTCGAGTTGGGAAAGGCTCAGTTTGAGTTTTTTTATTTCCGGCGTTATTTCTATATTCGAGATTGTTTTCAGTTTCAATTCTTTCCCTCGCCTCAATATCGCTATTTCCTCTTCGCCTACATATACCACATGGTTGGTATATTCGACGATGGGCGTTGCATCGGAAGCCAGGAAAAATTCATCTTCGCCGATACCCACTACCAACGGACTGCCTTTGCGTGCCGCAACAATCAGATCGGGATTGTTTTTTTCGATGATGGCAATGGCATAAGCGCCGACTACTTCTCCGAGAGCCAACTGTACGGCTTCTACCAAATCGCAATGATCGGTCTTTTTGATATGCTCTATCAGTTGTATGAGGACTTCGGTGTCGGTAGCGCTGTAAAAATGGTAACCCTCTTGCACCAACGATTCTTTGAGTACGGCATAATTTTCGATAATGCCATTGTGTATCAACGCCAATTCTTCCGATTCCGAGTAATGTGGATGGGCGTTTACGTAGCTGGGTTCGCCATGTGTAGCCCAGCGTGTATGGGCGATCCCGATGTTTCCGTTTGTATTTTTGTTGGCGGCAAAATTTTCGAGTTCTTGCACTTTGCCCTTTGTTTTATACACATTTAGATTTCCCTCTTTGTCGATGAGGGCAACGCCTGCGCTGTCGTAACCTCTGTATTCCAATCGATGCAAACCTTTTATTAAAATCGGGTATGCGTCTTTATTTCCGATGTATCCAACTATTCCGCACATATAAGATTAAGATTTTACATATATTTATGGTGCTGTCAAAATTCATTCACCTGTTTTTTGGGCTTCAAAGGTAAGATAAATTTTTTACAAAACGCAACATTTTTAAACAAACTGGTCGTCCATACAATTTTATCTGGCTATAGAACCCACTGGATCAACAAGCATTCCCCTCAAAATAAGCCTTATCCAAATTTTCTCATTTTGTCACCAGTATCGCAGTTTCTTTTGCTATTCCGACAGTTGCAATAGCTCCGCTATTAAATTTTAAAAAGTCTGTTTCAATTCCGTCACTAAAAATTACGCCATTAGCTGGCATTAATGATTCGATGTGCAAACAATGCTGCGGTTTTATAACGCCGGCTGTAATTCCTGTTTGAGTTCTGACGCTTTGAAAAGGCTCACGGACAGCGAACAACAGTTCGTTATCTTTCACTTTAGGTCTTTTGGGTTTTAAGTTCTTCTCAAATAGGCCTGTTATGCCGTATGCCATATTAAAAACAGAACTCAGCCATCCCGTTGAACCTGCTTGTGTGGATACAATTAAGCCGCTTGACGATTGTTCTTCCATTTTATCATTGTACGATATTTTATAACGAGCCGATACATGAGAAGATACGCCAATGAATAAATCATTAAAAGCCAATAATCGCTGTCCGTCATTCAATTTTGCTTCGGCAAATCGAACGGTCTTTGCAGGGTATTTATCCGCAATTACATTTTCAACTCCTTGGGTAAAGTTGGATGTATCAAAAGGCAAAAGTATGCCATCATAACGGTCTTTATCCGGATTTACCGCAATGATCGGACAATGATTTGAATACTTGGCTGTGTTGGCTACAAGTCCGTCTTGACCAATCACAATAATTAGATTTTTTTCGGAAAAAATGAATGATGGCAAATAAACTCTCTCAACCGTTTTATTTTTTATCAGCTTGGAAAGTTGTGTTTGAAGTGAAATTAACGAATGATAAAAAGTTTCATGTTCAGTTTCATAGTCTTCAAAATTTCCGCCAAGCCGTTCGATGTAAAACTTAGCTTGCGCTTTTGTATTGAAACGTTCAATCAAAGACTCAAGCCGTGTTTTGTTTTTGACGATTATGGCATATTCCCATTTCATTTCTTTCGCTTCTATACTAAGCGTCTCAAATAAATACACACTTATAAACTTAAAATAATGATAAGCAAATGAATAAATATAAATATTAAAACTTATCAGTAAATATT
>WRFY01000060.1 GCA_009783445.1 Candidatus Azobacteroides sp. | reverse complement strand
GTATCAGAAGAGCTTTCAGGAAAACCTGTTGTTTCTCTAAGAAACTTCTAAACCATTTCAAAGCTTTTAATCTCGCTTTCTTTTATATCAACTTTGGTTTTGTTTAATAAGCATACTTTGTAGAACACCACCCCTTTCGGTAGTAGACAATGGTTGCGGCTTTGATGTGCAAAATGCGCCGCAAGGAATGGGAAGAAAGAATTTACAGTCCCGCTTGTCCGCTTTCGGCGGCAACTTGGACATCTATTCCGAGGCGGGAAAAGGGACAGAAGCGAATGTGGAATTAAAGATATAGCCCATAGTTTTAGACCGGATCTACATCGAATTGAATGCTTACATAGCGGAAATCTGCACAGTCTAACAGTTGCGTTCGGGCATGTTCGAGAATTTCCCGCAAAGCCGAAAGCGAAGCTAAAAGTTCTATTTTTAATACTATTTTTTGGAGGTAATAATTCTGCACTTTTCCTACCGCCGGTTTATCGGGTCCTATCACGCGATCGCCCAATTTTTCTCTGAGCATACGGGCGTATTCATTGGCTGCATTCCGCAAGCATTCTTCCTTTTTGTGCCGGAGCATGATCTGAATCAAACGGAAAAGAGGAGGGTAACGAAACAATTCCCGCTCTTCCATCTGTTGCTCGTACATGGCCTCGTAATTTTGCCGCAAAATTGTCTCAATCAGCGGATGATCGGGATGGGAAGTTTGCAGAATAACTTTTCCTTGCTTTTTTCTTCTTCCGGCCCGCCCCGCCACTTGCGACATCAATTGATAGGCGCGCTCATACGCCCTGAAATCCGGATAATTCATCAAAGCGTCGGCGTTGAGAATCCCTACCAAACCGATATTTTCAAAATCCAGTCCTTTGGAAATCATTTGCGTTCCAACGAGTATCTGGGTTTGTTTTTCTTCGAAACGGGCCATAATTTCTCGAAACGATTGTTTGGTACGCGTCGTATCCATATCCATCCGATCGACCGAAACGTAGGGGAAAAGCCGCTGGATATCTTCTTCCACTTTTTCAGTACCAAAACCGGCTGGTTTCAAATCGGATTGTTCACAATCGGGACATTGAGTGGGCAACCGGTAGGAACGCCCGCAATAATGGCAACTCAATTGATTTAATTTTTTATGATAAGTCAGGCTGATATCGCAAAATCGGCATTTTGGCGTCCAGTCGCAAATCCGGCACACCAGATGCGGGGCGAATCCTCGGCGGTTTTGGAACAATAAAATTTGTTCGCCTTTTTCTATGCATTCCTGAATTTGTTCCAGCAAAAGAGGGGAAAAGATGGTTTTCATCTGTTTTTTTCTTCTCAATTCTTTCACATCTACTGGAAGGATAAGGGGTAATTCGGTTTCTTCGAAGCGTTTATCTAAGCGAACGTATCCGTACTTTCCGATCCGGGCATTGTAAAACGATTCGATGGACGGAGTAGCGCTTCCCAAAACGACCTTGGCGTCGTGCAGGGTCGCCAACACGGCGGCGGCGTTGCGCGCATGATAACGGGGCGCCGGATCTTGCTGTTTATAACTGGGATCGTGTTCTTCATCCACAATAATTAATCCTAAATCGCGAAACGGCAGAAAAACAGACGAACGAACGCCCAATATGATTTGATAACCCTCGTCGTGCAGGAGATTGTTCCATATTTCCATACGTTCTCGAGGATTGATTCCCGAATGATAAACGCCCAGCTGATCGCCGAAAAATTTTTTTAAGCGTTCCGTGATTTGAACCGTTAAAGCGATTTCGGGAAGCAAATACAAAACCTGCTTGTTTGATTGCAACGTTTGATGAATCAAGTGGGTATAAATTTCCGTTTTTCCGGAAGAAGTCACGCCATGCAAAAGGCAAACATCTTTTTGGCGAAAAATCTCGATTATTTCATTCAGCGCTTGTTGTTGTCCTGCATTGAGCCGGTGAAGAGGCTGCAAGTCTGTATCGGAAGTTACTGGATGGGCAACCGCTTTTTCATATAGTTGAAAAATTCCTTTTTCAACCAAAGCGGCAAACGTTCCCTGGGCCGCTCCGCTTTTTTCTAACAATTCTTTTTTCGATATTTCCCGAAAAACGTTTTCTTCTGTTTGCGTTTCCCGAACAAATGCCGACAGCAACTCTTCTTGCCGCACGGCCCGCTTCATTCCATTTAAAACATTCAGCAGTTGCGCTTCCTCTTCATAACGGGAGGCAATCCGCACAAACGTCTCTTTTTTCTCACGGAAAACGGCTTCTCCCTTCGAGCGAAAACCCGCCGGCAGAACGGCTTTTGCCACCTCGCCTAAAGAACAAAGATAATAATTGGCGATCCATTCCCAAAAATGTCCTTGTTCCCGACGGATTACCGGACGATCGCTTTCGATGGCCAATACAGGCTTGATGGTTCCGATATGTGCCGGAGGACTTTCCCGAATAGCAAAAACGATTCCCGAATGTTGTTGGGTTTTCCCGAAGCTTACCTGTACCAAACCTCCGATTACAATTTGTGCCTCCATTTCAGGAGGCACAAAATACGTAAACGTACCGCCTATGGGAACAGGCAATACTACTTCGATATACATTAGAACAGATAGGCGGCAGAAACCGTCCACAACGATGTTTTACCCTTAATTGCGCTTAAGACGTCTCCCACATCCTGTATGGAACCGTAATCGTTCGTTAAGCCCAGCTTGTAAGCGACGCCCACTTGCAAATGAGACAGAAGTTCGATGCCGATTCCAAAATTAAGGCCTGCGCCGAATGATTTGGATTTATACTGTTCAAGCAAATCGTCCGAAAGTTTGAACTTGATGTAAGGTCCAGCCGTGGCAAAAGCGCCCACTACATCCAAAAAGGTGATCTTGTATTTCAAATTCACCGGAACTTCCAAATTATTAGTTTTAAAACTTTTGTTGATTTCTTTCAATTTAAACCCTTCCTGGGAATACAATACGGCAGCATCCATTCCGACGCCTATAAGAGGAACGGTAAATTCCACCATCGGTCCTACTAAAAATCCTGTCATATTTTCAACATTGTTATCATACCAATCTTTTGCGACCTTATTACCGCTACATGATATTTTCGACAGGTTAACGCCAGCTTTTACGCCAAACTTGAATTGTGCTTGAGCTGTAAATCCACTTATAAGAAATAGTGAGAGTAAGAACAAAAAATGCTTCTTCATAAATAAAAAAATTAATTGTTAGTAAAAATTAAAAAAAATATTCGCTATAATAAAAAAAATTATTCTTGTACTTTTTTTGTTCTGAAAGAGGATGCATACATTCCTATTCCGCACAGAACTGCAAAAATAATAAATGAAACATGCAAACTCTTCATGAAGAGAGGGTGCAATTCGGGTGTGAGTACTTTATCTCTTACGTGCAAAGACAATGCCATCATAGCGATTCCCATACTGAATGCTTGTCCGGTTAGACGCATGGTACCCATTGTTGCTGAAGCTTGTCCGAAATATTTCTTTTCTACCGAGCCCATAATCACATTTGCGTTGGGAGACGAAAACAATCCAAACCCTATGCCCAGCAAAATTAATAAAATAATTATAAAAAATACAGGGGTGGAGATAGAAAGAAATGTAAATCCGCACAAACCAACCAAAATAATTCCCATTCCGGCTGTCGCCAACAGGGATGGATTGAATTTATCGGACAATTTTCCGGCAACCAACGAAACGACCGACTGAAAACAGGCCTGAACAATCAGTATCGTTCCGGCGTGTTGGGCGTCGTATCCGCGAACATAAAGATAAAGGCTCATCATAAACGCAATACCGGAAGTAGAAGCATAGTTGATCAACGCTGAAAGAGAAGAAAGGCCAAATAGTTTATTCCCCGAAAAGATACGAACATTGAAAACCGGTTGTTCCTGTTTCAATTCGTATAAGACAAAGAGAACAAAAGCCGCACATCCGGCCGCTATCCAGATAAAAGAAGAGGAAACGGGCAATTGCGAAAATCCGAATATCAAACTGAATAGTCCAATGGCATAAATGAACGAACCGGAATAATCGAATTTTTCACCTTTGGATTCGACCCATTCGCTCCGCAGGAACAGAAAAGCGCAAACAACTGTAACGATTCCCGAAAGTCCGGCTACATAAAAAAGACTGGGCCAGCCCCAATGTTGCGTCAGCGTACCCCCCACGTAAGGACCTACGGCTAAAGCTAAATAAACGACTGAAGTATTAATCCCGATGGCTTTCCCTCGCTCGTTTGCCGGAAATATGGAAGTTAAAATAGCCATATTAGTTCCAAACATCATGGCGGCCCCCAAACCGGAAAAGACGCGAAATGCAATCAGTAAAATCTCCGAAGGGGAAAATCCACATCCAAAAGTAGCGAGACTGAAAAGAGACAACCCGGCTATGAATATTTTTCTGCGCCCTACAATATCGGCCAAGCGGGCAAAAGGAACCTGAAAAATAGCCGTTGTAATCAGGTAAGAAGTGGCTATCCAGCTCAAATAGACGGCGCTCATGGAAAAAGTTTTACCAATTTGCGGCAAAGCCAAATTGATTGCAGAACCCATAAAGGGAACCAGGAAGGAGGCAAAACAAAGCACAACCAAAGCGGAATTTTTATTGATATTCTGTTGCATTCCGTATAAAAATTAAAACAGATAAAATCACTTTTTTGTTTTTCAGAGACCGCAAGGCCGCAACACCATAATCCCTGTATTGCTTTTGCTCATTTGGCAATAGTCGGACAGGGATTCTGGATTGACGATCACTTTTTTGTAGCGCGTAGAAGCATGAATAAAGCTTAACTGGCCCTTGTCGTGGTAAGCAATTCCCAGATGAGAGATATCCAAGCCCGAAAGACTGGTCGTAAAACAAATAACATCACCGTCTTTAATCAGCGATTGCTTTTCCCTTATTTCGTTTCGGGGAATATAATAATAAATGTTCCTCCGATTGATCTCTTTTTCGATAGAAGCCATCATTGCCGTATTCTGTGGATAGTCCCGTAAAGCCGGATACTGTTCCGGATGCGACGACATATATCCCACGTGCGGTTGAAAACGTTTTCCTCCCAAAGCGTAAGTTACGTCTTCCAACGTTCCTTTGTTGACATTATCGCTAATCCAATCGGTTGTATAATGCAAACGGGAAGTGTATCCCTGAATAATTCCTCCTCGGTAACGAATGTATTTCAATTGGCGGACAAAATAATTATAATCGGGATGAGGATATTGAGCCGCTCGGCTTAAAGCCAAACAGTTTTCCACAAAAGTCATACAATCGAATCCATGCAAATTAATTATCAACTCCTCTTCGTCGTTTACCTCCAAAGTTTGAGCCGCATAAGGTGTTTTCAAAAGAAAAAGAGCCGCCTTTACCATTGCTTCTCCCGGAGAATAAACCGGACGAATGCTGTCGCCGGGTGCAGGAAGCAACAATCTGAAAAATTGTTCTACTCTTTCTTCTTCTTTCTGAATATCAGGCTTCATCTCCTGAGCAGGAACTTCCGCAACGCATAAAAAAGCCAACAATAGAATCGTTTGAATCGTTTTCATCTACACAAAATGAATGTTTTTTTATTCTTTATAATATATTCGTTTGACTCGCAGCGAAATGGAAGTCAATATCTCGTAGGGAATCGTTTGCAATTTTTCCGCCAGTTCCTGAATAGGGATCGCCTCTCCAAAAACAATTGCTTCGTCGCCTTCTTCCGCTTTCGCATCCGTCACGTCCGCCATGCAGATATCCATACAAATATTTCCGACAAGCGGGCATAAAGTCCCGTTGATCAGTACCGCCCCGTTTCGGTTTCCCAAACGGCGATCCAATCCGTCGGCATAGCCAATAGGGAGACAAGCAATGCGGGAATCGCGGGTCAATCGTTCGTTCCGATTGTATCCGACTGTTTCTCCTTGCCGCACCTTCCGGATTTGAAGAATGCGTGTTTTTAGCGTTGCCACCGTTTGCAAAGCCTTTGCATCCGTTGCTGAAATCCCATACAAACCAATTCCCAGACGAACGAAATCGAATTGCGCCTCTGGAAAACGTTCGATACCCGCTGAATTCAGCAAGTGACGCATCAGTCGGTAGCCCAACAATTGTTCCAAACGATCGGACAATCGGGTAAATAGATCTATTTGTCCGTGAGTAAAGTCGTCCAATAGTACCGAATCGCTCCCCGCCAAATGAGAAAAAACCGACTTGACCCTCGTTCCGGTTTGCGCGTCTAATTTTCCCGCCAAAACGGGAATATCTTCCTCATCAAACCCCAGACGATTCATCCCCGTATTCAATTTCACATGAATGGGATAACGAAGAATGCCCCGCCGTTCGGTTTCCCGAACAATTGCATCCAGCAAATGCAGATTGTAAATTTCCGGTTCCAAATTGTATTCAAACAGCGTATTGAAAGCATGTTCTTCGGGGTTCATCACCAGAATGGGCGTTGTAATGCCTTCCCGCCGCAACTCGGCCCCTTCGTCGGCCAGCGCCACAGCCAGATAGTCGACGCCGCGCTCCTGCAAGGTTTTTGCCAATTCGTAAGACCCGACTCCATAGCCGAAGGCCTTGACCATGCAGATGATTTTGGCGTCCGGTTTTAATTTCGAACGAAAATATTTGAGGTTATGAATCACGGCATCCAGATTGACTTCCAAAACGGTTTGATGCACTTTTTCTTCCAATTGTTCGGAAATTCGTTCGAAACGCGATTTACGCGAGCCTTTAATCAGGATAATGGAATTTTTCAGTTTGCGCCAGATTCCCGAATGCAAAAACATTTCCGTAGTAGGAAAAAAATCTTTTTCCATGCTAAAAAGATTGGAATGGGACATTAGATTAGGCCCAATGCCAATGATGTGTTCTACTTGTTTCTGATGCGCTAATTCGGCCACTTTGCGGTAAAAGGCGGCTGGAACCATTCCCGATTGCAAAATGTCGGAAAGGATCAGCGTGCGTTTCAATTGTTTATCTACCGAACGGCGTGCCATAAAATCCAAGGCGATGGACAAAGAATTGATGTCTGAGTTGTAGGTATCGTTGATCAGAATATTTCCATTAATTCCTTTGCTCACATCCAGACGCATGGCTACTGGATCCAGCTTTTCGAACCGCTCCTCCCAATTTTCCAAATCGGGTTTCAAATACAGAATCAGCGCCGCGCAGTGGATAACGTCTTCAATGGAAGCATCGTCGGTAAACGGTATCCGTATCGTAAACGATGAGGGATGCGCAAGGGAGGAAGCGCTAAAATTACGCTGCCCTCGAATGATCGTATGGTCTATTTCTTTCTGAATTTCGGAAATGAAGAGTGGCGCATTCACGTTTCGGGTCGACCAAGAAAAGGTTTTATTCAAAAACTGTTTTTTCCCCATGCAATACTTCACTAAGGCTTGGTCTTCGTTGTAGATGATTTTTTCTGTCGATTCAAATAAACCCAGTTTTTCCAAACATTTTTCTTCCTGAGAATTAAAATTTTCCTGATGAGCCTCTCCGATCGTAGTAAAAAGGCCAATCGTGGGACGGATAATGGGTTCCAAACGTTCCATTTCTCCTGGCAAGGAAATGCCCGCCTCAAAAATACCCAATTGCGTTTGTTCGTTCAACTGCCAAACCGACAAAGGAACGCCCGTTTGCGAATTGTAGCTTCTTGGCGAACGAACGATGCAAAACGCATCATGAAGAAGCTGATAAAGCCATTCTTTCACAATGGTTTTACCGTTACTCCCGGTAATGCCCACGACGGGAATATCGAACTGTTGGCGGTGATCGGCGGCCAATTGTTGCAGGGCCAGCAACGTATCTTTTACCCATAGGCAATTGGCTTCGGGGATACAGTCGCTTTCGGCAAAATCGTGTTGCACCACAAAATTTCGCACCCCTTTTTCATATAAATCAAAAATATAACGATGACCGTCGTTGTGTTCCGTGCATAAGGCAAAGAACAACGTTCCCGCCGGCTCCGACAGCGAACGGCTATCGGTCAGCAGTAGCCGGATATCCGCATCGCGAAGAGAAGATGTGTCTGCATGAATCGCCTTCGCAATGTCCAGGACAGATTGTTGCATATTAAAAACAGTTAAAGATCATTTTCGGCAAAAGTAGTCAATTTAAATGAATAATTTTCATAGAGGCATTAATAAATTATAAGAATACTGAACTATTACAAAATGAAATAAAATTACAAAAAAATAACAAATAAGTAGGAAAACGGCAAAATATTTTTGCAAATGGCAACTATTTCTTCCCTTTGTTTATAATATTTTAAACAATCTTTTTATATTATCGGCGCTGATTTGTATTATCTGCGTTATCCGCAAGGTGTCGCAGAGGGGTTAACCTTGCGCATCTATAACATGTCCACTTGTTGAGAAATTCGCTTTTCTGCCAATAGTTAATTTCTACGAAATTTTTCTCACCCTCCGCTTTCACTCACATCTATAAATGCGCAGGCGCTGTGTGCCTTTTTTATTAAAACCTGATCTTTCAAAATTCCGTTAGTAGTCCAAAATTCATCCATATCCTTTCCCCTTATTCGCTTACTGAGGGTGCTTTAGCAAATAATGTTGTTTTATATAATCCATTTTACGTGTTTCATCCGCGTTTCTATCGCACTCTACAGTCGGATTGCTTATTTTCCGCTGAAATTCACTGCGTCAAACAAAATGGTAGGAATTCTCCAACTGGATGTGGTTCGCGGATCGTTTCCCACTTCAATTAGGTTTTGCCAAAGGCTCAATAAATTTCCCGTGATATTCATTTCGTTCAAAGGTTTTACCGCTTGACCGTCCTGAATCAAAAAACCTTCTATTCCAAATGAAAAATCGCCCGTAGTGCTGTTGCTGTTTCCGCCATTGAAACCGGTGACCCAAATGCCGCGATCCAAAGAAGCCAACATTTGGTCAAAATTTTTGTCTCCCAATTTCAGCGTAAGAACAGAAGGCGATTGAATAGTCGGCATCATTCCCAATTTGCCTCCGTAGTATGTATCGATATAGTACAGATTCAGAACCCCATTTTCAATGACATTCAATTTTCGGGTAGCCGCGCCTTCTCCGTCGAACCAACGCGCTCCCTGCGCCTGCTTCAAGTGGGGATCGTCGACCAGCGTAATCAGATCGGAAGCAATTTTTTCTCCCAGCTTTTCTATCAGGAAAGAATTCTTTTGCTGGATCGCGCTGCCGTACATAGCCGAAACCAAGGGCGACAGCAAACGGGTAATCGACAGATTGTCGACCAACATTTTGAAAACGCCCGATTCGATTTTTTCTTGTCCTAATTTACGCAATGTCCTTTCGTAAGCCTTCTTTCCTATCTCTTTTTTTTGCAAGTCTTTCCAGAAAATTGCCGAATCGTACCAATACGACGAGGGGCGGGCGTCGCCAATTCCTTTCATGGAAGTTCCGGCAGAAAGGTTGAAATAACTGGAGTCCATTTCTCCTTCAAAATCATTGCTGGTTATAGCATACAAACTGACAGCGCCGTCGGAATAATCGGATGAAACCGAAATCAAACGTTCGTCGGTATTGTATACTTCCTCCACATTGTTTTTAATCAAAGCTAATTTTTCGTCGACCGATATTTTTTCCACCGATTCATCGTAAATGTCCAAACCTTTGCCATCTCCTTTGTATAGTCGTTCCGGATCAGGCAATCGACGGAATTCATCTTTAGCCAATAAACGGGTAGTATCTATCCCGTTGGAGATAAATTTTTCCAATTCCTTCTTTTCCAAACGGTTTGTAGAAAACGAAGCGTATCTTCCTTCCACATACAACTGAAGGCTCATTCCGTTTTCCGACGATTGTTCCAAACGGTCTAATTGCGTATCCCTGTACTCGAAAGAATTATTTGTGCCGGCATACACCGAAACGCGCGCATCCGAACATCCTTTTTTCAAAGCATACTCCAAAGCCCATTTAGCCAAATCTTTATTTTCTTTTGTAATCATAATTATACTCCTCCTACCGTTAATTGTTTGACTAATACAGACGGCAATCCCTGCGAAACAGGACATCCTTGTCCGTCTTTTCCGCAAGTCCACGATCCCTGGTCGATTTTCAGATTGTTTGCTACCATAGTGATGTCGGCCAACGCTTTGGGGCCGTTTCCTATAATATTCACATCCTTAATCGGTTGAGTCAATTGGCCATTTTCGATTAGATAACCCGTTTTAACAAAAAAAGTAAAATCGCCCGCTCCTATTTGTACTTGACCGTTGGTAAAATTATCCACGAAAATGCCGTTTTTCACGCTGGCGATAATATCTTCCTGTGTACAGGAACCGTTTTCCATGTAGGTCGAACGCATGCGGGGAATCGGAATGAAGCGGAACGACTGGCGCCGGCCATTTCCGGTAGGCGAAACGTGGTAGTATTTGGCGCTGATCCGGTCGTGCAAATAAGAAGTTAATTCACCGTTTGTGACAATATACGTTTTTTGTACGGCTACTCCTTCGTCGTCGAAGTTAATAGAGCCTCGGTCATAATCCAGGGTCCCGTCATCGACTACATTGATCGACCGATCGCAAACCGTTTTTCCTAATTTATCGGCAAAAATAGATATTTTTTTCCGGTTAAAATCGGCCTCAAAAGCATGACCGATGGCCTCGTGCAACAAGATTCCTGAGCTGCCGGCGCCCATTACAACCGGCATTTCGCCGCCTTTGGGCTTAATCGCTTGAAACATGATCGCGGTTTTGTCGACCGCTTCCTGTGCAATTTCTTCTACCAGAGTATCGGTAAGAAAAGAAACGTCTTTCCGCGCCGCCCGCGAAGAAAATCCATTTTCGATCTTGCCGTCTTGCTGCATAATGCACATTCCATACATTTGCACCATGGGGCGCACATCATGGCAAAGCGTTCCTTCCGAATTGTAATAGAGAATGTAAGATGTTTCGTCGATGATCGATGCATTCACCTTTATCACCCTCGTATCCAATGCAAAGATTCGATCGTTTAATTTTTGCAAATAAGGCATTTTTGCCTGAATAGATGCATCTTCCCACGATTGGACAATTGGATAAAAGTTTTTAAATATTTTCTCATCCACTTTCACCGGAGGTGTTTGAGCTGTACCGCTGGCAATCCGCGAAGCGACCCGCGCCGCTTGGAGCATTTCATCCAATTGTATATTTTCGACAAAAGCATATCCTTGCTGATCGCCCGATACGACCCGAATGCCTACTCCATAATCGATATTGGACGCAGCGCGGTTAACGGCTCCATCCTGCAGCGATACCGAATTGGAGAAGGTGTGTTCAAAAAATAAATCGGCGTAATCGCCTCCTTTTTCCAAAGCGACAGACATAACTTTCCGTAAGTCGTTTTCGCTTATATTGAAATGATCCAACATTTTAGGTAAATTTTTTTCTGGAGGACTCAATTGTGCGCAAACTAAATCAGGAAAGGCGATCGTTCCCGCGAATGCTAATCCGCTTGTACGCAAAAAATCTCTTCGTTTCATAGAATGATATTTACGAGTTATAATGAAACACAAAGATAGAAGATAAATTGGAAAAACAAAAATTAAGGAAGTCTGTCAATTTTCGATATTCCCTTTCATAGAAAAATACTGTCTTTGACAGTTCATTACAGATAAGCTTTTTCATCACAAAACTTTAGAGAAAGCTGTCGTATATAAATTTCAAAAACGTCTGGGCATGAACTCTGGACGCTTTTTTTCGAATGTGACGCATCGGGTCTGTAAAAAACGAAGAAGAAAAAAAGCAGGGAAGATTTAGGTAGATTGGCAGTATAATTGTAAATTTGCAGCCAAATAAATGTTTTTCAAATAATGATATACAATGGCAAAAGCAATAAAAGAAAAAGCATTACTTTACCACTCGCAAGGCAAGCCTGGTAAAATAGAAGTGATCCCAACAAAGCCCCATTCCACTCAATCTGATTTATCCCTGGCCTATTCTCCCGGAGTGGCAGAACCCTGTCTGGAAATCAAAGAAAATGCAGAAAAAGCATACGATTATACGGTCAAAGGCAATCTGGTGGCTGTTATTTCCAATGGTACGGCCGTTTTAGGCTTAGGCGACATCGGAGCGTTGGCCGGAAAACCAGTGATGGAAGGAAAAGGTCTGTTGTTTAAAATTTTTGCGGGCATTGACGTTTTTGATATTGAAGTGAACGAAAAAGACCCGGATCGATTTGTGCAAGCGGTAAAGGCAATCGCCCCTACTTTTGGCGGAATCAATCTGGAAGATATTAAAGCGCCTGAATGTTTTGAAATCGAAAGAAGATTGAAGGAGGAATTGAATATTCCTGTCATGCACGACGACCAGCATGGTACGGCGATTATTTCGTCTGCAGGTATTTTGAATGCCTTGGAATTGGCAGGAAAAAAAATCGAAGACGTAAAAATTGTCGTAAATGGAGCCGGCGCTTCAGCCATTTCCTGTACGCGATTGTATATGTCGCTGGGAGCAAAGAAAGACAACATTGTGATGTGCGACAGTAAAGGAGTCATTTCGGTTCGCCGCACAGGGCTGACTCCGGAAAAAGCTTCTTTTGCCACTATGCAAAATATCAATACTCTGGCGGAAGCCATGAAAGGGGCTGATGTTTTTCTGGGATTATCGATTGCCGATGTGCTGACCGAAGAAATGGTGCAAAGTATGGCGGCGAATCCCATTGTTTTTGCTTTGGCCAATCCAAATCCAGAGATATCTTACGAAAAAGCGAAGGCTTCGCGATCGGATATTATTTTCGCCACCGGCCGCTCGGATTATCCGAACCAAGTGAATAACGTATTGGGATTTCCATACATATTCCGCGGCGCTTTGGATACGCGGGCAACGACCATTAACGAGGCCATGAAATTGGCTGCCGTCAAAGCGATTGCCGATTTGGCAAAAGAACCGGTTCCGGATGTAGTTAATGCAGCCTATGAATTGACCGATATAACGTTCGGACGCGAATACATTATTCCGAAACCGATGGATCCTCGCTTGTTGACTTCCGTTTCTACGGCTGTAGCTAAAGCGGCTATTGCATCGGGAGTGGCTAAAAAAGAGATTACCGATTGGGACAAATATGAAGATTCTTTGCGCGACCTGATGGGTTATGATAATAAACTGATTCGCGACCTGACGGAAATGGCTGCCAAAAATCCGAAACGGGTGGTATTTGCCGAAGGCGGGCACGAAAAAATGTTGAAAGCGGCCGCTCAGGTACGGGACGAAAAAATTGCTCATCCCATTGTACTGGGCAATGAGGAACGGATTCAGAAAGTGGCGGCTCTATACCACATAGATATGGAAGGAATCGAAATCGTTAATTTGCGTCACGACCGTGAGGCCGAACGGCGTGCCAGATATGCAGAAATTTTGTCAATCAAACGGGCGCGCGAAGGCGCTACCTTGGACGAGGCTTTGGATAAAATGTTTGAACCTAACTATTTTGGTATGATGATGGTAGAAACCGGCGATGCAGACGCTTTTATAACGGGAGTCTATACCAAATATTCCAATACCATTAAAGTAGCCAAGGAAGTAATTGGCGTTCGCGACGGCTACAATACGTTTGGCGCCATGCATATACTGACGGGTCAGAAAGGAACTTTTTTCTTGGCCGATACCTTGATCAATCGTCATCCAACAACAGAAATTCTCATCGACATAGCCCAATTAGCGTCCGAAATGGTTTCGTTCTTTGCGCATACGCCGGTAATGGCTGTTTTATCGTATTCCAATTTCGGATCGGATACCGAAGGAAGCCCGGCGAGCATGCACGAAGTGGTACGAATCATGCAGGAGAAATATCCCGATTTGGCTATCGATGGCGAAATGCAGGTTAGTTTTGCATTGAATAAAGAATTAAGAGATCGAAAATATTCTTTTACCCGCTTGTGCGGAAAAGATGTAAATACCCTGATATTTCCGAACTTAAGTTCCGCGAATATTGCTCAAAAGCTTTTAAAGGAAATGCAAGTAGGAGAGATGATCGGGCCCATTCAAATGGGATTGAAAAAATCCATTCATTTCACCGATATAGAAGGTTCGGTGCGCGACATTGTGAATATCGTTACTGTAGCAGTCATCGATGCTATTGTCGATGAGAAGATGCGCGGTAAAAAATGAGCCTGCGAAAAAGAATTCTTCAAAACGCCAGTTATCTAATTGTTAGAAAATTGGCGTTTTGTTTTTTATAAAAAATTCCATAGAAACGAATAATTAACGCATCCAGTACTCTTATTTCTTTACCCAAACATGCGTGATTTCTCCGAATACATATTTGCGATACTCGTTGGGGTCTTTGTAAGCTTCGTTCAGATAATCTTTTGCCTCTTGAGTCCGGAAATCGTCGGGGTTGGGAGTAGTGATCTGCGTTAATTTACATTCAATAATGAGTCGAGCCTCTTTGAAAGATATGTTTCCAGAAGGAGTTTGAACGCTTGTCAATTCGACTTCTTTCATTTTCTCGCTGTCTCTTCCCGATTTACTTCCCAAAAAGAGGACCTGTTTCTTATATTCCTTCGGAAAATAAGACAGCGTATAAGTTTGCTCCTTTTGAATCAATTCAAGTGTATAACGGGTTGATTGAAGAACGCACCACGTAGCGGATTTTCTGAAAAGAAGCCCCATCCCACCCCCGCTGGCTGTCATGGAATTATAATGATTTTCCTTGCCGGCGGTAATCACCGGAAAAATTTTCCCTGTCAACGTAAATACATCGTCGGGTATCTCTTCCGGAGAAATTTCTTTAAATAATTGGTCGAAATTCATTTCTTTGATATTTACATGATGGATTGTTTTCATAACATATATTTAATTATTTATTTGATAATGCAAAATTACAAGGTATTTTAGAAATGAAATAACTACATTTGTACTAAAATAATCGTAAAAAAACATAACAAAAAAGTGCGGCGTCGGCACAAGTAATTCGGACGCAAAACAATATGAAAATAAAATGGTATAACTATGTCGCCTGTTTTTTTGCTGGATTTTTCCTTGCGAATTTTATTCCGCATTTTGTAAAAGGCATTTGCGGGGAAGCTTTTCCGTCGCCGTTTGCCCATCCGCCCGGAAAAGGCTTATCGTCGCCGATGGTAAATGTTTTGTGGGGCTTGTTCAATTTGCTTGTGGGTTATTTGATTTTCAGAGCCGGAAAAATTTCCAATCAAAGAATTTTAACGATAATTCTTTTCTTTCTCGGGATTGTGTTGTGCAGCATTACTTGTTGCA
This sequence comes from Candidatus Azobacteroides sp., assembly GCA_009783445.1. Lineage (GTDB taxonomy): Bacteria > Bacteroidota > Bacteroidia > Bacteroidales > Azobacteroidaceae > Azobacteroides. The sequence goes on along the minus strand of WRFY01000060.1, from coordinate 1,143 downwards.
TCAATTTTAGCGGATAACCTTCGCTCGGTTGCGTTAAATTTTGCTATCAATTGATTATTAGCTTCTATAATTTTCTCGGAGTTTATCATCTTTGAGTTATATACCCAATCGTAATTATCATCTTTGGGCTTCAGTTGATTGACTCCGTAGGCTATAGTGTTGGCAGGCACGTCTTTTGTAATTATCGCGCCGGCGGCTATAACGGAATTTTCACCGATGATGACGGGTCCTAAAATTTTTGCTCCATCGGCGATTACTACGTTTTTACAAATGATCGGATTACCGACATTTTCCCATTCACCGCTCACCTTGTTAAATTTCAGATTGGCCCCGACAGATACATTTTGAAAGATTACAACGTTTTCGCAAATCTTCGAAGCCACAATCGTGCATCCGCGCGCGTGATGAGCAAACAATACGCTTTTGTCTATTTCCGTGCAATTAATTTCACAGCCATAGCATTTTTCCAGCAAATCGGCGGCTGTATTTCTAAGCAGCTTATTCTTAGAATAACAATTCATCTTTATTAATTGATCAAACATATTTATAACATTCATTTTCATCTTTAAGTTCAATTATTGTTTTTGACATACAGATGACGCAGATAATCATGAAGAACACAAATTTTTATTTATTCTCTGTTGCATTTGTTTCCTCTGCGTGTCTATAACAATGCAAAATTAGCCGGTATTTTAGGAATAAAATACCTATATTTGTCCTAAAAATAGTCGTAATGGATTTTCTTTATGGAAAAAGATAACCGGCAAACGGTACCCGACATACTAATAAGGCTTGCCCGTTTATTGGAAACGGAAATAAAGAACAGGAGATTAGAGATTCCCGAAAAATTTGGTAAAGGATATTGCGCCGGATTTGTTTTTAATGAACATATCCGAATGCTCATCAGCAATTATGAGCTGAATGAGGACATAATAGTTAAAAATCCGGAAATCAATGCGTCGAAACGGATCCTATTTTTTAAGTTTCAAAACATTTTTCCTGCAACAGAAATAATATCAGCGAGGAAGCATTTAATGGAAATGCCTTCGGTTTTAATTGCGACCAGTCGCGTAAATACCGACGAGGCTATTTCAATCCATACAAATACTGCAACCATTAATATAGAAGTAGATGCCGATTATT
>WRFY01000059.1 GCA_009783445.1 Candidatus Azobacteroides sp. | reverse complement strand
TCTTGGCGCCGGGCATCGAAGTAATGCTCAGTTGAGCAATTAAATCGGTTTTGCCGGCATCCGAATACAAGTTTACTTTAGGAGCGGAACCGTCGGCATAGGGGAAAGAAGTATCTAAATCCCACCAACCTTGATTCGGAAACAGTTCGGGAGCAGTACCCGATACTTGATAAGAAGTCGGTTGATTTGCTGCATCTACCGTTAAATCAACAGCAAATGTCGAAAAGTCAAATTGATCGGTAAGATCCATTTCGGACGGGGTAATGTTCATTGTTTTCGCCGTTTCATCCACTTGCGTGATGCCCGAAAGAGTCCACTTCCCGCTAACCTTTTCGTAGAGTGTAATCGGGTCAGTATAAGAGCCGTCGTCGGTTTTCGGTTCACACCCCGTGAAAGGAAGCGTCAATAAAAACAAGAGAAGGCATTCGAGAAAGTACTTTGATTTTTTCATAAATATCAAAATTAAAGTGAAACATCAAATAATTGTGACAAATGTAATGCTTCCACTTTTTATCCAAAAATAATTTATACGAAATATAGATTATTTTCCTGTCTAAGAGTAATTAGTCTATTGAATGGCAATAAAATATAAAACCAACTGAGGGGAAAAATATAAATTAAATATGAAAAAAAACGATGATAAGTATTTCGATGAAGTGCATTTGAAATTGGATACCAACATTCCAGCCGAAGTTTATATAGATTTTATTTCCATAATTTTCTGTTTAAACTCTTCGCTTGAAACCAAGGCTTTTGTTTTTATTTTGGTTTTGTAGGTATAAATCGTATTGACGGAATAGTCCAAAAATGAAGCGATTTTTTCATTATCATTAATGCCTAACCGCATAAGCGCATAAATCCGCAACTCGGGTGAAAGCAATTCGTCTTTTTTCAGACGGATTTGTTTTCCGGGTTTGAGTAGTTCATTGAATTTATTCACGAAGTCGGGAAATAACTTCAGAAAAATCTGGTCGAAATGAATATAGAGATTTTCCCTTTCCTTTTGCGCATTTAGTGGCAGTGGAATATTCATCAAATCTTCATATTGTTTGGCTAAAACTTTTCGCTTTACCCATTTCTGAAAAGATTCCATTTTTTCGATAAATTCCGAATTTTGATTGAAAAAATAACCGATGTATTCGTCTTTGATTTTATTGGCTTCGCTTAAACGGTTATTAACAACCATCAGTGTGTCGTTGGCTTCCTGTATGGCTTGCTTCGCTTGATTCAAACGTCTCAGCGATTTCCAGATGATGTAAAGCGCAACAAGCAATAAAACAACTAAAACCGATATAAAATAGAAAAACAGCGTGATGCGGTCTTTTTGTTTTTCGATGGTATTGATTCGCTCTCCTTCAATAATTGGAAGAATATATCCTATTTCCAATTGCCGGTGCCGGGCATTGTAGAAAGAAGCGTCAGCCAAAGCATGTCGGATATAAACGACGGCATGGCCAATATCTCCCTCCACATAAAGCATTTGAGCCAAGTTGCGAAGCGCAACCGTTTCTTTGGTCGAAGATTTGATATCCGAAATAGCGGCTTGAATCAGATATTGTTTAGCTTCTTTTTTTTTACCTTCTAAATTTAAAAGATAGGCAATACTGGAAGTAGCGATAGCAAAATCGTGTTCAGAATAATCCCGCATATCAATCATTTTACGAAAAGCGTCGAGCGCCCCCCGATTGTCATTCGATTTCATGTGTTTTAATCCTAAGGAAGCCCAAAACCGGGGCGATTCGATCGGCAGTAAGACAAGGGCAGAATCGATAATGCGGTTACCTGTCGATTCGTATGTTTTCCGGAAATCGGAATTGTTGTTATAATCGGCTAAATCGTAATAAAGTCGGGCATTGCAAGTATAATAATCAATCTTCGTTGCATCACTGCAATCTTTTATCCGAATGGAATCCATACTGTCGAATGCTTCCTTGAACATGCCGGACGACAAATAACAAAAAACCATTTTCACCGCCGAAGAGTTTATTTTATCGTGGTCGTCCAATAGATGAGATGTATCCAACAATTTCTTTACGCACACATACGCCGAGTCGTAGATATAGGATTGATATTCTTCATATAAATTAACGTATAAAAAATAAAGCGTATGTAAATCGCTGGAATGTTTTTCTATTTCAATTTTTAAATTACTAATGCGGTCTTCTTTCATTCGGTCGAAGTCAGGTTGTTTGGTAAGATAATAATCAAGCGAATCCAAACTCACCTTTTCGGGCAGGTTTCCCCTAACCGAAAAGACGATTGAGAAAAGCATTAGAATACATATTTTGATTCGCATAAATAATCAATAAAAATAAGACGCATATATTTTATATACAAAGGTAATTTAAAAAACTAAAAGTTAAAAAGTCTGTGAGCAATCGAGTTCAGAAATTATAAGACCGAATGCAATAGATAGAAGAGATATTTTTTTTCAAATAATCGAGAAAAATTAAAATTATTATTGCAGTTATTAAAAAAAACGTTACTTTTGTGACGCAATAATAATCTTTATGAAACTGATGAACCGATTTTATTTTACATATTTTTATTTTTATTTTTACTTTAGCAAAGAAGGTAAGACGGGATTTTGTATGATAAAATCTAAATAAAACGATAATACAAAATAAAATATAAAATCCTGTCGGAAGCGGCAGGATTTTTTTTTTTTGAAAAAAACAAGAATGAAAACAGTAGCTATTCAAGGAATAAAAGGAGCCTATCATGAAATTGCCGCCCGCGAATATTTCAGAGAGAGAGGAGAAAACGAAATTGAGATATTTCCCTGCAACAAATTCAAGGATGTCTTATTAGCGGTAAAAAAAGACCCAGCGTTGATTGGCATTATGGCCATCGAAAATACGATTGCCGGAAGTTTGTTGCAAAACTATGAATTGATCCGAGAAAGCGATTTGGTGGTTGTCGGCGAACAGAAAATACGTATTTCTCATTGTTTGGCGGTTTTACCGAGCGATGATCTGGAAACGATTACCGAAGTCCATTCGCACCCGATTGCTTTGATGCAATGCGAAGAGTACTTGAATACTCTATCTTCCGTAAAAATTGTGGAAGAAGAAGATACTGCATTGAGCGCTAAACAGATAGCCGAATCGCAACAGAAAGGACACGCCGCTATTTGCAGCAAATATGCCGCCGAATGGTATGGCTTGAATATTTTGGAAAAAGGCATCGAAACCAATAAACGAAATTTTACCCGCTTCTTGTTGTTGTCCAATCGGTGGCGGGCAGAAGAATTGGCGCCCGATTCGGAAAACAACAAAGTGTCCATTGTTTTTACCCTTCCCCATACGGAAGGAAGCTTATCTAAAGTGTTGTCTATCTTTTCTTTCTATGATGTGAATCTGACAAAAATACAATCCTTGCCCATCTTGGGACGCGAATGGGAATACTTGTTTTACGTAGACTTGACTTTTAAAAATCTCTTGCGCTACAAACAGTCTTTGGAAGCAATTCGTCCGTTGACCAAGGATCTGAAGATTCTGGGAGAATACAAGGAAAATAACGTAAAAGGATAAAAAAATTAGATACAAATGAAAAAAATAGAACCAGCGCTCCGTTTGAATACGGTCAATGAATATTATTTCTCCGGAAAATTGAAAGAAATAGCCCAAATGAATGCCAAGGGTTTGCAGGTGATTAATTTGGGCGTCGGAAGTCCCGATTTGCCGCCTTCCGAAACAACAATCGAAACGTTATGTCAATCAGCCAAACAGCCGGATGTGCATGGATACCAACCTTGCGCCGGTATTCCCGAACTTCGCGAAGCTTTCGCCGATTGGTATAAAAGATGGTATAGCGTCGATTTAAATCCGGATACTGAAATCCAGCCTTTGATTGGATCGAAAGAAGGCGTTTTGCATATTTCGCTGGCTTTTCTGAATCCGGGCGATGGCGTACTCATTCCAAATCCGGGTTACCCTGCTTACAGTTCAATCTCCAATTTGGTGGGAGCGAAAGAAATTCCTTACGATTTGAAAGAAGAAAACAATTGGCAACCCGATTTCGACGCATTGGAAAAATTGGATTTGTCGAACATAAAATTGATGTGGGTCAATTATCCCAACATGCCGACAGGCGCTCCGGCAAGCAAAGAACTATTCCGAAAATTAATCGCTTTTGGCAAAAAATGGGGAATTGTCATTTGCCACGATAATCCATACAGCTTTATTTTGAACGATCATCCCTTGAGTATGCTGGAAATAGAAGGCGCCAAAGAGATTTGCGTCGAAATGAATTCTTTAAGCAAATCACAGAATATGCCGGGTTGGCGAATTGCTATGGCGGCATCCAACTCCTTGTTTATCGAGTGGATATTGAAAGTGAAAAGCAATATTGATAGCGGTCAGTTTAGGCCGATGATGCTGGCGGCAGCCCAAGCCCTTCAGGCTCCCGAAGAATGGTACCGCAATATGAATGAAGTATACAAAAAACGCCGCAAAATAGCGGAAAATATCATGAAAGTCCTGGATTGTCGTTTTGATCCAAAACAATCGGGGATGTTCTTGTGGGGAAAAATTCCAGAAAAATACGGCCACAGCAAAGATTTGTCGGACAAAATCTTATATCAAGCGAATGTTTTTGTTGCGCCGGGATTCATTTTTGGAAGCAACGGAAACCAATACATCCGTATTTCGCTCTGTTGCAAAGAAGACCAGTTGAAAGAATCCCTGAAGCGAATCACCGAGTGGACGGAAAACGAATTATAAATTAACAAATTTTATATTTATGGAATTAGAATCCATTTTATTACCGGGCGTCAGTAGTCAACGGCCCGTGATCATTGCAGGCCCTTGCAGCGCTGAAACAGAAGAGCAGTTAATGACAACAGCCAAAGAATTAGTTGGTAATGGTATAAATATTTTTCGCGCCGGCATATGGAAACCTCGTACTAAACCGGGGGGTTTTGAAGGAGTTGGGACAGAAGGATTGGTCTGGATGCAACGAGTAAAGAAGGAGACAGGTATGTATATCGCAACGGAGGTGGCAACAAAAAATCATGTTGTGGAAGCCGTTGAACATGAGATCGACATTTTATGGATAGGCGCAAGAACTGCTGTTAATCCGTTTGCCGTTCAGGAAATAGCCGATGCCCTGAAAGAAACTCAATTCGACGGCCCTGTGCTGATTAAAAATCCGGTAAACCCTGATTTGGAACTGTGGATAGGCGCTATTGAACGAGTTTACAATGCCGGCATAAGAAAAATTGGCGCAATTCATCGAGGATTTAGCAGTTATGATAAAAAAATATACCGCAATCTTCCCCAATGGCATATCCCTATCGAATTGAAAAGACGCATTCCTCAGCTTCCCTTGATTTCCGATCCCAGTCACATGGGCGGAAAAAGGGAATTAATCGCTTCTTTATGTCAACAAGCAATGGATTTGAATTACGACGGATTGATTATCGAATCGCATTGCGATCCCGAACAGGCTTGGAGCGACAAAGAGCAGCAGATCACTCCGGATATTTTGTCGTATATTCTGCACCTTTTAGTGATTCGGGATACCAAGCAAACAACGGAAAATCTGACTGAACTCCGTCAGCAGATCGACCAGATTGACAACGATTTATTAGCTATTCTGACAAAAAGAATGCGTATTTCCAAAGAAATCGGACAGTACAAAAAAGAACACAACATGCCTGTGCTTCAAACGCAGAGATATGACGAAATATTGGATAAACGAATCTGTGAAGCGAAAGAGTTGGGGATGGACGGCGCTTTTATGAAAACGGTTTTGGAAGCCATCCACGAAGAATCAATCAGACAACAAATTGAAGTTTTAAATCAATGAAGATACAGATTTTAGGGGCAGGAAAAATGGGAAGTTTTTTTGCCGACGTATTAAGTTTCCAACATGAAGTCGCTATTTTTGATCGAAATCCGGAAAAATTGCGCTTTACTTACAATTGCATTCGAATGAGTGATCCGCAGGAAATTTTGGATTTCAAGCCAGAAATTTTGATTAACGCCGCTACCGTGCAATATACGATGGACGCTTTCCGTCAAACGCTTCCGTTTGTTCCCGAATCATGCATTATTTCCGATATTGCTTCCGTAAAAACAGGATTAAAAGAATTTTATCGAGAAGAAGGAAGACCTTTTGTTTCTACGCATCCGATGTTTGGACCAACATTTGCTAACTTGGATAATCTTTCGTTCGAAAACGCCATCATTATTTCGGAATCTTCACACATGGGAAAAGTTTTTTTTCGCGATTTATACAATTCTCTAAAATTGAATATATTTGAATATACGTTCGACGAACACGACGAAACGATAGCCTATTCTTTGTCGATTCCCTTTGCTTCGACACTGATTTTTGCATCGGTAATGAAACATCAAGAGGCTCCAGGAACTACTTTCAAAAAGCACATGACGATTGCTCGTGGATTATTGTCAGAGGATGATTACCTGCTAACCGAAATATTGTTTAATCCGCATACTCCATTGCAATTGGAAAGAATCCAAAAAGAATTGGCTGGTTTATTGCAAATAATCGAAACGAAAGATTCACAGGCCATGAAGGACTTTCTGTCGGCTATACGAAAAAACATTCATTGAAATGTGAATTTTAAGAAATTAGCCAAAAGAAACATGCCGCTTTTTATTTCTTTTTCCCTTTTTCTCAGTGTTTTATGAGGTGTGTAAAAGCGCTATTTAAAATTTTTAAAAGCAAATTGTTATTTTTATAAAACAAATATAGCCTTTTTTTCTTATTGTCAAATTTTTATAACAACATACTTTTTGAAACGCCGCCAAAAATGTTTTCATTTAAAAAAAGTTTAAAATTAAAAATCACAGACGATTCGGGTTTTTTAGCGATTGCCAATTCTGAAAAATACAATGCGTTTGTTGGCGAAAATTGGGAATTAGACGAACTTGTTAGTCGATTTGTTGAAGAAATGAATAAGGAAAACCTAATCATTTGGGCAACTACAATGGGTGGCGGCGAGTGGTCGGCGGCAATTTTGGACAAGGCAACTAACAAAAAAGCTTTTCGGGAATTCAATAAATCCATTGTAGTAACAAACGGACAACTATGTTTAACCAACTATGAAGATTTGACAATGGCAGCAGCATATACTAATGAAAAAATTCCATCAAAACACAATTCTGACCTTATCATTCCGTTAAGCAATGGAAGGTATGTTTTTAGGATTAGGCAAATGTTTGACCCAGAAGATTATGATTATGAAGCAGAAGGAAAAATAAATTTTGAAATTGTTATTAAACAGAATGATGCTCCAACGCAAAGCATAGAAAATATATTTTGGTGGAATGAATAAGAAATAAGAATAACAAGGAAATTGAGATTATAGTTGAATTTTTTAAAATAACATGAAGCGAACCAATTTATTTTTGATTGCAGCGATTATATCCGTTAGTTGTATATGCGCTCAAAATAAGCAATTAATCGGCACATATTCATTTCGGCATTCAACTAATGATTATGAGGAAGACTATGAAATGGTGCAGGAAGTTGATTCAAATGGCGATATATCTATTCGTCGTGGAAAGCCATACCCTGACGATGGTTGTTGTACTCAAACGGCCGCTTTGGAATTAAAACCAGATTTTACTTTTTATATGTCATATCACAATGACCAAGGTGATTACGACATGACATTTGAATTCGTCGGAATATACGTTGTAAATAACGATACCTTAACAATGTATAGTCCGATATTAGCGACAGTAAATGAAAATATTCCAGAAAATCTATTTGAACTTTCTTTAAGAGACAATTTTTGGAATATGGAACAGTTTAGTTTTTATTCAATGGATAAAGATTACAGAAAAGAAGAGATAATGCCATTGTATACCATTCCTGATAAGAATGTCGATTTTGATTTTGATGCAACTATAGACACCACCCTATCATTCGTTTTTAAAAGAGAGGATATCGGTAATTATTTTTACTGTTTTGAGAAACCTTATGATAAAGAACAATGTGGTATTCCCATCTTTAACCGGTCTTTACTTTTAAAAATGTCTGATAAAAAATACAATTATTTTCAAGATTTTGATAGTAATTTTCGATTCTTTTGGCGCATCAACGAGTTTTCTTTTATTATTGGCGATTCTCTTTTAAAATCAATATATCAAACCTCAGACGAAACAGGAAGAAAATATTATTATGAGTTTATTAAAAAAGAAGATAAGCGAATTGAAGCAATAAATAAAAATGAATAACAGAAAATTAACTATCAGCCATTGTCGATTAGGCTTTATTTTTCTTACCGTCGTTTTCTTTTTGAGCAGTTGTCGCGGAACAGGCAATAAACAGACGGAAGGCGACTCATTGCCAGACAGTCTGTTCATCAACACGTTGATTGAAAGGCAACTCGGCACAAGTCAATATCGAATTTCCATTCCATCCGACTATTTCATTGATGTAATGAAAGGAGCCGATTTTGACGTTTACTATTTTCAACCAACCGATACCACCGTTCCGGCTGCATTTGCGGCAGGCGTGTATTTTGGCAATCAACCCAGCGAATTTAGTCCCGATAATGACAGTTGCAAAACAGAAGAAGTGGAAAGCAAAATTTTAGGAAAAAAGGCCAAATGGACAATTTACAACTGCGAGGGTAAATATCATATTCAAACAATCATTGACAGCGAGAGCGGCGAGATTTGGAACGAATCTATCCACGCTTTTGGCATTGCTAATTCTTCCGTAGAACTTCCCAAATTGTTCGACATTTTTCTAACCCTAAGGAAAGAAAATGAATGAGAATGGCAGATTATTAAAAAATTAAGGTGGCGTTCTACAAAGCATACTTTTCAGAACGCCGCCAAATGGTTAAAGCAGTTATCAAACTTTTGATGTCTATTTTTCTCTATAATGGCAACAAGGCGGCAACGCTTCGTACACTTTTTCGTCTGCTTTGTATCGGCCTGCATCGTGACCGACTTGAGCGATCGTTTGAGCGACGGCGTCGGGCGAGGTCTTTTGCGGGTCGTACTTCAAGTGCAATTGTTTGGATTCTTCCTCCCACGAAGCCGATAGAACGCCTTTCACACTCAAAGCCGTTGTTTCAATTCGTTCTTTACACATCTCGCAACTTCCTTGTACCGGAATCACGGTCTGCTTTTCGATTATTTCCGACAATTCCGTAATTTTATCAGCGGGAGCCGGAACGACGTTTTCTGATGGGTTCATCATGCTGGGTTTGCCTTCCAATTGAGCGCTTGCGTCCACTGCAAAGGTTCCGTTTACGACAATCTCTTCGCCTTCGGCAATACCAGACAATACAACGTAGGAATCTCCCAGCGAAGGACCCAATTCGATTTCGCGCAGTTTGAATGCCGGTATCTCGCTGTCCGGTTGCTTTACGTAGACAATAGAACGTTTGCCAGTCCACAATATCGCCGTTTTGGGAATGATCCATTCGGCTGCATGCTGCTTTAAGGAAGACCGGATAATGGCTGAAGCATACATTTCCGGTTTCAATTCGAAATGGGGATTGGCTGTTTCTACTCTCACTTTAGCCGTACGGGTGGTTTTATCCAAAAACGGATCGATGAATGAAATTTTTCCCTTAAACGTTTTTCCGGGTAAGGCTTGCAAAGTATATTCCACCGGATCACCTTTTTTTAAATAGGGAAGATCCGCTTCGTATGCTTCAAATAACGCCCAAACGGAAGAAAGATCGGCCAACTCAAACAAAATGCTTCCAGAATTGACATAATCACCTTGCACCACTTTTTTGGCAATCACTACGCCCTGGGTATTGGCCGTGATGTCGATCAGCGAAGAAGCCGCTCCGCTTTGTTCGATTTCGGCAATTTGCCGGTCAGTCAATTTCCACAGACGAAGTTTTTCGCGGGCAGCCTTCAAAAGCGCCGGTTGCGTTGCCTGCATTTTTACGGCTACCAGCAATTCTTGTTGAGCCGTCAGTAAGTCGGGCGAAAAAACGCTGGCGATGGTTTGTCCTTCCCGAATTGTTTCGCCCGTAAAAAGGACAAACAGTTTTTCTATACGACCGTTAACATGCGAAACCTGCGATCGTAAAAAACGTTCATTGGGTTGAATCGTTCCGTACAAATGGATTTCCTTTACCGGATTGCCTCGAACGACCCTGATGGTTTGGATATTGGCCAATGCGACCGCTTCCGGGGATAAGCGGATAACATCCGCATCCACTTGCTCGTTTTCCGTACGAACCGTTTGGATCGGAATCAAATCCATTCCGCACAAAGGGCATTTACCCGGATGGTCTTGTTTGATTTGCGGATGCATGGAACAAGTCCACATTTTTGTTTCTGCGGAAACTGTTTCTATCGGCCGATTTCTAAATGAATCGGATAAATGCCAACCTAAAAATAAGCCGGCAGCGAAAAAAATCACAATGAATACAATTTGATATACTCGTTTCATTTCAATTTTAATTGGATCATTTGGAAATATTACTCATGAGTTTTTGAATAGAGATGACAATCGTATTGTAGTTGGCAATCGATTCGGTTTCCTTCCATCGGTAATCCGTCCATTGACGCTGTATCTGAATCACCTCTTTCAAGTCGGTTTTGCCGGAGGTAAATTCCTGTACCAGCAAATCGTAAGTAGTACGAGCCAGTCCAGTCTGTTTTTTATAAAGCACAATTTTCCGTGCCGCATCGTCCAATTGATGCCGGTATTGATACAATTCCGCTTGCAAACGGTTGAATGTATCGGCATATTTTTCTTCGTTTGCCTGTTGCAATCGTTTGCTTTCCTGTTGAGCCGCCTTGTACTTATTTCTAAAAACCGGAAGGCTGACAGAGACCATAGGCATCCACATATCTTTGCCGTTCATGCCGTTGTCCTTGTTTTCCATCCCTGTTTCCGCAGTTGTGTGGCTGGCGCTTTCCATTTTTTTGCCAATCCACATGTATTGAAGTCCAATCCCCCACATGGGATAGCTCATTTTTCTGTTCATTTTTTCTTTGGCCTTGTAGGCCAAAGTTTCTTCGCGAATCATTTCCAACATAGCGTTCTGCATAGCCATTTGTTCTATACTCGACTTCATATTCAGCGAGAAAGGAGTCTGCAAAAGTTTATCGGGAATAAACACTTCGTTTTCTACCGGACGGTTCAAAAGGGTATTGAAGCGGGCTTTTCCGGCGACAATTTCCGACTGAACGCTTTCCAAATCGCTTTCTACCTCAGCAATTTCGAGTTGGATGCGCAAAATTTCCGATAAACCAGAAGCTGTTCCGCCCATATCCATAGCGCTTTTGCTTCCAGACGAAGCGGAGACGGATGCGGCTGGATTGCCGCTCATATTCATCCCTTGCATGGAATAATCGCTGGCTGAAGAAGAGAAAGCGTTTGTCGTCGAAGACTGGTCGTTGGTCGACGATGATCCGGAAAAATTTTTCCCCGCAGCGTATTTCTGCAAAGCTAATGTTTCCAATTGTTTCAACAAAGAAATATTTTCTTCGGTAGTTTTCCATTTTTGCTGAAGGGCGCACAAGGCGTACCATTGGGTATAAATTTCCAAAAATAGATTTTCTCTTGCTTCTCGAATTTGTTCAAAAGCCATTCGCGTCATGTGGCGAGCTTCTGTCTGAGCGGCTTTCCGAACTCCAAACCAGGGAAACATCTGCATCACTTGAAAGCGGGCAATCTCTCGACCTTCAACTAATTCCATCGGTTGAGGGAAAAAGCCCGCTTCCAATCGCGGATCCTCATAAGCTCCTGCTTGCAAAGCATTTTGAAGCGAGGCTTCGTAAATGTGAAAAGCCGCTTTAAGCGCAGGATTGGACTGTTCCGCAATTTCTAAATATCGGCTCAGCGAATCGGTTTCCTGAGTCCGGGCATTCCCGGCCATCATCGCACATCCTAATAACGCTATTATTTGTTTTTTGATATATTTTTTCATTTCGTTTCATTTGTTTTTTTAACATATCTTTCCCTCCACCAGCATTGCAACACCGGTACCACAAACATCGTCATGGATTGAATAAGCATTCCGCCAAAAGTAGGAATAGCCATTGGAATCATAATATCCGCCCCTTTCCCAGTCGAGGTCAAAACCGGAAGCAAGGCAATCAAAGTTGTAGCCGTAGTCATAGCTGCCGGTCGAACCCTTTTCAAACCGGCAAACACAACTGCTTCGCGAATTTCTGTCTTTGATTGGGGATTTTTAGCAAGGAAAGTGTCGTGTATGAACGTTCCCATTAATACGCCGTCGTTGGTAGCGATTCCGAACAAGGCAATGAAACCTACCCACACCGCTATACTCAAGTTTACTGGATGCATTTGAAAAATATCCCGCAGATTTTCTCCTCCAAAAGAAAAATTCAGAAACCAAGCTTGCCCATAAAGCCACAATAAAATGAATCCGCCGCCAAAAGCGACAAACACTCCCGAAAAATGAATGAGAGAAGCAACAACCGATCGGAAACGGAAATAAAGTATCAGCAGGATTGCCAGCAAACTGAAGGGAATAATGATCGACAAACGCTGGGCGGCACGTTGGCGATGTTCGTAATTTCCAGCAAACATATAAGATACGCCGGGAGGCAATTGCAATTTTCCAGAATCAATTTGTTCCTTCAAAAACTGACCAGCTTCTTTTACCGCATTCGTTTCTGCCATTTCTTCTTTTTTGTCGAAAATAACATATCCAGTTAGAAACGCATTTTCGCTTTGAATCATTTGTTCTCCTTTGGCATACTGGATATCTGCCACTTCGCTCAAGGGAATCTGCACTCCGGAAGCTGTAGGAATAATCAATTGCGACAACGTTTCCGGATCGTCCCTTAGTTCGCGGGGATAACGCAACCGAACCGGAAACCGTTCCCGCCCTTCGACGGTAGTTGTCAACGCCATTCCACCCACCGCAGCGCTTATGACTTCCTGCAGTTCGGCCATTTTAACGCCATAGCGGGCCATTTTGCGCCTGTCGAACAGAATTTCTAAGTAGGGAGCGCCCACTGCGCGATCGTAGAAAACCGTAGAAGGCAAAACGGAAGGAGCTTTTTTCAAGGCTGCTTCAAGCGCTTTTCCCGCCTGTTCGATGCTTTCGATATTGGGTCCGAATACTTTCAATCCCATCGGAGCGCGCATGCCGGTAGACAGCATGACCAAGCGGGCTTCAATCGGTTGCAATTTGGGCGAAGAGGTCAGGCCGGGAAGATGAGAAACACGCACAATTTCCTGCCAAATATCGTCAGGATTTTTGATATGCGGACGCCATTGCCGGAAATAATCGCCGCGACGATCGAGAATCAGACTGTCGGCTGGAATAATCCTGAAATGCTCTACAGGGTTGTAAGTTGAACCGTCGATCAGTATAAATTCACCTTTTTTGTTTACTTTGAACCGTTGCTTGTTTCCTTTCTCATTTAGCAAATATTCGGAACGGTATTGAATCGTATTTTCAAACATTTGGGTAGGAGCAGGGTCGAGCGCCGATTGGACGCGCCCCCATTTGCCTACTGCCATTTCGACTTCGGAAATGGCGGAAACACGCCGGTCGATTTCCCGAATCAAAAACAAATTCTGTTCAATTCCCGTATGCGGCATGCTGGTAGGCATTAGAAGAAAAGAACCTTCGTTGAGATTCGGCATGAATTCTTCTCCCATGTTTCTCCAAATGAAGGCGCCGGAAATCAATACGACAGCAGGAATCAGCATAAACTTCCATCGGTTGGCCAGGCACCAACGCAAAATATGTTCGTAATAAATGACCAGCAACCAAAGCAATAATAGAATAATTCCGATGGAAAGGACAACAAACGTAAAATTCAATCCCCAACCGGATCTGACGCCGAGCGGCAACCATTCGGACGTCAGATAAGTAAGAGCGGTACACAAAATAAGAACAATGGCAGCCGATTGAATCCACCGGATTTTTTTCCCCATCCCAAAAGAAAGGATGCCTTGCAACCGGACAAAAACGCTTGCTTTTTCGGGAATAGAAAAACGAAAAATGAAATAAGCCAGCGTCGGAAGCAATATAAATCCAAGCAGAAGCGCGGAAATCAAGGCAAATGTTTTTGTGTAAGCTAAGGGTGAAAATAATTTGCCTTCCTGCGCTTGCAAGGCGAATACAGGAAGAAAACTGACGATGGTAGTCAACATTCCGGTAAATAAAGCTCCAGATACTTCGCTCACACTTTCAAAAATCAGATGGGAAAAAGCTTGTCCTTTCCGCTTCGCCGCGTCCTTTTCTCCGTTGATGTGTCGGAGAATGCTTTCGACTAATACCACTCCGACATCGACCATTACTCCGATGGCAATGGCGATTCCCGACAAGGCAACAATGTTTGCGTCGATTTTCGCGTACCGCATGATAATAAAGGTCGATAGGACGGCAACGGGCAAGATGCTGGATATAACCACGGAGGCCCGCAGATTGAATACCAAAACAATTACGACTATGATACAAATCAACATCTCCTGCGATAGAGCAGTTTCAAGCGTATGAATAGTTTCCCGAATCAAGCCGGTGCGGTCATAAAACGGAACAATCGACACTTTACTCACGGTTCCGTCGGCTAATATTTTTTGCGGAAGTCCAGATTCCATTTGAGCAATCTGTTTCTGTATATTGTTGATCACTTGCATGGGATTGGAACCGTATCGGGCTACTACTACGCCGCCCACTGCTTCAACGCCTTCTTTATCCAATCCGCCGCGTCGGGTGGCCGGCCCTATATTCACAAAAGCAACCTCTTTGATTCGGACGGGAACTCCTTTTCGGACGGTTACGACGGCTTCTTCCAAATCGGAAATGCTCTGAACGTAACCCAATCCCCGAATCAAATATTCTACCTTGTTCATTTCAAGGGTTTCGGCTCCAATATCCAAGTTGCTTTTTTGAACGGCATCCATTACATCCATGATCGAAACATCGAAAGCCCGCAGGGCGTCCGGATGAATTTCTATTTGATATTCCTTGACAAATCCGCCGACAGAAGCCACTTCCGAAACGCCTTCGGCAGCCGATAAAGCATATTTGACATAAAAATCCTGTAGGGTACGGAGTTCTTCCGCATCCCAACCGCCGGCAGCTTTTCCCGTTTGAGGATTTCTTCCTTCGAGCGTATACCAGAAAATCTGGCCAAGAGCGGTAGCGTCGGGTCCTAAAGCAGGTTGAACGCCTTTGGGTAGCGTTCCATCCGGCAACGCATTCAATTTTTCCAGTATGCGTGAACGACTCCAATAAAATTCCACATTATCGTCGAAAATAATATAAATAAACGACATGCCAAACATGGAAGTACTGCGTATGGTTTTTACGCCAGAAATTCCAAGCAAAGCGCTGGTCAAAGGGTAAGTGATCTGGTTCTGTATGTCTTTGGGCGACTGTCCCATCCATTCTGTTGCGACAATCTGTTGATTTTCGCCAATATCGGGGATGGCGTCTACCGGTACTGGATCGTGAGGCAGCAGCCCTCCATGCCAATCGAAAGGAGCGACGGATATGCCCACCACGATGATGATGATAAGTAATGAAATAGATATTCCTTTATTATCAAGAAAATACCTGACAATTGAGTTGAGCATGCGAATGAATTATAAATGATTAAAAAATATAGAATAAAAACAAACCCCTTATGGTTAGAGACAACCGTAAGGTCTAAATCCGGAAGATACAAATCCAGCTAAGTAAATCCGGCTGGTATGGAGCAAAAATTCCTAGGGGAAAAACGGTTTGATATATCCGCCAATTGATCCATTCCTTTTCTTCAAACGGTTGAACAGTTAAAAAAAACCACGCCGCTTGGTTCGGCGAACTGTTTTTAAGTATAATTTCTTGCTCGGGAAGTTGAAAATGGTCGGTTGAGAGTTTAACCGTATAGTGCGAACAACAATTTTTTTGTCCGCAACAATCGGAAGGCGAATTTTCGCGCAGAATGCCGACCGAACGCAATTGCTTGCCGCAATAATGAAAAGCCACTGTTGGTTGGACAGCCACCAGCGACATGATCAAAAGCAGTAATATGGGCAACAGCCGTTTCATTTTTACAAAGATACAACTTTTCAAAAGATTTGCCAATTTTCCGGCATTTTTTGTTTGGTTTGGCCGGAAAAAATAGAGTCCATGCAAAAGCAACACCATCCGGCATTTGGAAACATCAAGCATAATTTATACCTTTGCACTTCGATTATTGCAATAGTCAGGAGGAGAGAGAAAAGAGGCCTTAACTTTCGATAGATTTTATATTTTCCTAAATATAATAAACGTCATTATTATTTACTGATAAGTTTTAATATTTATATTTATTCAATTGATTATCATTATTTTAAATTTATAAGTATACATTTATT
>WRFY01000058.1 GCA_009783445.1 Candidatus Azobacteroides sp. | reverse complement strand
TAAAACGATTAACAAAAAAAGATATGGAATCATACAATAAAAGTATTTTGGAGTATCGCGATGTCCGCTCGGCAGTGGAGTATGCACGCGAAGAAGGCATTGAGAAAGGTCGAGAAGAAAGGAACATCTATATAATTCAAAGATGTCTTCAAAAAAATATGTCGATTGAGGAGATTATCGAACTGACCGGCTTTTCCAAAGAACAAATTATTCGCTGTCGGGAGAAGAACGGTCAATGACTCAGGTAGCTTTCAAAAAAAAGTGTTGTCCTGCACTTTATTCTGCTATTTTGGAATAAAGTGTGAGGCAACAGTTTATGTGCGGAATGTCCATATTCGCTTTACGGTGGAGAGTCCATCTGTTCAAAGTTTAACAGCACGAAGGGAGGGTGGATTTCGCGTCAAGCGCGGGATGATAGAGAAACACCTTCCATTAAACTTTATTAAGACAAAGCAAATCCTTCATTCGATTATTTTCCTTACATTTGCAGCGCAAAAAGAGGCTTTTCAATGAAGCGTATTTGAAATAGCATTCAATAAATAGCAAATATTAATAATTAGTTTATGGAAATGGAAATAGTAAAAATTGTAGGTAGAGAGATTTTAGATTCACGAGGTAATCCTACGGTTGAGGTAGATGTATATTTAGAATCAGGATTTATGGGTCGTGCTGCAGTTCCTTCCGGAGCTTCTACAGGAGAAAATGAAGCATTGGAATTGCGGGACGGAGATAAAAAACGTTATGGAGGCAAAGGTGTTCTGAAAGCAGTAGAGAATATCAATCACATCATAGCGCCGGCCTTAATCGGAATCAGCGTTTTGGAACAACGGTCTATCGACAAAATTATGTTGGCATTAGACGGTACGCCCACCAAATCAAAATTAGGAGCCAACGCTATTTTAGGCGTATCTTTAGCAGTCGCCAGAGCAGCCGCCGAATATTTACAAATTCCATTGTACCGATATATTGGAGGCACGAATACCTGCATTCTTCCTGTTCCGATGATGAACATCATTAACGGAGGATCGCATTCGGACGCACCCATTGCTTTTCAAGAATTCATGATCCGTCCAGTGGGCGCATCCAGTTTCAGAGAAGGCTTGCGGATGGGCGCTGAAGTCTTCCATTCTTTGAAAAAAGTATTGCACGATAGAGGATTAAGCACGGCAGTAGGCGATGAAGGCGGTTTTGCTCCTTCTTTGAAAGGAACGGAAGATGCCTTGGAATCTATCCTTCAAGCCATTAAAAATGCGGGATATGAACCCGGAAAAGACGTAACCATTGGTTTGGATTGCGCCGCTTCCGAATTTTATAAAAACGGAGCGTATGATTACACTTTGTTTGAAGGAGCGAAGGGCGCTAAACGGACGTCTGTTCAACAAGCCGATTACTTGGCTGAATTGCTAAGCAAGTATCCAATTGATTCGATTGAAGACGGAATGAGTGAAAACGATTGGGATGGCTGGAAATTGCTTACCGACAAAATCGGCGACCAATGCCAATTGGTGGGTGATGACGTGTTTGTCACCAATGTTGATTTCCTTCGTAAAGGAATCGAACAGGGTTGCGCCAACTCTATTTTGGTCAAAGTGAATCAAATCGGTTCGTTAAGTGAAACGCTGGACGCTATCGAAATGGCTCACCGCTCGGGTTATACCACTGTCATCTCGCATCGTTCAGGAGAAACGGAAGATGCTACGATTGCTGATATCGCTGTGGCAACCAACTCCGGACAAATTAAAACCGGTTCGTTGAGCCGCTCCGATCGGATGGCTAAATACAATCAGTTGCTCCGCATCGAAGAAGAATTAGGCGAATTAGCCATCTACGGTTATAAGAGAGTACAAAAAATAAAATAGTGTTTTCATGGGGCGAGAGACGTTGCGACAACCTCTCTCGCTTTGTTAGATTCTTTCTCTCTTTGTTAACAGAAAAAAAAGTTTGTGCGTACGTTTTTTGGGAATGAACTGCATGATTGAAATGATAGAGATAGACGCGATTTTAAAGACCATGCCGCCGATTGCGCTCAATGAAGTGAAAAATATCCGCTTGATGGAACGGAAGGACTTTAAATTTGTAGCGTGCATATCTTTTCTTCCGCAACTTTTAGAAGCGATGATTCCTTATTTCAGGGTACAAGTAGTCAAGGGGAAACGCATCGCTCCTTATTCTACTCAATACCTCGATACTCCATATCTGGACATGTATGTCATGCATCGGAAAGGCGTGTCGAATCGTCAGAAAATCAGGATTCGTTCGTATGTCGATTCCAATGTTTCGTTTCTCGAAATAAAAAATAAAAATACGAGTGGGTGGACGAATAAAGTACGTGTTCCCAATCGTTGTCCGGAAGTATTGTCGGGAAAGGAACTCGCGGCAAACAAACAGTTTTTATCGGAAAATTCGGCTTTTGATATGAATAAGTTGGAGCCGTCCCTCATCAGTCATTTCGACCGCATTACTTTGGTTAATAATGAAAAAACAGAACGGGTAACGATCGATTTGAATATTTCCTTTGCGAATTGCCGGACGGGAAAAACCCAATCGCTCGATAAAATAATGGTGTTGGAACTGAAGCAGGACGGTTGGCAGTATTCTCCTTTCTGGGACATCATCGATCAATTTCGCATCATGCAATTTTCTTTCAGCAAGTACTGCGTAGGAATCGCGCTTACGAATCCAGACGTTCATAACAAACTAATTTAAGATACGATATTGCTTTCCGATTCCGGAAACAGAAAATACGGAATAGGTTTTTAATGGATATTTGGAGCCGGATTCTGGATTCCCGGAACCGGAAATAAGATTGTAAACGGCTCCGCAAACAGGGCATTTGGCTTTGCCGGCATTGTCGGCAATTACTGTTATTTTTTCATTGGCTTCTACGGGACAAGCCAAATCGTAGGCGAACAACATCAACTGTCCGTCGATTCCATATCCTCCATTGATTACCAAAACGCCTCCAAAACCGATCCGTTCGACTGCCAGTCGCGGTTTTGTAATGGATTCGGTTGCCAGAAGGGAGAGCAAGTCCTTGTCTTGAAAATCCAAATTCAAGGTAATATCCACAGGAAGATTCGGTATAGATGAGCGGGGCGCTTCATTGCAAGAAAAAAACAAACAAGAAAAAATTATGCCGACTAAAAAGGATCGTTTTTTTTTCATATATACAAATATTTATGTTGATTGTGCTAAGAATGCAGATAACGCAAATCAATCACCCCAAGATAAATATAAAAATCTGCATTCATCCCTGTAATCTGCGGTCTAAAGAATCTTCTGAGCAAAGCTTCAACAGATTTTCAATGGCTGCATTCACTCGTTCAAATCCAAAGGAAGTCACGATATGTTCTTTCATTTCCCGAATTTTATCGTTACACAAGTTTCCCATACTCCCTTCGTGCGTATGATGTACTTTTTTATCGGGAATAAATGTTCCTGCTTCGATTTCCATGGCCGTTTGCCGGTAAGCGTCCCGAAAGGGAAATCCCTGACTTACCTTTTCATTTACTTTTTCCACGCTGAACAACAAAGCATACTTGTCGTCGTCCATGATGGACGTATTTATTTTCAACGATTGCATCATTTCGGCCGTCATTCGGATACAATCGTCCAGCTCGCCGAAGGCAGGAAGGTATATTTCCTTGGTTATTTGCAAATCGCGAAAATATCCAGAAGGCAAATTGTTGATAATCAATGTAATTTGTTGAGGAATACTCTGAATGCGGTTGCATTTTGCCCGCGTCAGTTCAAATACATCCGGATTTTTTTTATGCGGCATAATGCTCGAACCAGTCGTAAATTCGTCTGGCAGCCGGATAAATCCGAAATTTTGACTGTTGTATAAGCACGCATCGTAAGCCAGCTTCGAAAGCGTAGCAGCCAGTCCGGCCAGAGCAAAACCCACTGTACGTTCCAATTTTCCTCTTCCCATCTGGGCGTAGACTACGTTGTAATTCATAGAATCGAAACCCAATAAATCGGTAGTCATTTGGCGGTTTAGCGGAAAAGACGAACCGTAGCCGGCGGCAGAGCCTAATGGATTCCGATTGCAAATTTTGTAAGCGGCCTGCAACAACAGTAAATCATCGGCCAAACTTTCGGCATAAGCGCCAAACCAAAGTCCAAAAGATGAAGGCATCGCTATTTGTAGGTGGGTGTATCCGGGAAGCAAAACCTCTTGGTAGCGGTTGCTTTGTTCAATCAAAACGTCGATTAAATCGGATGTTTGGCGCACTAAAGATTGAATGGCATCGCGTGTAAAAAGTTTAATGTCCAGCAAAACCTGATCGTTACGCGAACGTCCGCTATGTATTTTTTTCCCTATATCGCCTTTGGCCTGAGTAAGCATCCATTCCACTTGCGAATGTACGTCTTCCACGCCTTCTTCAATAACAAACTGTTCGGCGTCGGCCAATTGGTAGATTTTTTTTAGTTCTGGAAGCAATTGCCGCAGTTCATCGGAAGTTAGCAAACCGATACTTTCTAGCATGACGCTGTGCGCCATCGAACCCAATACATCGGCCTTGGCCAAAAACAAGTCCATTTCACGGTCTTTTCCTACCGTGAATTGTTCGACCTTTTTATCTACCTGAATGTTTTTTTGCCACAATTTCATGTGATTCATTCCAGATCGTTGTAGGGAATGGCGGACAATATCTGCGCGATTTTATCGACTCCTTTCTGCAAAGGATTGGACAGCATCGGCTTGAGAAGAGGATTCAAATCAGCCTTTACAATTAACTTCATTGCTGTCTCGTTTTCGCTGGACTCAGCCAATTGAATCCATAAACGCACGTCTAACGGCGATTGTTCGGCTTGCATTTGAATCGTTTGTGAAGGTTCGCGTTCGATGATAGCAAATTTCACTTTTCCTACCTGATCCGTCACAAAAGAAAATGAATCCTTTTCAAACGTCATATCATTGATCTTTCCCCCTGGAAACTGCTCTTTTAATTTCTCCAGATGTTCTAAATTGGACAGCATTCCATACACTTTTTCCCGATTGTAGGGGATTATTTTTATTTCACTTGTATATTCGGTCATAACGTCGCTATTATTTTATTCCTATTTTGCAATCCAAGTTGCTGGATTTTTTCTCCATTCTTGAAGCGTTTTAATTTCGGATTCATCGATATATTCCGTTTTTAACGCTTCGTCGAGGATCGCGTCATAGTTGCAGAGAGTAGTCCATTGGACCTTGGCTTCCTTGAATTTTTCTTCGGCAATGGGGAATCCGTAAGTAAAAATGGCAATCAAACCGACGACATGGCAGCCGGCATTGCGTACCGCTTCTACCGCTTTCAGACTGCTTCCTCCCGTAGAAATTAAATCCTCAATAATCACAACTCTGGCTCCCGGTTTGAGATCACCTTCAATCAGATTCTCCAAACCATGGTCTTTGGGTGTAGCGCGAATGTAGGCAAACGGCAGATTCAATTCTTCGGCCACCATAGCGCCTTGCGCGATCGCTCCCGTAGCGACGCCTGCAATAGCAGTTACCTCTTCGTATTTTTCAATAATCGTGCGCGCCAACTCTATTTTAATAAAATTGCGGGTCGACGGATAAGAAAGCGTTTTTCTATTGTCGCAATATATAGGCGATTTCCACCCTGAAGCCCATATAAAAGGATTTGCAGGTTGAAGTTTTACCGCTTTGATATGAAGCAGTTTTTTTGCTAAAATTTGTTCTAGGGTCTTCATTAGAGGAATTTTATGGTTTAGATGTCACAAAAGTAGTGATTTTGAATGATATATAGATGAAAAAAATGCAGCGTTTTTAGTTAAAAAAATACAAAAACAAAAGAAATTAAATTCAAAAAACTTTCGAATTATTTCAAATCAATGCGATTCATCCTTCACGCGATGGTTAAAGTGAGAATGCTTATTTTGATTTTTTCTCCTCTCGAAAACGCCTGAGCGCAGGCTTCAAGCGTTGCTCCAGTAGTCAGTACATCGTCGATAAGCAGCAGATGTTTATGGTTAAACGCTTCTATATTTTTCACGTCAAAAATTCCCTGCGTATTTTTCCATCGATCGTAAACTCCTTTCCGCGTCTGGCTCACATTGGCTTTTATTCGGTAAAGATTGCCCGTTTCCATCGGAATATGAGTTATTTTAGATATCCCTTTTCCTAATATTTCCGCTTGATTGAATCCCCGCAATTTCTGCTTTTGAGGATGCAAGGGGGTTGGAACAATCCAATCGATTCCTTCAAAAAAGCCAGACGGAAGCATCTCCGCAGCCAGCATGGCCGCAATCCATTCGCCCAGATGAATATTGCCGCGGTACTTGAATTCTGCGACCAAACGTTGACCTAATCCTCCTTTGTTGTAATAAAGATAGGAAGATGCTCTTTGAAGCGAAATTTTTCCTGCAAATCGATCGTAAGCAGGATTGTTTTTTATCCGGTGATAATTGGTTTTAGGTAAATCCAAAAGACATTGCGGACAAAAGAAATTTTCGTGTTCCATCAAGGCCTCTGCACATCCTACGCACAGTTTGGGATAAAAGAGAGACCAGAAATTCTTGAATAAACGGCCAAAATCCATTGCAGTTAAAGTTGAAGTTAAAAATTAAGAACTGTTTTTTGCAAAGATACCGGTTTTTTCCAAACAAACTATTGAATGGCAAAAGAATCTCTTTCGCTTTGCAATTCCAATAAGAATCGATTGGAAAAATTCTACAGTTATTATTAATGCGCTCGATAAATTTCAGCTATATTTGTGCGTTCATTCAAAAATACTTAAAATTTATGGGAAAAGCAAAATCATACAAGGAGCCTTCTTCCGAACCCAACATAGTAGAAGAGCCGTTTGTTATGTTTGGTACGTTGGATTTAGATGAAACCAAACGTTATACGTATGCCGATTATTTGACTTGGTTGGACGATAAACGAAGGGAATTAATTAATGGTTTCATTCATTTGATGTCGGCGCCCAATGCTTTTCATGCCCGAATTACCCATTTAGCGAGTTGGGTTATGGAATCTTTCGTCAGGCAACGCAAGGGAAAATGCCACATCTATCATGCTCCATTCGATGTTCGTTTGCCCTTGAATAACGAAACTGCGGACGATAAGATATACAACGTGGTTCAACCGGATATTTGCGTCATTTGCGATTTATCCAAATTGGATGATAGGGGATGCATAGGCGCTCCGGATTTGATCGTGGAAGTGTTGTCGCCTTCAACATTAAAATACGATTGGAATTACAAATTCAACTTGTATGAGGCAGCCGGAGTAAGGGAATATTGGATTGTGGATCCTCAAGCGAAAACAGTCGCTGTCTTTTTATTGCAATCGGACGGTAAATACGATTTGGGAACGGTATATGAATGCAACCAAAAGGCTCCCGTGCATATTTTTGAAGGATTAGAAATTGATCTGAACGAATTGTTTGAGGAGGAGTCCCCTAAAAAGTTCTTTTGAACGCAGATGACGCTGGCCGCTCCGCATCATCCGCGTTCTTTCCAACAAATTATTTCAACTGCCAAGACACTCCGCCAATCAACCAAAAACCCGGTTGTGGAAGATTGCCCAAATCATAGTACGATTTGTCGAATAAGTTATGAATAGATAGATAAATATTTAGCGGATCGATCTTCCAATTCAATCGAACGTCCAAAAGGGCAAAAGCAGGATAGGTCTCTTCGTGAAAACTTCCGTTTTCGTATTTCGAATAAGAGCCTTCTCGTTTTTGCCAGCGAAATTGCCAATCGGCGCTGAGTCCTTTATAAACCGGATGCGATAGACCGGCAATAAATTTATAACGCAAATAATCCAATACATAACCGGAAATTAATTCGCCGCTTTTTTTAGTTTGATCGATATACAGGTAACCCAAATTAAGACGGGTCGTTGCCAGCGCTGGAACGATCTTTTGGCAAAGTAGCGAGACATTGACTTCCAATCCGGCGCTATTTACAGTTGTCAGGTTTTGCGATTTCCATTTCAGATCCTCTGGCTTTTCTTTTATCCAATCGATCAAGTTGCGGCCTTTGGTGTAAAATCCGTTCAAAGAAGCGATAATCCATGGTTGAGCGTATTTAGCTCCTAATTCAAACGATTCCGATTTTTCCGGTTGGAGATCTGGATTTCCTTCATGGCTGGAATCCGAATAATACAAATCTGTGAAAGTCGGCATGCGGGTGGCGTTATTCCAGGAGACAAACGCTTTTAGATGATCCGTCAATCCATAGGCGATGTCGATATTGGGGAAAAATTCAAATTGTTTTTTGAAAAAGCTGTTGTAATTGGCCAGTATTCCGGCGCTGAAAGTAAAGCCTTGACCAATATAAGTATGTTCCAGAAAATAGCTGGTGTTGGTGCGGTTATCCGATCGGGTATATTTTCCGATCGGCTCGCTCAGCGGTTTTCCCAACACATTGCTGAAAACACCCTCGTTTCGGAGTTCTCCTCCAAAATTTGTAATGCCTCCTTCCCATTTGTATTGCATGTTGAGATTGAATCCCAGTACTTCGGAATAGTGGAAATTGTGGCCGGCATACCACGAAGGAATATCGGGCGTTCCGTCTCGGTACAATTGAAAACAGTCGTAATGCCGGTTCCAGTACAATTGCGGAATAAATTTCAGTTTTGTTCCTGATTCTCCTCTGACTGAAGCAAAAAGGGATTGAGTGTCGTCGAATTGATTGAAATAAGCCGGCGAATAAAAAGTATTTGCTCCATAGGCTTTATCGTTGAAACCCAATTGAACGTTTAACTGAGAATTTTCTACGTAGAAATTGCTTTGCCAGAACGCATTCAAAATTTTGTAATCGCTGTCTGGAATATATCCTCCCGACGAATTGTATCCTGCCGAAAGACTGTGCGTGGAAGCAGGAGTTTTCAGCGAAGCGCGCGACTCCACGCCCCAAAGTTCGTGCATTCCTCCTTCCGCTTTTAGAAAAATACCCGTATTAGAATCTTTTTTTGTAATGATATTGATTCCTCCCGAAAAAGCGCTTGCTCCATACAGTAAAGACGAAGGGCCTTGAATGATTTCGATGCGTTCGATGTCGGAAAGATTGACCGGAAGGTCTAACGAATAGTGTCCTGTTTGAGGATTAGAGAGATTAACTCCGTTCAGAAGGATAGCGATTTGGTCAAATGTGCCGCCACGCACAGAAATGTCCGATAAAACGCCGTTGGCTCCTCGTTGGCGGACATCTAAACCAACGATGCTTTTCAGTAAATCCTGAATACTCTGCGCCGGCTGCTGCGCAATTTCTTCGCGCGTGATCGCCGTTACCCATTTAGCCATTTGATTGAACGTCAATTCAGCCTTGGAAGAGGTAACCACTAATTCCTCCAGCTCTTGCTCCGGAAGAAGCGCTGGGTTCGATTGCGTTTCCTGTGCGAATGTTTGCGTAGCATGGGCAAATGTCAGCATACTGCACGTTAACACCCCTGTGTTTACTACTTTGTGCATACTGTTGAATACAGCATACGCACGGCGGGCAAAACGCTTGAAGCGATAGGCCTGCCGGTTTTCCGATTGGTTTTGTTTCATGCTTTAAAGAATTAAAATTATATTTTTGATCGATTTTTAAACGTTATTTTACACTTTGTAGTATGTTTTTAAGGGAATATTCAGAATATAGTTATACATTTGCATACTAAAATATGTATATTCACTAGTTAAATTTTTTATTTATGAATTTGAAAACGATTTTATTGAGCGGCGCATTCGCCTTATTGTCCATAACCTTTATATGGGGACAAAGTAATATAAACATTGGCGTACGCGGAGGTCTTACCGTCCCGAATCTTATGGGGGGGAGTCAGGATAATCCGTTAAATACAGGTTATTCTACCACCATGCGGTGGGGCGCCGGTATTTTCGCCGAATTTAAACTAAGCCAACTATTCTCTATTCAACCGATGTTGGAATTTTCCGAACAAGGCGCTAAGAAAAACGGTTTTCAGGCGCTTCCGACTCCGGATGAATTAGCGCCGGTTTTTGGACAGATGGGACAGCCGACCCCGACTTATTTGTATGCCGATTTTAAGAGCAACGCAAAGTTTAATTATCTCATGTTGCCGGTATTGGCAAAATTCGGATGGAACTTTTCGAAAACCAGTCCGTTTCGGATTTATGTCGATGCCGGTCCTTTTATAGGTTTATTGGTAAGCGCCAAGCAGGTGATCAGCGGCGGAGATAAACCCGTTTATATGGACGATAAGGGAACAACGCCACTAATGGTGCCTGCGCGTAATCCTGATACAGGCGAGCTTCTGTATGATGCCAATGGTCAACCGATGATGGGACAACTTCCTCTACCTTTTGATCGAACGGAAAACATAAAAAATCAGTTGCATCCGGTTAATTTTGGCGTGGAAGGAAATGTAGGATTGCAGTACCAAATCAAACGACATTTCATTTTCATTGAAGGCGGCGGCAATTATGGTCTGCTGAACATTCAAAAGGGTACGGCTAATGGTAAAAACCATTCAGGAGCGGCTACCGTAATGGTAGGTTATGCGTTTGCGTTAAAATAAAATGAAGCATTTTTTCAAAAAAAACCTCCATAAACACCGTAAACACCATCCCGTTTATGGAGGTTTGGAGATTTTGAAATACATAGGGCCCGGATTGCTGGTAACCATGGGGTTTATTGATCCGGGCAATTGGGCGACAAACATTGCGGCGGGGTCTACCTTTGGATATTCTCTGTTGTGGATCGTTACTTTAGGCACCATTATCCTGATTGTGTTGCAGCATAACGCCGCTCACTTGGGCATTGTGACCGGTTTGTGTCTTTCAGAGGCAGTCGCAAAATATACGCGCCCGGCTGTTTCCCGGACGGTGTTGGGAAGCGCGATGTTGGCGTCTATATCCACTTCTTTAGCCGAGATATTGGGATCGGCCATTGCCTTGGAAATGCTTTTTCATGTTCCGCTGAAGATAGGAGCCGCTCTTTCGTCGGTAGTGGCGATTGTCTTGTTGCTTACCAACTCCTATCAAATGATTGAGCGATGGATTATTGGGTTTGTATCGCTGATTGGCGTTGCCTTTATTTACGAATTGTCGCTGGTAGATGTGGAATGGGTGCAGGCAGCCAAAGGCGTAGCGACTCCTTCGTTTCCAAAAGGCTCCTTGTTGATCATTCTCAGCGTATTGGGTGCAGTCGTAATGCCTCACAATCTATTTCTCCATTCGGAAATCGTTCAAAGTCGCCAGTTGCAAAAGGGCGATGACCAATCGATTAAAAAATTACTGAAATTCGAATTTGCCGATACCTTGTTTTCCATGATTCTGGGTTGGGCTATCAACTGCGCCATGTTCATCATGGCGGCCGCTATATTCTTTCAGTCAGGACAGCCAGTGGAAGAATTGCAAGATGCTCATCACCTGCTGAAGCCCTTGTTGGGCGACAATGCATCGACTATCTTTGCGGTTGCTCTGTTAATGGCGGGAATCGCTTCTACCATCACGTCGGGTATAGCGGGAGGCTCTATTTTTGCCGGTATTTTCTCCGAACCTTACGATATCAAGGACAGCCATTCGCGCGGAGGCGTTCTCCTGTCGATCGGAGGCGCTTTGATTGTTGTCTTTTTTATATCCAATCCTTTCCACGGATTACTTATTTCTCAAATGCTGTTGAGTTTTCAATTGCCATTTACGGTATTAGCGCAGGTCTATCTTACCTCGTCCAAAAAGGTAATGGGTCGATATGCCAACACGCGGAGTTCTTCCCTCCTGATTATCATCATGGCTATTGCCGTGATTGGAATGAATTTGGCTTTGCTCGTGGATGTGTTTTTTTAATCTTTTATTTTTTAAATACCAAATATACTGCACACGCCATCAGAATAAATGCCAAAATATGATTCCAACGAAAAGTTTCCGTGCGAAATACCAGCGTTGTAATGATGACAAAAACGCTCAAACTGACTATTTCCTGAATTATTTTCAGTTGTATCAAAGTAAACGGTCCGCCGTTGCCTTTGTATCCGATTCTATTGGCTGGCACTTGGCAGCAATACTCAAAAAAGGCAATCGCCCAACTGAACAAAATGATGCCTATCAAAGGCAGAGAACGAAACCATGTAAACTCATTGAGACGCAAATGGCCATACCAGGCAAAGGTCATAAAAATGTTGGATGCAATCAACAAAAGTACTGTGTATATCGACGAATTCATCAATTAAAGGTTATGAATTATGAATTATGATTTTTTTCTGCATATCCGGAATATTTTGTTGTAAAACAAACAGCTCGCTTCCTGATTGCTTACATAAAAAATGCTTTCTATCTGTTGTATCTGCTTCATTTCTTTTTTTTCTTCATCATCCAATAATAAAACAACAGAACAATGCATAGACATAAAATGCCTTCGCAAAGCAAGGTATCGGGCGCTCCTATTTTCTCTGAGACGGCGCCTACGACCACGCTTCCCAGAGGGAGCGTGCCGTACATGGCCATAATTAAAATGCTGATCACTCGGCCTCTCATGTCCGCATCCGATTCCGATTGCACAATGATGTTGCTGGTAGTAAACTGCGCTACAGCGCCGAAACCGATAAATACAGCCAATACCATGGCTATCTGAAAATTACTTATTTGCGAAAAGCATATAAGCGCTATGCCTAATATCATGCTGAATCCTAACATTATTTTCCGCAGTGGCGCATTTTTTTTCAACGAAGCCAAAACAATGGTGCCGGCAATGGAGCCGAAGCCGATAAAGCTGGTAATGTAACCGAAAGTAGCCGCATTGCCTTGAAATACTATTTTTGCGAAAACAGGCAGTAAGGTAGTATAGGGCATGACCACTAAGCCGGCAATGCCAACCAGCGCTATAATGAGGGCAATGGAAGGCGTATGCCGGATATAGGCGAATCCTTCGGCAAGCTCTGTCCACACATTTTTATTAGATCCGCGAGGTTTGGCCTTCTTGGGCTGTTTCATAAAAGCGAGCGAAACGATGATTCCTCCAAAGCTTACTGCATTGATAAGGAAACAGATGCCGGCGCCGAATTTTTCAAGAATAATGCCGGACAAGGCAGGTCCCACCAATCGGGCCAGACTGGCCGTGGATGAACTTAACGAAAGAGCGCTGGGTAAATCGGCTTCATCGTGCAGTACATCGTGAATCATCGCTTGTCTTGCCGGAACGTCGAAGGCATTGATGACGCCCAATATTATACTGAGCGCCAATATTTCCCACACCCTGTACTGATCCGAAAAAATGAGCGCGGCCAAAAGAACAGCCTGAATCATAGAGGCGATTTGAGTCATATTGACTATTTTGTAGCGGCTGTATCGGTCGGCGGCAGCGCCTCCAAAAACAGACAGCAAAAACGCCGGAAATTGTTCGGCAAATACGGCCACCCCCAGCATAAAAGTCGAATGCGTAACGGTATAAATAACCCACACTACAGCAGTCTGTTGCATGATAGTGCCGAATTGCGATATGGCTCTACCGGTAAGATACAGCGTATAATCCGTACTTTTGAATGCCCTGAACGTGTTTAGTTCACTTATCTTCACCTTCCTTTTTGTAGTCTCTGTTTTTTCGTTTTTTTTGTTTAATGCAATAAGATTGCGCTAATAAGTTCTATTTTTGCCGCTAATATGATATTAAAGAGCGAAGAAATAAAATTATACTCGAAAATGTATCTCTTTGCGTTCGGCAAAGATAAAACATTTTTTTATGACAAAGAAACCTCTGCCATTTATGCTTTCTTATGCGAAAATTATTGGGGAGACAATTTGACGCTAAAGATCAAGTTGCTTGTTAATTTGCTTTACTGCGATTCTTTTGTTCATTCGGGCAAAATTAAAAAAGAGCTTGTCAAAAAATCCAAAGAATTAAGCAAATACCTCAATCGGCATCCAGAACAAGACCTGCCTGCTTGATGTTTTTGATTAAAATAGAAGCATCTTTCGACAGATATCCCCTCAATTTAGTGATAAACACGTCGAGACTTCGGGAGGCAAAAAAAGGATCCATTTTGTTCCAGAACGTTTCGAGAATGTCTTTCCTTTTTACGATTTCTCCCTTGTGCATCCATAACAATTCGAGGATTTGAGATTCTCTGGCGGTTAATATTTTCTTTTCCGAATTGTTGTAAATCAGAGTAAAATTTTTAGGGTCAAAAGAATATTTCCCAATTTTGTGAATGGCGTTTTTTAACCGTAATCTGCTATTATTTTTTATGTTGATCAAAGCTTTGACATGAGCGTCGAGTTCTTCGGGCGTAAAGGGTTTTTTAATGTAATTGTCTGCGCCTGCTTCATAACCAGCCATCACATCTTTAGGGGTGATTTTGCCGGTAGCAAAAACAATCGGCAGATCCGGATTCGTTTGCCGGATTTTTTTGACCATCTCCAAACCGTTCAAAACAGGCATCTCGATATCCGAAACAATAACATCGGGCGTAAAAGACTTCATGCATTCCAGCCCTTCTTTTCCATTCGAAGCTACCTCGATTTCGTATTCGCCGATCACATCTTCCAAGCTGCTTTTCAGAATATACCCCAAATTGAGGTCGTCCTCAATCAGTAACAATTTGATTGTTTTCATTGTATGGCAAGTTAATAATAAATTCGCTGCCGGAGCCTAAGCGGCTGTTCACCGCTATTGTTCCGCCATGGGCTTTCACTACTTGAAAAACAAAATTCAATCCCAATCCAAAACCGCTTATCTTATTATGGCTTTTAATTACAGATAAGGCGCGTTCAAATTTTTGAAATATGATCTTTTGGTCTTTTGCAGAAATACCGATTCCGTTGTCTTTGAAAATAATCTGCGTCTGATGGTCCTTCAGAAATCCGGTAATATAAATTTCAGCATCCTCATCTTCTTTTGAATACTTAATGGCATTATCAATCAAATTGCTGAAAGCCTCCTGTATGTAATGCAGATCGGCAAAAATATACTCGACTTTGCTTAACTCGATATGAAAATAAATTTTTTTCGTTGCGTTTAGCGTATATTTTTCTGCTAAACTTCCGATTAAATCGGACAGATTGATCTGCTGTTTGGCGAGAGCGACCCTTTGTCCTTCAAACTGGGCAATCTCCAATATTTTATTGGCCAATCCCAGAATGCGCTCGCCTTCTTGTGTAATGATTTTGTAATAATGTTCTTTCACTTGCGGTTTATCGTCGATTTTACCGCTTTTTAACGAGCTAATCCCCATGAGTATGGAGGTAATCGGATTTTTCATGTCGTGAATCATGGCATGAGTAAAATCCTGCCGCAGTTCTGCAATCCGGTTTTGCCGGTTAATAATCTTTATTTGCACAATTAGGCCGCAAATAATCAAAACCGCTAAAATAATCGAACCGATCAGCATCAAAAGCATTTTTCCGAAGATCACTTTATAAGGAGAGGAGATGATCAGATGGATGTATTCGGGCGCTATATCTCGCAGCCGAATGGTTTCTTTGTAAGCGAAATGCTCGTTAGGATGGGGGCCATGCTTGACGAATGCTATCTGATGGTTTAATGAATCGGTTATCGATAATGAGTAGTCCAAATGTTCCATGCTGTATTTCACTTCTTCATTGAAAATGCTATCCACTTTTTCTAATGA
This sequence comes from Candidatus Azobacteroides sp., assembly GCA_009783445.1. Taxonomy (GTDB): domain Bacteria; phylum Bacteroidota; class Bacteroidia; order Bacteroidales; family Azobacteroidaceae; genus Azobacteroides. Next base: position 266 of record WRFY01000058.1, on the reverse strand, counting down.
GATCGGGTAGTTTTCATTAGAGTTAATGTAAAATAAATTTTTTATATTACGTGCGTGTGCGTATCTTTGTAGCATGAAATATAGCGAATATCAAAACAACGAAAAGAGTTTTCGCTCTTTGACGGGACTTTCCCACGAACAATTCAAAGCGTTGCTTCCCTACTTTGAAGAAGCTCATAACGAGTATTTGACGTACTACGATATGGAAGGGAATTATCGGAATGGACGGCGAAGTTTTACAATCTATGCAAACAGTCCGCTTCCTA
>WRFY01000057.1 GCA_009783445.1 Candidatus Azobacteroides sp. | reverse complement strand
AGCTTTACCGCATACTTGTGCATTTCCGTGTACTTGAGCTTTATCATATACTTTAGCATTTTCGAATACTTGAGCATTATCAGCTATCCATGCCTCTTCATCCAAATTTTCGTATTTCTCTATCCATCCTCCAAGTTCCCCTATTTCGATGCCGTTTATTTTTTTTACAGCTCTTATTCGAAACAGCTTTATGCCCTCATCATTGATCATGAATTCGTTTGTCAATTCAAAATGTTTTCCTTCCATTGTTTCAATTCAATTAAAATGGCGTTTTATTCAATTCTAAAATTATTCCTTTATCAGCAATAGAAACGGTTTTGCCCGTTGCCTTATGGATGTCTTGCCGAAATTCCAAAGCATTGGAATTGCCGTCCGAAAGGTGCAGCAATACAATGTTGTTTACTTTCGATAAATCGTTGGAAAGCAAGGCTTCGCGGCACGCGGCAAAACTCATATGGCTTTGCAAGGTTCGGTCGCGCTGCGCTTTCGGTATATGGCCTGCCTTCACATTTGCTTCCAGAATATCCATCCGGTAATTGCATTCGATCAGGATATTGCTAAGATTGGAAAAGGTCGATACCAGATAGTACGTATCCGTTGCAAACAGGATGTTACCCGTTTCTGCATGGTGGATGAAAAAACCGAGCGGTTCCGCGGCGTCATGTCGGGTTTCAAAGGGGATAATTTTAAACCCTCCTGTTTTCAAAAGTTTTCCGGCTTCCAATACAAGGGGCAACCGGAATCCTTTTATGGAGGAATGGTTTATGGTTCCCTTAGAAGCGTAAACAGGAACGGCGCAGTTCAAGAACTCGTTCATATATCCGGCATGGTCGCGGTGTTCGTGAGTGATCAGGCAGCCGGCAATCTTACGGATATTGAAATCCAAGGTGCGCTGCACTTCTGCAAATTTTACGCCGGCTTCCAAAATAAGGGCTTCCTTCTCATTTTCCAGAAGGTAGCAATTCCCCTTGCTGCCGCTGCCTAATACTTTCAAAATCATGGCTAAAAATCGGGCATTTTCGTTTGCAACGTTTTATCCGGTCCGCCCCCTGCCGCTTGCTGCGCTTCCTTTTCTTCTTTCTCCGAATTTTCCTCATTCGGTTTATCCCCTGCATCTTTAAAACTTACGACAGTCCCTTTGTTGGCTTTTTCGGCTATTTCTGCGGATACTTTATCCGCTATATCTTCTTTTACTTCTTCGTAGGATACATCGACAATGTCGCGGATTTCGTCTTCCGTTTTCATGCCCATGGAAAGTTCGGGAGCATGCACATTCGTCCAAAAAGAAGCGGCGCGGTACATCAGCATTTGCTTGGTCATCGTCGGCCATTTTGAACCGGCTTTGGTGTACCAGCCTTCCTGAATGGCTAAACGAATGGAAACGGGAGAGGATTCGAGTACTTTATCCGAACCTTTGGCGGTCGTAAATGCGGTACATTCAATATCCGTTATTTCTGTTCCGTCAAAGGTTATTGTTTTGGCGTCATTCTTGTAATGCCCTCTCCCGCCGTTGATCCCGTTTACCCATACTTTTTCATACTCGGTATAATCGACTTTTCCGAGCATTCCTTTTTCGGTAAACTTATATTGCAAAGGGTTGAATCGTCCGCAAGTATTTACGGTGGCTATAAGGAATTTCGACGACCAGGAAGGGCGTCCATAAATAATGCACATGTTTTGCATAATCATCAGCGGGCTGGCTCCTATGCGTTGCGCCGTTTCGACGGCAATCATGCAGTTGGCCATCGCTTTTTCAACCGGATTTTTTTCACTCGCTTTATAGATGTCCGGTACAAGTTCCGAACTGGAAAACATTTTGCAAACCCGCTGCATCGTTTCAAACTGCACCGGATTGAAAAAATTAAACGGTTCATAGGGTTGCGGTCTGGCCGCTAACGGATTTTCTGTATTCATTTTCGTAAGTATTAATTGTTAATTCTTTGTCTTCTGTTACCCGCAGGAAAATCATTTGACTTTCCATCGTTGGAAATTGATTTTTTGATTCGGCATTGTCGCAGAATATCGGAGCTGTCGCTCCGTGAAACCGGCATAACGCGCGGATGATGTCCAATCCCATTTCGATTTTTTCCGCCGAATTGGCGTCCATAAACCGCACTCCGTCCGGAGCCAGCAGGATGCAGTCCGCTTTTTCTCCTCCGTTGATCTGCTGGGAAAACATTTTGACCCTGACTATTCGAAACAGTTGATTGACGCGGCGTTCTACTTCGTTCATTTGTTCTTTTACCAGCCGATCGGCCTTGAATTCCTGCTTTTCCAGGTCCGCCTTTTGTTGGGCTAATTCCTTTTCGCGCCGCAATAATTCGCTTTTCCGAACAGCATGGCTGTCGATCACGTTTTTCAAAGCAATCTTTTCTTTTATGCCGTCCAAGCGTTCGGCCAATGCCAATTTTTGAGCGGACAGCTCCGTATGATCCGGCTGCTCCGGTCTGTTTTTTAATCTTTCGGAAAGCTCGTCGATTTGATTTTGGAGTTCGTTCCATTCCGGAAGGTCTCCGCCTTGGATTTCAGCGCTCGGCAAAACAGAGGGAAGATCGTTTAAGAGTTTATTCAAGCGGTCTATTTCGGAATTCTTTTCCTCTTTAATTTGGGCGAGTTTCTTTGTTTCTTCCTCCTCGTATTGTTTGATCCGTTGGTTGTCTTTTTCAAAAGCCTGAATTTTGTCGTTCAATTCCCGGCCTTCTTTGTTGATCCGTTCCAGTTCCCGATTCTTGAATTCTTCAAAGAGGCTTCGTTTTTCAGCCCGTTCTTCTTCCGGCAGAAGTTGACCGCAAGCCGGACAACGGCCGCTTTCCGAATATTCTTTTGCATTTTCCGCATACCATTGATTGCGCAACGTTTCGACTTTTCTTTTTAATTCGCCTATTTGCAGGAGATTTTTTCTAAAACTTGCCTTGGAAAACTCTATATCCCGTTGGACGCTCTCCGTTAAATTATTCAATTCCGTTTGCAAGGAATGGCGTTTCATTTCGGCTTCATTGCGTGCGGCATTCTTTTCATAGAATGCCTTTTGAGCGGCTTGGCGGGCTTCAAACAGTACGGTTTGTTGTTTGCCGCGCAACTCATTCATCTTTCGCTGCATTTCCTGCACCGCCGCATATTCCTGCCGCTGGGCTTCCGTTTGATCGTTCAGCGCCGCTTCTGCTTCTTTCAGCGATCGGCAGAGTTTTTCCTTTTCGGCTTCCAAGGCCGCATAATCCAATGCCTCCGGAGTGGCGCGGACAATTTCATCTATCCGGACCGGTATGACCGACAATTCTTCCGTTATTTTCTTTTTCCGCGCCGTTATTTCAGCCTTAAATTCGGCCAAACTCTTTCCGGAAAGCTGCAAAAGAAGCTCGGAAAACTCTTCCCGCTGGGCGGCTGTTTCCTCCAGCGTTACCCCGCCGGCAATTTTCAGGAGCATTTCCCGCTGCACTTTCCAATCCAAACGCGGAAAATAAAGCGGATTCGTAAGCATTCGGAACAAATCTTCATCTATAACCGCGTTTATTTTTGCTTTGTACTCGCTTTCTTTCAACGGTACGCCGTTGTAGAAATACGCGGTTGTGTTCCCTTTCAATTCCGGTTCCGCTTTTCCCCGCGGCGTTACCCAGTCTTCCGATAGTACGCGGCGCAGTTCGACGGATTCTCCATTGATTTCCAAAACAGCCGTAACCGAATGATCTAATTTCGGTATCGGAAGGCCGTTCGAATCATTGGTTTTGATGCCGAATTTGGCGTCCGAATTCCCTTCTGCGTCCTTTCCGAAAAGAATCCAATGAAAAGCATCCATGATCGTGCTTTTCCCCGTGGCATTGGCGCCGCGTATTTCCGTGATCTGTTCGAAAGGAACCTCCAATTTCTTTATCCCTTTGAAATTAACCAATTCCAACCTTTTTAATTTTACCTCCTTCATATCTCTTTTTCTTTTTCTTTTTCTTTTTCTTTTCTTTTAACGTCCGACATTTTATAACGGCGTATTCCGCCTATTTCAATAGGTATCAGAGAACCTCTTTTCTTCCATCTTAATAATGTAAGCCTGTCCACTCCCAGAATCTCTGTTGTCCGTTTAATGCTTATATAAGTCTCCGTATTGGCGTCGACAATTAATTGTTCCAAATCCTTGCGGGTTTTGTTTACGCAATACTCAACCATTTCAAGCAATTCCCCTGCCTTTACATTCAGCGTAATCTCCGGACATTGCCTCGCCAGTTCAAATAAATTGGTATTCATTGTAGTTTCACTTTATTGATCAGCCTGACGGCATTGCATAAGTTCAATAGCGCCAAAGGAATTCCTATCGGCGTTTCGGCTATAAAAAAGATTAAGAAAAAAGAGAGAATGAAATAGACGGCTATTATCCTGTCTTTTCGGCTCAATCCTTTCAACTCGTCAAAAAACAAATCGGTAAATATATTTTTCATTCTATTGCTGTTTTAATTCGTAATTTTTAATTTTTAATTCTTTGTCGGGTAGGGGGAATCGAACCCCCGCTTTGGACGCCTGTCTCTACCCTTCCCCTTCTGCCGCGATTCGCATCGAGACAGAAGAATAGCTGTTCTGCATAGTTCTTGGTTTGTTCACTATAACGAATGATAATACTTGATAACACACTATTTTACAAATGATGTACAATATCTGTTTTTAGCAAAGGGCGGGTTTGAAATCTTAACTTGTTATTCCGCTCATTCCCGCCCTTTAGGCCTCTTTAGGCTTTGTCGGGCAGACAGGGATCGAACCTGCATGGAGAAAGCTCTTTTTTTTCATTACACATGAATTGCGGTTCTTGCCTTTACCTCCATAGCCGCTCCCGCCGCGGCTTGCGCTCCTTTGCGCTTCTGCCCTTCCAACTCTGCCGCGATTCGCACCGAAACAGTTGTCGCTAAGAATATTTAAAAAAGTCGGTTTGGTCTTAACTTGTTGCCCGTTGCCTCGATTCGCATCGAAACAAGCGGTAATTGTTTTCGTACAGTATTCTCTTACACCAAATCCCTAAATTTATGAGAAATGAAATTATCAATAAACCGACGCTTCGGTATTGTGTTTTTTTCTTCATAGTAAAGTTTTGATTAAACTCAATCATAAAAAAAACTTTACTAACTTTTAATTTTGTCACCCCAAATGTTTTTTATCCTGCTTCACAGCAGAAAGAGTTTCGTATGATAGGAATTACTTAATATTTTTCAGTTTCAGAATCTTTGTTTTTTTATTCAAAAAAAATAATGCAATAAAAGGATAAATACAATTGCAGGCAATTACTAATGCAATAAACAATAATTTTCCTGTTACCATGTATGCAATCAGCAACGATAAACAGATTAAAAATCCGCAAGCAATAATCCGATAAGCAAGATTCAACCGCTTTTCCTTCTTTCCCCAATCTGTTTTCATGTCTGTTATTCTTTAGGTCATTTATCTCTTATAATGAATACCTCTTTTTTACCTTGTCAATCTATTAGGAAAATTCTTTCAATTCTTCTAAAATTTTTTGGTTCTTCTCTTTCACCTCCCTTGCTAACTCGATGGCTCGTTCGATGATGTCAAACCTTCTTGTTCGGCCATTCAAGGTATTGAGTATGGTCGTTCCGGTACAACCGAATTCTTCTGCTAATGTCTGTATATACCTCTTAGGCAAGTACTTTTTGATTTTTTTTATTTCGTCAACCATATATTTTTTCTTTTATTTATGTTTTTCTTTTGTTTTTGTTCCAATTGTTTATATATTTGGAATAGTTTTTGTACTGTTTATGATGCAATCGTGTACAATATATTATTTGAAATAGACAATTTATTATGATTTAAATATTATTAAATATAGTTAATTTACTTATTGTGAGTGGCATATAACTGGACTGATTCCTGAATAAAGAAAAATATTTTATGCAGACAACGAAAGATAGACTGATTGAATTTATTAAATATAAGCGATTATCGCAGGCAAAATTTGCGGGTGATATTGGCGTAAGTCGTAATTATGTAAATAGTATGACAGAAAATCCAACACAGGACACTTTAAATAAAATAAAAGAAAAGTTTCCAGAACTGAATATTGACTGGTTAACTAAGGGAACGGGAGATATGCTGCAATATGTAGAGCAAAGAAATATAAATGGCAATAATATACAGGGACAAAATGTTACTGTAAATAAGTCACAAATAGATATATTTCTTGAGTTGCTTAAGAATAAGGATGATCAATTAAATAAGAGTCAGGAACAGATAGATAGATTAATAGGAATTATAGAAAGAACAAATAACTGAAATGTACAATTTAACAAAATAAAACAAAATAAAATAGAATAACAACAACTAAAAAATTTACTGTCATGAAAAAGATAATTTTATTATCAGTTTTTGTATTAGTTTGCTTTTGTGTAAATGCAGAGCAAAAATGTTATGTTTATTGCGAATTGGTAGGAACATCAAAATTGTTTAGTTCAAAAGTTAATGTTCAGGCAGATTTTGGACAACAAACTTCTTTTTGGAAAGGGGTTGACTATCTAAAAGATGAAAATGGAAAGAAAATTGTTTTCAACTCAATGGTTGATGCAATGAATTTTATGGGAACGCAGGGGTGGGAATTTGTACAAGCCTATGTTATAACATCAGGTCAGCAAAATGTTTATCATTGGCTATTGAAAAAAGAAATTACCGCAGAGGAGCAAGAAAAATTAAAAGAAAGTATAGAACAATAACACCTGCACCAACAATTATGGCAACAAAGGATACAGAGCAATTAGAAAAAGAAAAGCAAGGCAGCGGCATGCAGTCGGGAAAAAAGTTATCAAAAGCAGGCCAATGGCGTCGAAAACATCCGAATGGATTAGAAGGTCTAATAATTAATGACCGGCGCATTTTAGACGGTTAGTTTATTTTCGATCCCGAATACCACGTGTCGAAATGCGATATTTAATTACTTATCTCTTTTTAAATTCTTATATATAACATAGAAACTTATCACAAGTGATAAGAAAGAAATGATGATAGATAGTTTATCGGAATCTGACATGTTGATTTAATTTTTTTTGCAAATTTACAGTATAAGTACGTAATAACAAATAAATCATGGCAGAATTAAAACATCCCATTCAGGAAGCCGAACGCTACTTGCAAAATGCAAGGGAAATACTTTCCGAAAAAGCGGGAAAAGACGGCGATTACTATACGGATAGCAAATACGTGAAAATGGCCGGCAATACAGCATGGAACGGCGTATTAGTAGCGCTTGACGCGGTATTAAATGTGCGTCAGGGAATGAAACGCGGGCAACGCCCAGACTTTAAAGACTATCAGGAAGCGATGTCTAAAAAAGACAGTAAAATGACGCGCCCTCTTTTAGGCGCTTACGAATCGCTGCATAAAGCTTTGGGTTATGATGGAAATCCAAGATACAGGATAGTACAGGACAGTTTGGATCAGGCTAAAATGATTCTGACATGGGCTGAAAAGCACTATCAAAATTGATTTACAAAAAAAATATTCACGAATAAAATTTGCAATCATGGCAGTCATCAGCAGCAAAGAATTCAAAAACAATTCGTCACACTATTTCGACCGTGTGGATCAGGGAGAAAAAATTATTATTCGGAGGGGAAAAAACAAATCCTATTCGATCAATTCGATAGAGAAAGAGGAGTTTACTGATATACCGGAAGAATATTTATGCGATCCGTTTGATATTAGCCCAAGCGGCGATATGTTTTGGGCAGACAAAAGAAATGTCGAAAGTTTAAAAGAATCCATAAAACAGGCGGAAAAGGAACTAAAGGAAGGGAAGTATACTGTTATTAAAAATGAAGAAGAACTTACTCATTTTTTTGACAGCTTATGATTTATACAGTAATTATTTTAGATAAAGCAAAGAGGGATATTGAATCTTTGAAAAAATCTGAAATATTGGCTTATAATAAAGTCGCGAAAGTGAGAGAAGAGTTACGTGAACATCCTCACACGGGAACTGGAAAGCCGGAATATTTAACGCACCTTCCCAACACATGGTCGCGTCGAATTACAAAAAAACATCGGTTAGTTTATTCTATCCATGATGGAGAAGTAAAAGTGTTGGTTCTTTCCGCTAAAGCGCATTACGACGATAAATAATTTTTTCTCGCAAATTTGTAAATGATCAATTAACAACAAATAAATTATGGAAACAAAAAACAAGAAACAGACGGAGAAACTTGAAAAGGAAAACAAAAGCATGCCGAAGAAAAAGAAATCGAAGATTGCTCTGTGGTGGGAAAAAAATCCCGAAGGAATAGGAAGTAAAATTATTAATATGTGTGCTGTACTAAAATAAATTTAATGAGATATTATTTAGATACAAATATGCTAATTTTTGTTTTGTTAAATCAGCGGGACGAAATGGATAGGCATGTTATTGATATAGTAGAGGATTATTCAAACTCATTCTATGTTAGTACGGTAGCTGTGAGGGAATTGATTTTACTGCATAAAAATGGAGAAATGGAAAAATCTCAATATAAAACCTATAGAGATATATTTAATACTATTGATTTTTTAGAAATTAAGATAGTTCCTGTACAAAGAAACAATCTTTTTGCTTATGCAGAACTTATACCGGTTGCTGATCACAAAGATCCAAATGATCACATGATCATAGCTCAATCCATTTCAGATAAAATACCGGTTATTTCTTCGGATGGAAAGTTCAAACTTTACGAAAAAACAGGGCTTGCAACTCGTTTTTAATAAACGATAGATTCAGGTGTTTGGTTAATAGAGCTGTTGTTTTTCAAATTAAATAATAACAAACTAAAAAGAAATATATGAATACAAGCGGTATAACAATCGAATACAATACGAAAGGCATTCCTACGTTTGCCCGCATCGACTTAAGAAAGTATGGAGATCAGCTCAAAGATTTTTTCGCATCGGAAGGCGTTTCTGTGGAAGAGTCTCCTTATGATCCAGAGTTTGTTGCTAAAATTAAAAAAAGCGAACAACAAATTAAAAACGGAGAATTTAAAATCATTAAGACAGAAGACTTATGGAAGTAAAATATTCTTTCAAAGCTTTGCTTGATGTGGAATATTGGAAAAAAATCGGGGACAAAATCCGAATTAAACAAAATATCGGCTTTGATACACAGCATTGAAGAAAATCCTTTTCAAGGAATAGGGAAGCCGGAAGCTCTTAAACATGAATTATCCGGAAAATGGTCGAGAAGAATCAACAAAAAAGATAGGGTTGTTTATCAGGTAACCGATTTTATAGAAATTCTTTCTCTTCGCGGTCATTATTCGGAAAAATGAGCGAATAAATTATGCAAAACGAGGAAGGGCAAAAAGTAGTCGAACGCTTCTTTGAAGCAATATTTGATTTGAAAAGAAGAAAAATTATCCGAGGCAAACAAACATTTACGCGGAGGTACGGAATAAACAACCGTAATTTTTGGTTGTTGGAGCAGGATAAATCCCGTGATATTTTGCAGGTGGCATGGCTTTCGCATCTTGTCGAAGACTTTGACATTTCGGCTGAATGGCTTTTAACAGGCAAAGGAAAAATGTATACCAAAGAGCCGATTGTAAGATTGGGCTATACAAACAAGAAAAAAGAATGAATACCAAACAGGCTGAAGTATAAATACTGTATTGAAAAAAAGGCTACCATGACAGTAGCCCAAAATAAAGGCCTCTATAACGAAGGCCAAAGAAGATATAGAAAAACACGGCTTAAAGTTAATCCTTTTTCGTTAGCCGACATAATTCTTTCAGCTTTTTATTTATTTTGAAATATCTCGCCAATATCCCGCCAAAAACAGTAAAACAAAAATGCTAATCATCAATAAAAAAGATGATTAGCATTTTATTCCGTACCCAGGACGGGATTTGAACCCACACACCGATACCGGCACCACCCCCTCAAAGTGGCGTGTCTACCAATTCCACCACCTGGGCTTTAATGAAAAGCGTACAAAGATACGCTTTTTAATGAATTTGACCAAAGTTAGTCGAAAAAATTTTGATTGGATAGCTTCAAAATTTTCAACAAATTATCCAATTATTCTTTTGTAGTAACTATCTTTGCAAACATATTATTAGAAATCGATCACATTATGACTATTTTCCAAAAAAAACCAATCCAAATGCTCTTGGCTGAATCTAAAGAGGAAGGGGAGCATACTCTAAAGAAAACCTTGGGACCTTACAAACTGATTGCATTAGGATTAGGCGCTATTGTCGGAGCCGGATTATTTTCCCTGACAGGTCTTGCAGCCGGCAACTATGCCGGACCAGCGATTACGATCTCCTTTTTAATTGCGGCCGCGGGCTGTTGTTTCGCAGGATTATGTTACGCCGAATTTGCTTCTATGTTTCCCATCGCCGGAAGCGCCTACACTTATTCATACGCCACACTGGGCGAATTTATTGCTTGGGTCATCGGTTGGGATTTGGTTTTGGAATATTCAGTTGCATCCTCTATGGTCAGCATCAGTTGGAGCCGGTATTTTGTGAAGCTATTGGAAAGCCTCCATATTTATCTGCCGCCCGAACTCACCCTCTGTCCAGGGGATGGCGGAATAGTCAATCTGCCTGCCGCCTGCATCGTCATTCTTATGAGCCTATTGTTGATCAGGGGTACGGAAGGCAGTTCATTAGTAAATTCGATTATCGTTTTTCTGAAAATAGCTGTAGCGCTCATTTTCATTTTTCTGGGATGGAAATTCATCAATAGCGACAATTATGTTCCTTACATTCCTAAAAATACAGGCCAATGGGGAGAATTCGGTTTTAGCGGAATCATTCGCGCTGCCGCCGTTGTCTTTTTTGCATTTATTGGTTTTGATGCAGTAAGTACAGCCGCTCAGGAGACAAAAAATCCTCAAAAAAACATGCCTATCGGCATTTTGGGTTCTCTGTCCCTTTGCGTGATTTTGTATGTGTTTTTTGCTTATGTGCTGACCGGCGTGGTCAATTACACTTCCTTTCAGGGAAAAGATGGAATCGCCCCTGTGGCCCTTGCTATCGATCACATGGGAACGACTTTACCCGACGGAAGTTTTCATCCCGCTTATCCATGGCTAAATAAAGCAATTATACTGGCTATACTGGCCGGCTATTCCTCTGTCATTTTAGTTATGCTGATGGGGCAAAGCCGCATTTTTTACTCCGTTAGCCGCGACGGATTACTTCCAAAAGTATTTTCGGATATCCATAAAAAATACCGGACGCCCTTCAAAAGCAACTTGTTATTTCTATTAATGGTGAGTCTCTTTGCCCTTTTTATTCCGGCGCATATTGCAGGCGAATTAACCAGCATTGGTACGCTTTTAGCTTTTATCATTGTTTCAGCTGGAATATTGGTAATGAGAAAAACAGAGCCTCATCTTCCGCGCGCATTCAAAACGCCGGGAGTACCCTATATTCCTATGCTGGGAATAGCCGTTTGTCTTTTTATGATGGTATTTTTACCTTTCGATACATGGATTCGCTTAATCCTCTGGATGTTGGTAGGACATGATATTTACGTATTTTACAGTTCAAAACACAGCAAGCTGGGACACAATAGGGAAAACAAATTTTTATCTTTCATCGGCGTAGGAATTTCTCTTCTCCTTCTTTTCCTCACTTTTGCACATCAAATACAAATTGGGTGGACAATGAATGCTGTTTTCTTTCGAATTTTACTCGTTTTTGCTCTTTTCCATCTCTGTTTATACGTGATTCGAGGAATACGGCAATCCATCCGATCCCTCAATTGAAAATGTCGTCCATTACGCCGCTATTATTCGATATAACGGAAGGGGAAGATTCTGTCGTTTGATTATTGCCGTTATAGTCTTCAACATATTCTCTTGCTTTTCCGGGTGAGCTGCAAGGATTTGCATATCGCGACGGAACAGCAAACGACTCGGTAGGCGAATATCCTAAACTTTCGTCGGCAAATACTTTGTTCAAGAAAATAGCCATAACGGGCAAAGCGGCTCGCGCTCCTTGTCCTTCATTCATGGTATTGAAATGAATGGAGCGTTCATCTCCTCCTACCCAGCATCCTCCAACCAGCGAAGGGGTAAATCCCATAAACCAGCAGTCGGAACTATTTTGTGTAGTACCGGTTTTTCCGCCCATAGGCGCTTTAATTCCTAACCGCCGCATCGAACTACCGGTTCCTCCGTCTATCACGCTTCTTAACATACTCAAAGTCTTATAATTTGCTTCTTCGCTGATGACTTCATGCATGAGTGTCGTAAAACTGTCTATTATTTTTCCATTCCGGTCTTCGATGCGGGTGACATACATGGGTTCAACGCAAATGCCTCCGTTGGCAAAAGTCGAATATCCCGCTACCATTTCATCTAAGGAAACTTCGCAAGGTCCCAAGCACAGAGAAACCACCGGATCGATGGGTTCAGACAAACCATAAGAGAGCAATAAACGTTTCAAAGCGTACGGGGTCACCTGTTTCATTAAAAAAGCGCTCACCCAGTTGTCGGAATTTTGCAACCCCCATTGAATACTTACCCATTCGCCTATCCGGGCTTTATTTGCATTTCTGGGCGACCAGGGGCGTCCGTTTTCCATAAACAAAGTTTGCGGCACATGCAACACTTCATTGCAGGGAGTATATCCATTTTCCATCGCCAATGAATAGAGAAAAGGTTTGATGGTGGATCCGATTTGCCTTTTCCCCATATTCACCATATCGTATTGAAAATATTGGTAATTAATTCCTCCTACATAAGCTTTTACAGCTCCTGTATGCGTATCCATGGCCATGAAAGCCGTCCGTAAAAAGAATTTCATGTAACGGATCGAATCCATAGGGGTCATAACGGTATCTTTAAGCCCTTGCCAAGAAAAGACCTGCATTTCAATAGGCGTATTAAATATCTTTTGAATCTGGCTTTCTGTTCTATTTTCTTTTTTCAACGCTCTATATCGGTCTGTTTGCCGCATCGAACGATCCATGATGCTATTCATATCTTTCTGGCTCAGCGATCGCGAATAAGGCCCCGTCGGACTTTTGGCTTTTTCCTTGAAAAAGGACGGTTGCAGATGGCCGCCTATATGTTCATTCACTGCCTCTTCGGCATATTTTTGCATACGGGAATCGATCGTTGAATAAATCTTCAAACCATCAGTATAAAGATTGTAGTACGTACCATCGGCTTTTTTGTTTTTATTGCACCAGCCGTATAGCGGATTTTTTTCCCACGATATAGAATCTTCTATGAATCTGTATTTGTTATAAGCAGGATAATCTCTCCGGTCCGGTTTTTTTGCCGTCATCGTCAAACGCAGATACTCCCTGAAATAGGGCGCTATTCCTTCCTTGTGGTCTACCTTATGGTAATAAGTAACCAACGGTAGCGCTTTCAAGGAATCGCATTGAGCTTGGGAAATGTATTTGTTTTTTTCCATCAAATCCAATACAACATTTCGTCGTCCCCATGTTCTTTCCATTCGCCGTAAAGGATTGAAATAGGAAGGATTTTTACACATCCCAATCAATGTAGCCGCTTCTTCCACCGAAATATCTTTGGGCAGTTTTCCAAAATAAACCCAACACGCCGATTGAATGCCTACCGCATTGTAAAGAAAATCGAACTTGTTGAGATACATATTGATAATTTCCTCTTTTGTATAGTAACGTTCCAACTGGACGGCAATGACCCATTCGATCGGTTTTTGAAACAGGCGTTCCTGCACATTCTGGGCTTGTTCCGAATACAATTGTTTGGCTAACTGCTGAGAAATAGTACTTCCTCCTCCCCCGCTCTTCTGAAACAAAAGTCCTGTTTTTACTACAGCTCGTAAAAGTGCATATATATCAATTCCCGAATGATTCATGAAACGGGCATCTTCAGTAGCAATCAATGCCTGAACCAGATAAGGAGATAATCCCTTATAATCGACATAAACGCGATTTTCCTTATTTTGAGCATAAGTACCCATTGTCTGCAAATCAGCCGTCATCACTTGAGAAGCGTATTTGCTGATGGGGTTTTCCAAATCTTCGATAGCAGGCATATAGCCTACTTTTCCCTTAGCAATCAATACAAAGAAAAGAAATACACAAAAAATCATCGCTCCAAATGCAATCCAGAACCATTTGATGATTTTCCCTGCTTGAAAATTTTTAAACATATCTTTTTGCCATTTTTTGATGCCTTCTTAAAAATCGTACAAAAATAAAGTTTTATTTTTGAATATGATTCATAGTAAAGTAAAATTTATATCTTGTAAATGAAGATTTTTTTGATTTTTTTCAATTCGTAGGCTATCTGTTCAGTAAATCTGTCATAAATATTTATCTTCATGCAAAAACAAGAAAAATTACATATTTTTTTTGTTTTCTCATAAAAATAAAATATCTTTGTGATATTATTTCAATAGCAATATAAATCAGAAATATTATGAAAACAAAAGAAGAAATTTTCAATGGAGTAAAGTTACCGGGTCTCCCCATGCTGTTTTTCAATGCTTTGTTTTTATTAGCCACAATCGTTTTTTTTATAGGATTGAGCGGCGCCTCTTTTCCAATCGGTTTAGCCATAGTTAGTTGGATTTTACTCGTATTACTATTTACTGCTTGTTGCTTTTCATGGGCAGGATTTATGTTAATCGAACCGAATGAAGCCCGAGCAATGATTTTTTTCGGCAAATACGAAGGAACTGTCAAAGGAAACGGTTACTTTTGGGTAAATCCATTTTATACCAAGAAAAAATTGACCCTCCGCGCTCGAAATTTGGACGCCGAGCCCATTAAGGTAAACGATAAGAAAGGAAATCCTATATTAATCGGACAGGTAATCGTTTGGCGAGTGATGGACACCTACAAAGCGTCTTTCAATATTGATCATACCTCGCAATCATACGAGAATTTCGTGAAAGTTCAAAGCGATGCAGCCCTGCGCTATGTGGCGGGAATGTTTGCATACGACCATTTGGAAAATGAGGACGAAAAACTGACTTTGCGTTCCGGTGGGCAGGAAGTCAATGAAATATTAGAAAAGCAATTGAATGAACGTTTGTCGATCGCCGGAATTGAAATTGTAGAAGCCCGCGTCAATTACCTGGCTTATGCTCCGGAAATTGCTGCTGTAATGCTTCGCCGTCAACAAGCGGAAGCCATTCTTAGCGCCCGCGAAAAGATTGTGGATGGAGCGGTAGGAATGGTTAAACATGCTTTGGCAAAACTGTCAGAAGAAGAAGTGATCGAATTAGATAATGACAAAAAAGCAGCTATGGTTTCTAATTTGCTAGTGGTCCTTTGCAGCGACGAACGTCCGCAGCCGATTGTAAATACAGGAACGTTATACAATTAACAAATGGTTAAAGAAAAAGGACATCAAACGAAAAGTTTTGTGTTAAGAATAGATAGCGAAAGAATGGAAGCAATCGAAAAATGGGCGGCTGACGAATTTCGCAGCATCAATGGGCAAATTGTGTATATACTGGATCAAGCATTGAAAAAAAACGGACGATTGAATAAGAAAGCATAATTCTTCCATCTCCGCGTGGCGGTTATTCAATGAATCTGCGATGAACACAATTTTCACTTTTTCCTTGACTTCTCTTTATTGTTTCGTTTTCTTTGTCTTGCAATAACATGGAAATTTTAAAGGTTAAAGATTTTCTACAAATTACTAATATTGAAATTGAAAACTGGATAGTAAAAACGGTGGTGTTCTACAAAGTATGCTTATTAAACAAACCCAAAGTTGATATAAAAGAAAGCGAGATTAAAAGCTTTGAAATGGTTTAGAAGTTTCTT
>WRFY01000056.1 GCA_009783445.1 Candidatus Azobacteroides sp. | reverse complement strand
AAATAAATACACATTTATAAATTTAAAATACTTATAATCAAATGAATAAATATAAATATTAAAACTTATCAGTAAATATTAATGACGTTTATTATATGCGTTTAACGTTCCCGTGAGTTACACTTTGAATAATTCGGGCGCTTGGCAGGAATTGCCTGATGGCGGACGGCATTGGCGTTTAAAAGTAAACATGCAAGGAGCATTATCCACCAATACTTATTACGACCGTTTTTGGCTGCCCACCGGCGCAAAGTTTTTTGTTTACAGCGAAGAAACAGGGCAAACTATAGGCGCTATTACTTCCGAATTTATTGAAGGCAGCAAAGAAAAACCCGTTGAATTTGCAACATCTCTGATATATGGCGAAAACGTAGTGTATGAATATTATCAACCTGCATCCGTAAGAGAATCTGCCGTCATATCCATATCTCGCATTGATTACGGATACAGACTAATAAATAATCCGTATCAGGAATCATTAAGAAATTTTGGAGACGCTCCTGCTTGCCATATCAATATAAATCATCCGGACGGAAAAATTTGGCAACAAAAAGAAAAACATGCCATAGCAAGAGTTTCCATATCTTCCCCTAACGGTTCCTGGTGGTGTTTCTGTGCTTTAATAAATAATACAAGAAACAATTTTACGCCTTATGTCTTAACGGCAAACCATTGTCTAAGCGGATTGGACGCTATGGGTAATACCAATGCAAGTCAATGGGTATTTTATTGGGAGTATGAACATCCTGGATGTAAAAATCTCAGTAGTGAACCGTCATTGGTTTCAACAGTAGGCGCTTCTGTAAGAGCCAATAATGAGGTAACCGATTTTGCTTTATTGCAACTGACGCAAGACCCGTGCAATAATTCGTTAGCGCTTCCGTACTATCTGGGTTTGGATCGTTCGACGTCCCCTCCGCAAACCGCTGTTGGAATTCATCATCCAAAGGGCGATGTTAAGAAAATCAGTTTCGTAAATCAAGTAGTCAGCTCAGGTCTGATTTCTTGGAATGATAACACTATTAGTCTACCAAATACTCATTAGATGGTTAATTTTAGCAAAGGTGGTACGGAAGGAGGTTCGTCGGGTTCTCCACTCATATCACAGTATCATTCGGTTATTGGACAATTACACGGAGGAATGGGAGGTTGTGCTCCAACAACCGGCGCTTATGGAAAATTTAACCTTTCATGGACCGGTAATAACGGAAACAGCGATGCAATCGACAGTCGCCGCACATTGAAAGATTGGCTTGATCCGGGCAATACCAATTCCCAATCTCTTTCCGGTATAATGTACAATACTAACAATATATTTTTTACAAGGAACATACAGCAGAGTTCTTGCGCTTGCACTCCCAATAATGAGGGATTGGGATTTAATCAATATGTGGATGGTCCATTATCTGTTTGTACCGGAAATTTTAGTATGTACTTTACATCCAACAAAACAAATTTAACATTCAGTTATACCGGTCCGGGTTCATATAATTTCAGTAATATTATGGGGAGTGGAGAATATTCTATTATAGGAACATTCGGAAACTATGTAGGCAATATGGTATTTTTTACATTCACAGAGGGCAGTTACACAAGAGGGCTATCATTTAATGTCGGATGCAATGGGGTAAGGAATAATACTTTGGAATTTTCTTCCGTAACTCCCAACCCTGTTTCCGATGCAATCAATATCAGTTTTGATAATGAGGCGATTACTCACATGCAATTATCCAAGACATTCGATATACGTTTGTATGACAGTTCCGGCATTCTTAGGAAACAAATCGCAAGCAAAGGAGAAAACATAAAACTCAATGTAAATGATTTGCCTGATGGATTATACTTTGTACACGTATATAGTGTTGAAAACAGTAATCCGGAAATTCATAAAATCATAGTAAAAAAATAAAAAACTTATGAAATATTTTTTAAAAAATGACATAAAAATAGAATATTCTTTCGTTATCAATATATGTATTTAAAAATCAGTCATATAGGATATTAAAGGTTATCAAAAAACAAATATTGTTCCGTCGTTGCGAGGAAATCACCGGAAGCAATCCAAGTATATGGATGGATTAGCAAAAAGATTACTTCCTGTTTTCGCCGTCGCAAGGACGGAACAAAAGGGTTTGAATACAGTCTTATACCGCTTGCTTGCCTTATATTCTTTACAGAACGCCTTGAGCCATCATCGCTTGGGCAACTTTCATGAATCCTGCAATATTGGCGCCTTTTACATAATTTACATAGCCGTCGGATTGTGTTCCGTATTTCACGCAATTTTCGTGGATATTCGCCATGATCCATTTCAACTTGTTGTCCACTTCTTCTGACGACCAACTCAAGCGTTCGGAGTTTTGCGTCATTTCAAGTCCCGATACCGATACCCCTCCGGCATTGGCTGCTTTTCCGGGTGCATAAAGAATCTTGGCTTTTTGGAATTCTTCTATCGCTTCGGGCGTAGAAGGCATGTTTGCTCCTTCCGATACAGCAAATACTCCATTGGCTATTAGTTTTTTAGCATCATCTCCGTTCAGTTCGTTCTGAGTGGCCGAAGGCAAAGCAATATCCGCCTGTTCGCTCCATGGACGAGCTCCGGCTACATATTTGCAATTGTAAGTTTCAGCATATTCACGAATACGTCCTCTGTAAAGTTCTTTCAATTCTTTTACATATTCTAATTTTTCCTTTGTGATGCCGTCCGGATCGTAGATGTATCCATCCGAGTCGGAAAGAGTTACGGGTATAGCTCCCAGTTCGATTAGTTTTTCGCAAGTATATTGCGCGACATTGCCCGAACCCGATACAAGACATTTCTTGCCTTTGATATCGATATTTTTGGTTTTTAACATTTCCAGAAGAAAATAAACGTTTCCATAGCCGGTAGCTTCGGGGCGAATCAATGATCCTCCGAAAGAAATGCCTTTTCCCGTAAAAGTGCCTGTAAATTCGCGGGCCATTTTCTTATACATTCCAAACATGTATCCTACCTCACGGCCTCCCACTCCAATGTCGCCAGCCGGAACATCGGTATCTGGGCCTATGTGACGCCACAGTTCGGAAACGAAGGCCTGGCAGAATCTCATAATTTCAGCATTCGATTTCCCTTTAGGGTTGAAGTCCGAGCCGCCTTTACCTCCGCCCATGGGAAGAGTGGTCAGTGAATTTTTAAAAGTTTGTTCAAAGGCGAGAAACTTAAGAATGGACAAATTCACGGAGGAATGGAATCTCATGCCGCCTTTATAAGGGCCTATGGCATTGGAATGTTGTACGCGGTATCCCATATTGGTATGAACGCCCCCTTTGTCGTCAACCCATGTAATGCGAAATGAAAAAATTCGGTCTGGGATACAAAGTCTTTCAATAAGGTTTAATTTTTCGAATTCAGGATACTGGTTGTACACTTCTTCAATCGATTCTAATACTTCGTGAACGGCCTGATGGTACTCCGGCTCATTGGGAAACCTTCGTTTCAAATCTGCTAATACTTGTTCTGTTTTCATATATATAATTGTATAATTAGATTGTCAAATAGGGTACTTGGATATGACGCTTAATTTGTAAAGATCATGTTCTTTTTTATATGACGCTGCAAAGATAATCTTTTTGTTTAAAACTTTTCTATTTTTTCTGAAAGATGTTGATGATTTTTCTTTGAAAGTTTGCTTTTGTTTTTATTTTTCCTAATTTTGCAACTTTATGTTACAACAATAATTATTTACTTTAAAAAAACCTGAACTATGTACAAGAAAAAATGTATTTTGTTTATTTCCAAGAGTTTACTATTCTTTTGTTTTTTTCTTTGTTTTCAAGAATTATATGGAATAGACGAGTGGTCGTCGACCGATGTTCGTTCTTTTTCGTTGGGGAATATTCATACGTTAAGCGATGAACTGCTCAATCCGGCAAGCATATCGTTTGCCGAGCGGGCGCAAGGGGGAATTTCTGTTTTGAACCGTTTCCAGATGAAAGAGCTGACTACGGCTAATTTGTATCTAAAATACCCCAATAAATGGTTGGACGCCGGATTTAAGTTGTCCGTCTCTGGTTATGAAGATTACCGGATGATTCGGTCGCAATTCAGTTTTTCCAAAAAAATTCTCTCTGGTTTTTCTCTTGGCGTTCATCTTTTGTATTCAAACGAATCTTCGATTTTGGAAGACGATTCTCCTTCGTCGCTCGCTTCTTCTCTTGGCGCTTATTGTCTGGTTAACGAGCAAATAACTTTAGCTTTTGTGGGAGAGAACCTTCTACGCACATCGAAAAGAGACGATAGGAGCCTGTATGTCGGAGTAAAATACAAGCCTTTCGGAAGTTCGCAGTTTTTTTTCGAAACAGGATACGCAAACGATCTTCCTTTTCGGTTTGCAGTCGGTTTTGAATATGCAGTAGAAGAAAAGTTTTTGATCCGCGCTGGTTTCGATTCCCATTCTCAAGTTCCTTCTTTGGGCGTGGCTTACAATTGGGCGAAAGGTCGGGTCGAAACCGGATTTTCATGGCACTCCACGCTGGGTATAAGCAGTATGATCGGTTTGACTTTTGAATGGTAGAAGAAAGGGGCAAAAGTATGAAAAAGATTATTTTTTATTTCTGGACGCTTGTTCTGTGGGGATGGGCTCCAAATCTTTTTTCCCAAATCGACCGGAATAATTCGGAATGGATGGATTATTTAGAAGACCTGTCCGATAAAGACGAGGCGAGTGAAGAATACATTGAAAATCTGTTCGACGACTTGTCCGATATTATTGACAACCCTTACGATTTGCAGCATGTCAGTAAGGAAGAATTGGAAAAATTACCTTTTCTGACAGATTTACAGATCGAAAGTTTGCTGTATTACATTTACAAGTTTGGTCCCTTGACGGATATTTACGAATTGAAAAACGTGGATGAATTGGACATGCAAACCATTGTCTATTTGCTTCCTTTTGTGTATGTGGGGAAAATGGAAGAAAATGTTTCGCCGGAGACCCGATTTCCTTTGCGCGGCAAACATACATTCGTGCTTCGCGACAATTTCTGCTTGCAGAAAAAAAGCGGTTATGCCCAATCGACGGAAGAAGAGCGGAGAGATCATCCCAATAAATATTACTGGGGCGATCCGCATTCCTTGTATTTTCGATACGAATGGAATGGCAGCGACCGGATACAATTGGGAATTACTGGAGAAAAAGATGCCGGCGAGCCTTTTCTGAAAGCTTACGATAAAAAAGGGTTTGATTTTTACACCGCTAATCTGACTTTTCGAAAATTGGGCATATTAGAAGAATTGCAATTGGGCCATTACCGCCTTTCTTTTGGACAGGGCTTGGTAATGAATACGAATTTTTCGATGGGAAAAACGCCAGACGCCGTGAATATCGGCTTGAAAAATCAGGGGATTAAAAGGCATCTTTCTACGAATGAAAGTCAATATTTTAGCGGAGCAGCCGGTACTTTTCGATGGAAGAACGTCCGGTTTAGTCTTTTCTATTCTTATCGGAATTCAGACGCCAATGCAAACGATAGTCTAATCTATACTTTCAAAACAGATGGTTATCACCGAACGTTCAACGATTTGCTGAAAAAACAAACCGTTCAGGTAGAACTGTTTGGAGGAAATATCCAATGGACGGAAAATAATTTTTCGGCAGGATTGACCGCCGTCCGGTACTCTTTCGGAGGAAAAATGCTGAATCCCGATCCGCGGCCTTACAATTTGTTTTATCTACGGGGAAAAGAAAATCTCAATGCCGGAATATATTATCATTACCGAAGGAAAAAATGGATTTTTCAAGGAGAAACGGCCTTGGATCAAATGGGTAAAATGGCAAGCCTCAATCATTTATTTTTTCAACCGGCGTCTTTCGTAGAGGGAGTCTTTTCGGTTCGTCATTACGACCGGCAATACAATGCCTTGTATGGGAATGCTTTTTCCGAATCCACCGCCGTTCAAAACGAGACCGGAGTGTATACAGGCATTCGGATGCATTTTTCCCGTCGCTGGGAATTATCCGCCTATTGGGATTGTTTTGCTTTTTTCTGGTTGAAGTACGGCGTGAATGCCCCGTCGTCCGGAAATGATGTTTCGATGCAATTGAAATATTTTTGCAACACTAAAGTCCAAATGAATCTACGGTATAAATACAAGGAGAAATACAAAAATGTAAACAGTGACGAGAAAAAGGTGACGGAAATTTGGCCTTACGAACAACATCGCTGGCGGTATCAGATACAATATCTTCCCAGCAATACCTTCACCTTCAAAACGCAAGCCGATTACAACATTTACCGGAGTTCGGAAGAAAATCAGCAAGCTTGGAGTCTTACTCAATCGTTTTCATGTCTTCCAGCAAAATCCAAATGGCAAATCGACGGCGGTTTGGCTTATTTCCATACCGGCAATTGGAACACGAAAATAAGCGTTTATGAAAAAAATGTTTTGTACACTTTTGGATATTCAATGTATTACGGCGAAGGATTGCGTTATTATTTACTTGTGAAATGGAAAATAAACAAGCCTTTAAGTATTTATTTGAAATGCGGTTCTACGCACTATTTAGACCGGAATGCAATTGGTTCTGGATTGGAGGAAATTACGGGAAAAGAAAAAACAGATATTTATTGCCTGATCAAATATAATTTTTAGGCCTTGAAAAAATTCTTTATCTTTGCGTTATTAATTATATTTGAATGGTATGAATAAGTTAAAATTGAAATTGTTATTATGTTTCCTTATAATTGGCGTCGGAGTGCAAGCTCAGAAAACCGAACACAAAGTCGAAGGACAAGTTTCGGAATCCTCGCCCAAAGGGAAAACGCTGAAGCGAAAAGTTGCAATTGTTCGCTTTTCCAATGAAACTCAATATGGCAAAGGTATTTTCTATGACAAAGAAAATGATCCTATGGCTAAGCAAGCCTTGGATAATCTTTCCAATAAATTGGCTTCCACCGGTAAATTTATTTTATTGGAACGTTCGGATATTGATAAGATAACCGAAGAAGCGGCCCTTTCAGGTTCTGGATACGAAAAAATTGGCGCCGATTATGTAATTGTAGGTTCCATTACCGAATTTGGACGGAAAAGCGTAGGCGATGCCAATTGGATATCCAGAAGTAAAACGCAGGTAGCAGAAGCCGGAGTCTCTCTCCGATTGATTGATGTTTCTTCTGGATTGATTATCTATTCGGAAGAAGCGAAAGGAGAAGCAGAACTGAAAACCAAATCCACTTTAGGGGTGGGGGCTACGGCAGATTACGACGCCACATTGAGCGATAAAGCGATTTCGGCAGCCATTTCCAAATTGGTGGAAAATGTGATAAACAATTGTATGGATAGACCTTGGAAAGCTTATTTTTTGGCGGTCGATGGAAACAATATCTATATTACGGGGGGCGCTTCGCAAGGACTTTCGGTCGGAGATGTATTTAAGGTGGTCGAAAAAGGCAAAGCGGTGAAGAATCCACAAACGGGCATGAACATGGAATTGCCAGGGAGACAAGTGGGAACCATTCGGATCACATTTACCGGCGGAGATACTCCCGTATCGGAATTTTCTTTGGTTGAGTTTATGGATGGACAAATAGATACTAATAATCTTTCAAATTACTATATAGAGGAGATTCAAAAATGAAAAAACAGAGATGGCTATGGCTTGTCATTTTCCCGCTCATTTTTGCAGGATGCAAAGTGGGATCCACTACAGAAGCGAAAGGGCTTGAAAATGAGTCGTATTTGCAGTTCGTTCAAGGACAGGAAAAATACAATGGAGGAGTAGATGTTTATGTGGATAATACTGCTTCGTTCAAAGCGAAAGTAGACAAAGTCAATTCGCGCACGGTCAGAGGAAATGTATACACCATTAAGAGTGGAACCCGTCATTTGAAGATTGCTTATAAGGGTCAGACCTTATATGAAAAAGACGTCTTCTTATCGTCGCGGGAAACTAAACAAATTCTCTTGCCTTAAATACAATTATGATGAAGAAAATATTTGCATTTACGTTATGGGGTCTTTTATTTACTGCATGCGCTTCGACTCCTAAGTCGCTTTATTCGTGGAATAATTATCAGGATCAAGCGTATGATTACGTTAAAAATGGCACTCCTGAGAGTTTAGACAAGTTAATGAAAACCTATCAGCAGATGATCGATAAACAAACCGGTTCGAGAAAAGTGGTTCCTCCCGGCATTTGTGCCGATTATGGATTTTTGCTTTATAAACAAGGGAAAAGAGAAGAAGGAATAAGTTTTTTGGAAAAAGAAATGGCTTTATATCCTGAATCTTCTGTATTTATTTCACGAATTATTAAAAATTTAGAAAAATGAAACGATTCAAGATATTTTTGACGCTCTTGGTAGGACTGTTTTTATATTCTTGTGGATCTTCTAATAAGATAACAAAAGAGCAGGCGTATGCAGCTTTGTATTCGGAAAAACCGTTGGCTATAGCCCTAATGCCTCCAATCAATAAAACGAACAATGTAGAAGCCAAAGAGTTTTTTTACTTGACTCTGGCTCAACCTATTTGTGAGCGGGGGTATTATGTGGTTCCGTCATTTTTATGTATGGAAATGTATAAAAATGAAAGCGCATACGATTCTGAACTGTTTATCAACGGTTCCGTGAAAAAGTTTGGCGAGGTTTTGGGAGCGGATGCAGTGTTGTTTACAACCATCAACAAATGGGAAAAGTCGGCTGTTTGGTCGAAAGTATATATTCAGGTGGAATATACCTTGAAATCGACCAAAACCGATGAAATCCTTTTCGACCGGATTGGCGATATTACTTACGATGCGTCGGTCGGTTCCAGTGGGGGAGGCTTAGTCGGCGCTTTAGTCGGCATGGCAGTATCTGCTCTCAACACAGCTGCCATTGCTCATGTCAAAGTTGCGCGGACTTGCAATGCCTTTACGCTTTCAGATATGCCTGCCAGCGTATACAGTCCCAATTACGACAAGGATCAAAAACTCTCGGCTGGGCCAAAAGAATTTCAGCAAACCATTCGATAAGGGAATGCCAATGAAATGGAATGCAGATGATATAGATAAAAACAGATAAGCACAGATAATAACAAAGAATAAATAAAAAATCCGCCTTTATCTGCTTCATCTGCGTTCCATTAGTCGATGAAGCGTTTGGTGAGGTCGCCGTAAGCGTCTATGCGGCGATCCCTCAAAAAAGGCCACCAACGCCGGACTTCTTCCGAGCGTTTCAGGTCGATTTCCACTACTAAATTCTCTTCTTGGGTAGCGGATGCTTGGGTAATAATTTCTCCTTGCGGACCCGCCGCAAAACTGCTGCCCCAGAATTGAATGCCGCGCGTTTGGGCGGAAGGATCGTCTTCTTGTCCCACGCGATTGATTGCAACAAGATTCAGTCCGTTGGCGATGGCATGTCCCTGTTGGACAGTCGTCCAAGCATTTTTTTGCCTCTCCTTTTCTTCCTTTGTGTCAGACGATTCCCAACCAATAGCCGTGGGATAGAGTAAGAGTTCCGCTCCAGCCAAAGCCATTAAACGGGCGGCTTCGGGGTACCATTGATCCCAGCATACGAGGACGCCCAATTTCCCGATGGACGTGGCAATCGGACGAAAACCGTTGTCTCCCGGAGTAAAATAAAATTTTTCGTAATACGCAGGGTCGTCCGGTATGTGCATTTTGCGGTACCGACCGGCTATGCTTCCATCTTTTTCCAGCACAACGGCTGTGTTGTGGTACAATCCGGGCGCGCGTTTTTCAAACAAAGACACGACCAAGACAATTTCCAATTCTTTAGCCAAACGGCCAAACAATGCTGTGGAAGGACCGGGAATCGTTTCGCTCGCATCAAATTGCGTCGTATCTTCTGTTTGGCAAAAATACAATCCATTGTGCAATTCCTGTAAAACGACCAATTGCGCCCCTTGTGCTGCACAATAGCGGATATTGTCTGTTAATTTCTGTCTGTTTTTCTGAATATCAGCCGTATTGGATTGTTGAATCAATCCTATACGCACGATTCTTGCTTCTTTTGACGGGTACATAAAATTAAAAAAAATTATTTTCAAAAATTGTTGCAAAAATAACTCTTTCAACGAAATTAGCCGCTCTCTTTTCAAATTAATTGAGTAATTTGTGGTAATATTTCAAAGCATGTTTCGGCAGTAATTCTGGGTGGAATATATAAATCAAATCGCTCAACGCCCAATCGGGATGCAGGGGTAAGTCTTGATAATAAGGCGTTTTCAATGTATTGCAAGCATAAACCTGTCGTTTTTTGTAGGCGTCGAATAAAGTATAGTTCAAAAATTCTTCAGCCAATTGCCTGTAAGTCAGTTCAGTTGGGCTATAGTATTTGATCAGCCAGTAATCGGATTTTTCCGCTTGATATAAAACGGTTTCAAAAGAAAAGGGAATCGAACCTGCATCCGGATTGTTTTTCATCACATAGTCGGCGCCGGCGTCTTGCAGCAGATTGGCCATGTAACTTTTTCCTCCGGGCATGTACCAGAAATCGCCGTATTTTTTTTCCGTCAAAACCGAAGGACGATATTTTACTTGAATTGTCAGTTGCTTCAGCCGATTGTACGCGTCGATGGTTGCAGAAAGCAACGAATCGGCTTTTTCTTTTTGGTCGAACAACAGACCAAAGAAGCGAATCCACTCGGCCTGTCCCAACGGATGCGTTTCGATGTATTCTATGCACTGAATCGTCGGAATGTTCAATTTACTTAGCGAACCGGCGCCGGCTTCGTCAATTGGATTGATAAAAATGGCTTCCGGTTCAAGAACCATTAACATTTCAATATTGGGGTTCGCCGCCGAGCCTATATCGCGAATTTTTCCAGTGGATACATTTTCCTGTACGTACGGAATGTCAATGTAACGGGGCTCTGCCGCTCCTACCAAAGTCGGTAAGACTCCCAATTCGTTGAAAAAACCGCAAAGAACGGAAGTAAAGCAAACAGTTCTTTCCAAGGGAGTCCGAATCAAGGTTCCTTTGGGAAGATTTTTGGGAAGGTCTTTCGATTTGGGCGCCAGAATATACGTTTGCAACGTTTGACCCGACACCCACGGATTCTGAATTTTTACTACGGAATAATCTCCCTGCATTTCGATTTCGAATCCTTGAGCATAATGGGCGCTATCGCTTTGAACAAAAATGGTTTTTTTGCCGCTATCTACTGGTTGGGTTGTATCTTTTCTTTGGCAGGAAAAAAGCGATACCAAGCAAAACAGAATGAAAAAATGATTCTTCATGACTTTTTATTTATCCTTTCGTTAGCTGCGTTTATCTGTTTCATTCGTATCATTTGCGTACTTATTATCCCTTAATAAAATGCAAATTTGCAAGGATTGATTCCTACATTTAGTTCATTTATCTTTTTTCCTTCCGAATTGAAAATATAGACTTTTCCGGGATTCGTCCAATCCGAATCTGCAATATAAAAATCTTTTGTATAGGAATTGATGCCTATTCCATAAGGGATATTTTTGATAGCGCCTGTATCGGAAATGAAAGAAGAAACCGTTTTTCCATTCAAATCATATTTGCCATAGGTAATATCGGTAGTTGATTCGAGCGTATAAACCACATCGAAATAGTAAGCAAATCCGTTTTCGATAATAAAATCTTGTTTAGGAGAAGAAGCCAGATATTGTACGGAATAATCGCTTGTATTTATTTTTTGAAAGCCACCGCTAATAGCGGCAAAATCTCCCTGGTAAGTCAGATAAATACTGCCTAATCCGTCCGATCGCAGAATATACGGATTCAGTCCGACTGTTATTCTATTGGGTTCTTCACTTTTGAATGTCAATAGATCGATCACCGAAACCGTGTTGTGAGGTCCGTCTTCGCTCTCTCCTCCCGAATTAGCTACATACAGTTTTTCGTTGTATGCGGCGATGCCTTCGGGATATTCGCCTACCGCAACGATGCCGTTAATTGTCAACGAAGCGGTGTCCAAGCGGATCGCATGCCCGTCGGAACAACTGGCATAAATATTTCCGTTATAAGAAGTTAAATAGCGCGGTTTACGGGGAATAGCATTATCGTCAAACACGTCTATTCTTTTCAACGGACGATGAGAGTTGAGATCGAATACCCGAATATTGCTCGAAGAGGAAACCGTAACGTATAATTTACTTCCGTAAATCAACATATCTTGTCCGAGCGAACCTAAAGGTTCTGTATCGGTTCCGATCATATCGAGTTGAAGTTCGCCGGTTTCAAAATTGTAATACGAAATGCTGGCATTGTTTGCGTTGTATCTTCCCTGGTTGAGGATAAAAACGCCGTGATTGCCGGGAAGAACTGGTTCCGTAGCCGGTTCAGGCCCTGTTTCACAGGACGTCAGACAGCTGGTTATCCACAAGCAAAGCCATCCTTTTTTCAATAATTCTGTTGCTTTTTTCATTTTTATTTTTCATTTAATAGATAAATTTCACTCCCAAACGGAAACTTCTTCCCGGCATTGGATAATTTTTGACCACTTCGTATTGTTCGTTCGACAGATTCAAACATTCTGCGGAAAAATTCCAGCGATAGCGGCTCCAAGCAAGGGTTTTTGTCAACGAAATTCCATGTTCTGCATAGCTCTTCATCCAGGACGATGGTTGTTTGCTCTGATTGTCATATCGCTCTCCGGAATAAATCCAATGGTAATTGCAATCCGCCCAAGGCATTTTGAAAGAGATCAAACCGCTCCCTGTATGACGGGGCGTGTAAGGCAAATGTTGACCATAATACTCCGATTGAGGCGTTTTGTCCTGTACATTCTGATATGTATAATCGCCATTGATTTCTACCGAAAACCTATCGTTAAGAGCCATTTGCATTTTCAAATCCAAATCGATGCCTCTGACATCCACCTTTCCAAAGTTTTGTACAGACCAAATAACCATGCTGTTCAATGGACGGGCTACAATTTTATTCTTGACCTTGTTGTAATAAGCGTCTGCTGAAAAAGAAATATAGGGAATCCGTTCGCCGAAAGCGCTCACGATAGAGAATCCAAGATTGTATTGGTTGGCATTTTCCGGTTTCAAATTCGGATTCGGAACCGACGAATAATACCGATCGGCAAAAGTCGGCAAACGGTAAGTATTTTTGTAAAAGGCTCGCAATCGAACCGGAAGATTATGCAAGGGTTGGATAGAAAGCCCCAGATAGGGAGAAAGGCGCCGGAAATTCTTGTCGGCCTGGCCGATTCTAAGCCGTTCGAATACCCATTGATTCAACATCCGGACAGTCAGCGTAAAATTCGATTTTTCGTATTTTCCAGCCAGAGCGCTGATCCAGTGAATTCGAGACGGAAAAACGCCATTGGGAAGATTGCTGCTAAAATCGCCATAAATTCCATCATTTGCAAAAGAAAATGAAAGAGATTTGGATTGTTTATAGAGCAATGCAGCGCTTAGGTAAAATTCCTTTTGATAGTAAAGATAACGCTGTTTTGAAAATCCCTGGTCAGCCAGATAATCAACCGATGAATAATTGAATTTGGCATTGGCCTGAAAATCGAATCGATCATGAAACGACTGTGTATAATGGGCTTGAGAAAAAATGTTTTGTTCCGACATTCGTTCGCCGGAATAGGGATTGTAATAAATCACCGCACCCGGCAATCCCCTGTTTGAGTGAAAATAATAGGTTTTGAACAGCAATTTTCCCCCATTTTTGAATTGGCCAGATCCATTGGTTTCCCATTTCCAATTTCGGACGTCCGAATTATTTCTTTTTTCTTTTGAGCGGAGATTGCTTTGCCCGTAAGTCAAAATAAACGGGTAATTACCTTCTGTATTGAGATATTCGCCGGAAATATTCCAGCTCAATGTCGGACCGATCGTTTGCCGGAAGAGTAGGGTAGGGTTGAGCATTTTCCATGAACCTGCTTGGAGCGAAGCTTTTATTTCTCTTTTTTTATTTGCTGGCAGCTTGGACGATTGTGTTGTAATGTAGATGGCTCCGCCCAAAGCTTGATTTCGCGCCGGTTGAAAAATAATGTCGTTTTCGCCGATATATAAGTTAATTTGTTCGACATTGTCTAACGAAAAACGTCCCAAATCGATCTGTCCGCTTTGATAATCAGAAACCGTTAAACCATCGTAGACTACCGCCGTATAATTTGCGCCCAAACTGCGAATGGAAACCGTTTTTAAACCGCCTACGCCTCCGTAATCTTTTACTTGTATGCCCGGAAAATATTTAAGGGCATCAGAAACCTGCAAAACGCTGATTTTCTTTAATTTTTCTGAAGATAAAGTTTGCGTTGGAGCCGTAGAAAGATAAGACGGAGAGGATAAAGTTTTTCGTATTTCCACTTCCTTCAAGGGACGCACCTTTACTGTATCCTCTTGTGCAAAAGAAGATTGTAAAACAAGCGTCCAACAAAAAAAAATGAGTAAAATACGGTTTTCCATAAAAATCTGTCCTTTTCCTCGAAGGCTTTCGATGTTATTAATTAGGCACGGCAGGTCTTCTGACTTATCCTCTTCCAGTAAAACGGCCTTCCCACCCTAAAATTCCTTTTGCAGGAATCCTGTTTGAGCAGTGGCAAAAGTAATGTTTCACTTTTTTCAATGGAAAATTTTCTTTATCCATTTTTCAACTTTCCATCGAATGGGGGTTCACAGCAGCGGGACTGTCTGGGATTTTCACCCGGTTCCCTTTTAATCTTTTCCCGAATGGGAATGAAGAACCGTTGCCGCTGCAAAGCTATTAATATATTTTTGATATTTAAAATAATGGAGGAAATTTATGGTTGAGTTCCAGAGGAGGCAGGCAACTTTATTTCTTAAAAATGAAATGATATCAGCCTACCCAGAATGTTCGGTTCTGAACATTTTTATTCTCCGGATGAAACTGAAAAACATCGTAAACGCTGGCCAGGCCATAGTCGTAATTAGCCGATACATTGATATTGGCCGCCTCAATCCTTACTCCTAAAATTAAACCGTAATCAAACTTGTCGGCAACCTTTACCGTCAATGGTTTTAAAAGATTGCTTCCGCTGTCATAAGTATGATCGAAAGTAGATATTCCTGGAAGATTCCGATTTCAGCCTTCATAGTAAGTAAAATATCCATTCCCATAACTTCCGCAGGCAACATAAACTCCGCCGTTTAGTTTGAGATTGACATTCTTGACAATAGGAATATTATTTCATATAGAATACCCGATTCTAAACCCCCATTTGAAAACAGATAGCCGCCGGATATGCCTCCTTTGTATCCAATATGAGAAACAGGTCTATAAACCTCAGTAAAATAGGAAACTACAAGCCCGCATTTTGCGCCTGCAAAAAATTGGGCGTTTATTTTTACCGTACTTAGGGTTAGGACAAGACTTAAAAAAGATGATTTTTTTCATTTTGCTTTTAGATAAATTTTTCTTAGTTACTTTTTCGGAAACATTAACCAGCAATAGAAATTAATATTTTAGAAGCGGGGTGGGGTATATGTGTATATTGCCTATTTTTATCTATACTAAGCGTCTCAAATAAATGTATACTTATAAATTTAAAATAATGATAATCAATTGAATAAATATAAATATTAAAACTTATCAGTAAATA
>WRFY01000055.1 GCA_009783445.1 Candidatus Azobacteroides sp. | reverse complement strand
TTCAGCTATCTCTTCCGCTTGCGGAAGAAGTAAAGAAACAAACGATTCATCGGTTTTTTTTCGCCGGCTCCGAATAATCTTTTTACCGTCGATATCTAAAATGTCAGTTATGGAAAACTCAATTATGTCAACAAAAGCCATTCCTGTAAAACATTGGAATATGAACATATCCTTTACTTTTTGTAATTTTTCATCGTTTGGGACATATTCCTGAATTTTCTTTATTTCAATTTCATCAAGAAATGTAGGCGTCTTGCTTTTTCCTTTCTGTACTTTAAATTGTATATATGGGTTTGATTTACATATTCCTCTATTGACAGCATCTACAATATAGGCTTTGAAAGCGCAATGACGTTTATATAACACAGGTTGAGAATTAATCGTTTTTCTCAAAAAAAAATCAAAATCAGCTATATTTTCATATGTAACGTCAGAAAATGTTTTAAACCGACCAAACTCTAAAATTTGACGAATTAAAACATTATGGTGTTCGAGAATAGCAGATGAAGGATTTTTCTTTCTCAACGACTCTTTCATGAAATCTACTACAGAATATGTTACAGATTCGTCTTTATCCCAATTTTTCACATCATCTAATCCCTTACAATTTTCTGACAAAACAAATGACTCTATTTGCCTAAACATTCTAACTACTTTTCCTGTTACGGCTATTGCATTCACATGATTTTTACACGTGAAGCCATTTTTATCTGAAAATTGATTTTTATATAAATGAATACCCGTGGAAATAAGCTTTCGCTTATTGGTGCCAGTCAACCGGACCTCGATTTGCAAAAGCCCCATCTTTGTATCATTATTAGCCTGTCTTTGACGATCAAAAACATAACGTAACTGCGCATTATTCATAATAATAGCTCTTAGTTTCGTACAAAAGTATAAATTTTCGCACAAATTTTCGCACTATTCTTTTATTTGTGCGAAAATAAAGTCTAATTATGTCTAATTAATTACTTTTAAGTCGCAATAAATATTATTTAAAGTATTATAAAATAGAAAAGTCCGCTGATATAGCGGACTTTGTAGCGGTATGGACGGGACTCGAACCCGCGACCCCGTGCGTGACAGGCACGTATTCTAACCAGCTGAACTACCACACCGTTTTTTTGCTGGGCAAAGATACGGCTATTTTTTATTTCTGCAATATTTTTCTGCGTTTTTTTATCCTTTCTTCTTCACATTTTATTGAATTTGCTTTTACTGGCGATAAATCTGTTCTGCAATTTTGCCGGAAACGCCCGGCTGGCCTAATGAATGAATGATTTCCTGATAACCCTCCTTCATTTTCTTCCGGTAAGATGCGTCGTAAAGAAGACAGGTCAATTCTTCTCTGATTTGCTTGGAAGAAAAGTACTTCCCAAATAATTCTTTGACAATGATCCGGCCTGCGATCAAATTAACTAAGGAAATATATCGGCACGAAAACAGTTTTTCAAAAATAAAAGAACTGAGGCGTTTAAAGGGAAGTTTGTAGCAAACAGCTTGAGGAACCTGAAATAAAGCTGTTTCTAATGTGGCCGTACCGGACGTAACTAAAGCAGCTTCAGCTTGCTGAAGAAGCCGGTAGGTTTGTCCGAAAACAATGCTTACTTCTCTGTTTTTCCTGAATTTTGTATAATAAGAAGGGCTAATTCCCGGAGCTCCTGCAATTACTATTTGGTATTCTTCAAACGAAACGGTTGCCTCCAACATGGTGGGTAAATTATTTTTGATTTCTTGTTGGCGGCTTCCTGCCAAAAGTGCAATAATGGGCTTGTTTTCAAGATGATTTTCTTGCGCAAATTCAGCAAAGGTCTCGTTCTTGTGGTCTCGTTTAGCCAAGGCGTCCACTGTGGGGTTACCCATATATTCTACTTCGTACTGATGTTTCTTGTAAAACGCGACTTCAAAAGGGAGAATGCAAAACATCTTGTCGATGTATCGTTTAATATCTTTAATACGGTACTCTTTCCATGCCCAAATTTTGGGAGATATATAGTAAATGACCATCGGCTTTTGCGAGAGGCATTTCTTCACGTATTTCGCGATTCTGAAATTGAAATCGGGATAATCTACCAGAATCAATTTATCGGGCTGATATTCTTTGATGGCTTTTTTACATTCTTGAATATGTTTGTAGATACTCCGCAGATGCATCAAAACGGGAATGAATCCCATAAACGCCATCTCGCGGTAATGCCTTATCATTGTTCCTCCCACCGATTGCATCAGATCGCCTCCCAAAAAACAAAAATCTGCTTCCTTGTCCACTTCTTTAAGGGATCGCATCAAATTGGATGCGTGTAAATCGCCGGAAGCTTCACCTGCAACAAGAAAATATTTCATATTGATGAATGGTAAATTTCATTCAACATTCCCAAGCTTTCAGCGTATGTACCAATGGATAAGCGGTCATATCAATTTGCAAGGGAACGAGCGCCGCATATCCTTGCGATAAAGCCCATTCGTCTGATTGTTCGTTATCCGGTTCGTCGTTGACAAACGCTCCTGTTAGCCAATAAACCGGCTTACCTGCCGGATCTTCGGCCTTCTGAAATTCTTTGGCCCAATATCCTTTGGTTTGCGTGCAAATTTTTAAACCCTTCACTTTTTGAATAGGCGGTACGTTCAAGTTGAGAGTCCGACCCTGAGGTAATCCGTTTTCCAATATTTTTTCAGCTACCCATTTTCCATATTTCACGGCTTGCGTAAAATCGTCGCTCGAATAGCTCGTCAATGATATGGCAAGGGATGGAATTCCCAAAATACAAGCTTCCAAAGCGGCGCCCACTGTTCCGGAATAAATGACGCAAATAGCTGAATTTGAACCATGATTAATTCCAGAAATGACTAAATCCGGTTTTCGCTCCAAAATTTCATTGACTCCCAATTTAACGCAGTCGACAGGCGTGCCGGTACAACTATATAAGGTCAAATCTTCTTCTTTCTTTTTCAAATGCAAACGGATGGGAAGGGACGAAGTGATGGCGCTTGACATGCCTGAACGCATTCTGTCGGGAGCGATAACTACAATTTCACCCCATGAACGAATACCTTTTATTAATTCACTCAACCCTTTGGCTTGAATGCCATCGTCATTGGTAACAAAAATAAGAGGCTTTTTTCTTTTCAACATATATTTTTCTTTTTCAAAGTGCAAAGATAAAATAAATCGCAATTAAGTTATTAACATTTTGGGGAAGTTATCAACAGGATTAACAATGTTTGTTTCGATTAAGAATTTTACATTGTAATTTTCATTACTTTTGCGCATCAAAATTTACAATTTATATTTATGGGAAAGATTATCGCTTTAGCTAATCAAAAAGGAGGAGTAGGGAAAACCACTACTACAATTAATTTGGCCGCTTCTCTGGCTGCATTGGATAAGAAAGTGTTAGTAGTGGACGCCGATCCGCAAGCCAATGCTTCTTCGGGTTTAGGAATCAACATTAGGGAAATCAACAATTCCATTTATGAATGCATTATTAATAATGTCGATTCTTCGGAAGCAATTGTACCTACGGAAGTTCCTAATTTGTTTATTATGCCTTCGCATATTGATTTGGTAGGAGCTGAAATAGAAATGCTTAATTTCGAAAATCGGGAAAAAGTTTTGAAAGGAATACTGGATAAAATAAAAAACGATTACGAGTATATTCTTATCGACTGTTCTCCTTCGCTGGGTTTGATTACGGTCAATGCTTTGACAGCCGCCGATTCGGTGATTATTCCCGTGCAATGCGAATATTTTGCTTTGGAAGGAATCAGCAAGCTATTGAATACCATTAAGATTATCAAGTCGAAGCTGAATCCGGCTTTGGATATCGAAGGCTTTGTGCTGACTATGTACGATTCCCGTCTTCGTTTGGCAAACCAGATTTACGAAGAAGTAAAAAAACATTTTGGAGAAATGGTATTTTCCACCGTGATTCAACGAAATATAAAATTAAGCGAAGCTCCCAGTTATGGACAACCGGTTTTGCTTTACGATCCGGACTCGAAAGGTTCTTCCAACCACATACAATTAGCCAAAGAGATTATCGAAAAGAATAAATAATTGAATATGACTAAACAATCAAAATCTGTTTTAGGAAAAGGATTGGGGGCTTTGATTACGATGGAAGATTTGAATACGGGAGGATCTTCGTCTATCAATGAAATTATGCTTTCAAAAATTGTTCCTAATCCTGATCAGCCCCGACAGGTTTTCGACGAAGACGCTTTAGACGAGTTGACGACTTCTATCAAATCCTTGGGTTTAGTCCAACCCATCACGCTGAGAGAAATCGGAGACGATAAATACCAAATTATCTCAGGCGAACGACGCTACCGCGCATCTTTGAAAGCAGGCTTGGAAACCGTTCCCGCTTATGTGAAGAAAGCAAGCGACGAAAACGTGATGGAAATGGCGTTGATCGAAAACATTCAAAGGGAAGATTTGAATGCTATTGAAATTGCCCTTGCTTTCCAAACATTGATTGAGATATATCATTTGACTCAGGAAAAATTGAGCGAACGCATCGGCATGAAGCGCGCCACGATAGCCAATTTTCTGCGCCTTTTAAAACTTCCTGCCGAGATTCAAATGGGACTGAAAGACAAAAAGATCGATATGGGACATGCAAAATTGCTTCTTTCCCTCGACGACGCTTCTACGCAACTCATGGTGTATGAGCAAATAGTAGAACATGGTTTTTCCGTTCGGCGAACCGAAGAAATTATCCATGCACTGAACGAAGAGAATCCGGAAGAAAATCCGACGGAAATAACAAAAGATAAAAAACGATCAAAAACTCCCGAAGAATACAAAATTTTGAAAGATCATCTTTCAAAATACTTCGACGCAAAAGTGGCATTCAGCATGAACGAAAAAGGAGTAGGAAAAATTACCATTCCCTTTTCTTCGTCGGAAGATTTGGAACGAATCATTCAGCTATTCGATGCGATTCAAAATAGTTGAGCAAACAAGCAAAAGGGATAAAAAAAATCCCTATAAATTCCTATTCGGAAAAAATTTGAAGTATGCGAATCATCCTTTTTTATTCATCCTCAAAACTGTTGGTTTTCGGTCTTTGATTTGATCGCCGCTTTGCTTGTTTCCAATAAGAAAGGGCGAAGTGGGATCGTGCCGCGCCGCATTTTTTATTGTTAAACCGTTAGGAGAAGTGGCATAACAATAGAGACATCCATGCAAGCAGCAATCGTACATTCCAATATCCACACTTTCGATGCAGCCGCAAGCGGGTCTTTGCCCCTTATCTTTTAGAGGAGCCAACGGATAAGCGATCAATTTTTCAATGTGTTTCGCACTAATACAAGCGCCTTTTTGTATGCCGAACGAACTCAAATTTATCTTTTCTGCACAAGTCTCCAGCGTCATTCCACTTTCGCGGGCAATTTTTGCCATTTTTCCCGCAATCGAAATACATTCTTCTGAAGTTAGAGTTCGTAAATAGCTGTTTTTCAAGTTAATGGAGGATCGCTGATAAATATCCAGAAACGAAAAAATACATCGGGAAGTATAAGTTTCCAATTGCCTGCACAGATAAGCAAAATGTTCCAGATGCCAAGCCTCATCAAAAAGGATTCCGTCCATTCCTTTTCCATAAATGATCGGGTCGTATCTCCAAATCATTCCTTCCGGACTCACCGTGTCGGCCAGTTTTTTAAAAACACTAATTCGCTGATTTATGGGCGGTACTTGCTTTTCGATCGAAGCGTCATATCCGGTAATGGTGTATTGAAACAGTATCTTTTCTTTGTATTTTTCGAGCCTGTGAAAATTTTCCCAAATAGGGTAGGGGTTTTTGGACCAAAAAACAATGCAATCTACTTCTTCCGGAGAAACTTTTACACGCAAGACTTGGGCAGGAAATAACGGATTCCGGTAAAGAAACTCTCCTGCATCCAAACGATTGAAAAACCATTCGCTAAAGAAAGCTGGAATGTCGCATCTTCTGCTCGCCGAAAGAATCATGATGCGGTTTGCGGCGCTATCGTTTCTTCCACTTGACTGACAATGCTTCCTTTCCACAAAATGGTTTCGATCCGATCGCCCGGATGAAGCGATTGAACCGATTTTAGCGCTTTCCCATCTTTAAGCGTGACGGAATATCCCTTCGACAAGATGTATTCGGGAGAGGATAACTTAAAAAAGTATTCTTTTTCTTTTAATTTAGATTCTTCTTTTAGAATGAATTGCCGACGTTGTTTTTCCAAATTATCCTTTACTAAATTCAATGTTTCGTTTTGCCGTTCAATAGAATGAAGGGCATAGAGAGGTAAATAACGAGTCCATTGCCGGATTTTTTCCGCTGCGGTCGACAATAAGCGGTTGGCCGAATGGATAATCCCCGACCGGCAAGCAAATAAATCCGCTGCCGCTTCTTCCAGTCGGCCAACGAGATAATCGGCTACGGCTGTCGGTGTTTTAGCGCGATAATGAGCCACGCAATCCAATACCGTATCATCCCGTTCGTGGCCAATTCCGGTAATGATCGGCAAAGGAAATTGTGCGCAATTGGCTGCCAACTCATAAGTATCGAAAGACGCTAAATCGGAAGTAGCGCCTCCTCCCCTCACAATGGCTACGACATCGAATAATTCCCTGTTTTCATAAATTTTGTTTAACGCCGCAATAATGGATTTTCCGGTTTGCTCTCCCTGCATCACTGCCGGAAACAAATGAGGATAAAATACCAATCCCGAAGCATTGTTTCTTAAATGTTCCAGAAAATCTTCGTACCCGGCAGCTGTCGGCGAAGTGATAATCGCTATTCGCTGAGGAATCATAGGCATCTCCAGCTCTTTATTTAACAGCAATACGCCTTCTTCTTCCAACCGGTTGAGGATTTCTTGCCGGCGAAGTTGCATGTCGCCCAGCGTATAACTGGGATCGATGTCGCAAACATTAAGTCCGTAACCATATACTGGATGAAAGTCGATGGAGGCTTTAACCAGTACTTTAATGCCCGACGCAAACGACCGTCCTGTTTTTAATTCAAAATAAGGCCTCAACAATTGGTACGTATTCGCCCATATATATCCGCGTGCCTTAGCGACAATACTGGATTCTCTTTTCTCGATAAATTCTAAATAGCAGTGCCCATTTTTATTCACGCGGACATCGCTCGTTTCGGCCATGATCCAATACGTTTCGGGAAAAGCAT
The DNA here is from genome assembly GCA_009783445.1 of Candidatus Azobacteroides sp. GTDB lineage: Bacteria > Bacteroidota > Bacteroidia > Bacteroidales > Azobacteroidaceae > Azobacteroides. The sequence goes on along the minus strand of WRFY01000055.1, from coordinate 8,290 downwards.
TTTGTATCTTTTCGGCTACTAAATAATTCAATTGCGAAAGCGTAAGAAAATCCATTCGTTCTTTATCATTTTACAAATTTCCAAACCTGCTGATTCGTGCCCGATTGCAAACAAGCTATATACGCTCCTTTTTGAAGGAAATCGACGTCGACGGAGTCAGTCAACAAAATTTGTTTATAGACTAATTCTCCTTCTCCAGAGTAAATCGACAATTGGGCAACCGGATTGGTCGGAATGGATTTAAAATACAAACGGCCATTCCTGTAAATCGAGTCTTCGTAGGGATCATCCTTCATCGAAGGAAGCATATTCTCAGCCCAATAACTCTGTTTTTTCCCCTTCAAATAGGCTTTATAAATGTCGGGTATTCCATAACCGAAATATTCATCCGGATGAAAAAACCGATCGGACGATTCTTTGACTAAGTTCATCAGTTCCAAGCTACTCAACTGAGGCAAGGCTTCCCACAAACAAGCTACCATTCCCGCCATAATGGGCGTGGAAAAAGAAGATCCGTCGGAATAAGTCAGATTTCCCGAAGAGGAAACCGCCTCGCATCCATATCCCATAGCCATTACATCCGGTTTTATCCGACCATTGATGAGATATCCCCACGACGAAAACGGAGCCAAAGTCGAATCGTTTTTGACAGCGCCCACGCTCAATATATTCTGAGCGTCTGAGGGAATATTGACTTTTTGCCAGTTTTTATTGCCCTCATTGCCCGCAGAACTCAAAATCACCATTCCCTTGAAAGCAGCCATTGAAGCCGCTCGGCTAATGGTAGTAGAATATCCGTCTAAATCTTCCCAATTATGGCTCATTTGGGGATCGTCGAATTTAGAATAACCTAAAGAAGAGGTCACAATATCCACGCCCAGACTGTCGGCGTATTCCAAAGCGGCAATCCAGTAATCCTCTTCTACCGGATATTCATCGCCTTTTACTTCGGTCTTGAACAAATAATAATTTGCCAGCGGAGCCGTTCCAATCATTTTACCCGGATTGTTAGCCAACATGCAAGAAAGAACGCGCGTGCCGTGATCTTCCAGTCCTTCTCCTTCGTAAAAATTACCTTTTTCATGCGTAAAGTTCCTTACTTCCACTATTTTATCTGGATCAAAAAAAGCAGGATACTTACTCACGCCGGTAAAACCTCCATCCAGGGCCGCAATGCTGATTCCTTTTCCCTTGTATCCTTTCTCATGCAAAATCAAAGCGTTATTAATTTCGATCTGAGTCAGCGCCTCTCCATAATTATCCGGATCGAATCGTCCGGAAACCCAGTATTGTCCTTCATTCTCGCCGCCGCTTTCTCTTCCTTCGCTTTTTTTGCGCCTCTCATTCCTTTCAATCGACAAATCCCCTTTCCACACTTTGGCGGCTTTTTTCACAAAAGGAAGCTCGTTGATTTTTTGCAATACTGAACTGTCTGGAACATTTACGACTATGGTTTTCACCCATTTGCTGTAAGCTCGAACCTCTGCGCCTAAATTCCGCAAAGCGTCGAAATAACGGCTATCAATAGGCAAATCCGTTTCATCGACTACAAAGCCCTGTTTGCGGCGCCGTTCGATGGATTTTCGCGAAAGGAACTTTTCCGGTTCCCATGCACTATAAGTATCTCCTTTGTCGTAAAGAGTTAAGCGATACATTTCGCTTGGCGACGCTTTAACAATTTGCATTAAGCAGAAGAGGAAAAAAAACGAAAAAAAAGAATGAAATTTCATAGAGTCTGATTTTATTTTCCAGATTCGTCCGGAATATTTTTAAATAACAAGGTTGTGTTTAAATAGCAAGGCTGTGGCAAAAACGGCTATTCCTTCTTCGCGTCCTACAAATCCCATTTTTTCAGAAGTGGTCGCTTTAATCGAAATATCTTCTTTGTCTACCTGCATGGTTTGAGCCAAACAGGTTTTCATTTGTGGAATAAAAGGGTTGAGTTTGGGTTTTTCTGCGCAAACTGTAAGATCGATGTTCCCCAATTCGTAGTTTGCCGAACGAATCAAATCCATCGTTCGCGCCAAAAGGATCTTACTGTCGATATTTTTAAATTCGGCTCCTGTATCCGGAAAATGATAACCGATATCTCTCTCATTTGCCGCACCCAGCAGAGCGTCGCAAATAGCATGAATCAGAACGTCTGCATCCGAGTGTCCTTTTAATCCTTTTTCGTACGGTATTCGGATACCTCCCAGCCACAATTCACGATTTTCCGCAAACGGATGTACATCGTAACCGAATCCGACACGTATGGGTTTCATTATTTGATCAAGTTTTTCAATCCGTCCATATCGAAACTCAACGAGAATCGCAAGGTTTGATCCAAAGGATTGGAAGGAACCGTAGAAATCAAATAGGCTACATCCAATTGAAAGGCTATCATTTTGAATCCCGCTCCCACCGAAAAATATTGCCGGTTGCCTTTATTCGGGCTTTCATAGAAATATCCTCCTCGCAAAAAGAACTTGTTGTCGTAAGCATACTCTGCTCCTACCGACCACATAATTTCTTGGAATTCTTCTTTTGCTCCTCCGGGCGCATCCGAAAAGGATTTAAAAATTCCTGAAATAGGAGAAGTGGAATAATATTTATCTAAAATTTCCTCTTTGTTTTCCACATCCGTCAAATTGGGTGGCGTTGGAACCAAATATTTGTTTGCATCTAAATTGATCGACAGCGTGTTGTAACCGTCGTCATCCAAGGGATAAAGAAACGAAGCGCCTAAACGCAAATTGGTTGGCAGAAATATGCTGGAGTTCCCGCCGTCGTAAGAAATTTTATTTCCTATATTGGACACATTGAAACCTAAACCCAATAAACATTCGGTACGTCCCAGCGTCACATAATTGTGGTAATAGCCCGCTATATCTGCGGCGAAAGCGCTTCCCGGATACAATCCGTCGTCGCGAGCGCCTGACCCTAAATCTGAATAAATGTACCGGAATGCTGCCGCTCCTGAAAATGTTTCGGAAAATTTAAGCGAATAACTTAAATCGACCGACATTTCGTACGGACTGGTCGCATTGACTTGGCGTCCTTCATAATCAGTCATAATAATTTCTCCCAGAGAAAAATAACGAAGAGAAGCGCCAATGGCCGAACGATCGCTGTCGCCCAATTTAAAGAATCCGGAGGCATATCCTACATAAATATCGTTGATCAATTTGGCTAACCACGGAGTATACGACAAGCTGACGCCCGCTTTGCTGTAAGCGAAAGCATATTTAGCCGGATTCCAATACTGAGAAAAAACATCTGCGTCAGTTGCCGCTCCGATGTCGCCCATGGCGCCTCCTCTGGCGTCTGGTGCAATTGTTAGAGACGGTACCCCTACCTTTAGTGGATTAAATCCTCCTTTGGGTCCATCGTCTGCTTTTGATCGACCGCTTATCAAAAGCAATAAAAAGGTTAAAACGATTAATTCAATTTTGTTCATTCGATATTATTTTTGGGGTTAATCAACTCCCGCTATTTTCTTATATTAAACTATTCTATAAAATGCTTTATTGTTCCAAGACGATAATTTTTTTCGATTTAACGGCTTCCTTTCCTCCAGACGTTTTAATCGTTGCTTGATAAATGTATACTCCCTGACTGACTCTGTTTCCTGCTTTGTCGGTCAAATCCCATTGTACTGGATAGGATTTGAGGTATGCAGACGAACCCGTTTCTACATGCGACCAGATAGAGCGTCCCATCAAATCATAAACCCATATTTCTACTTCCATCGGCGATTCCGGGCGATCGTGTTCCAAATAAAACTCCGTATAATCTTTCGCCGGATTGGGTCTTGCTACGATGGCGTATATTTCCGGCTTCAAACCTTGTACTACATTGAAATGAAGGGTATCGGTACTCGAATGGTTGATGATGTTCCAAACGCGGAATACTAGTTCATGCTCTCCCGAAGGCAATGTGGGAATAGAAAAACCGACCCAGCCATTGGTTATGCTTTCGGGGTGATAATAAACGTTTAAGGCATAGTTCCACTGCGGATTATTGTCGATGCAAATGCTCATTTGATGTCCCAGACCGCTTCCCGTCATGTTAATTCCTATCTTATCCGACACTTTCGCAATAAAGAAAGGCGTTTCGTTTACTTTGCTTCCTTCTTCAAACGATTCCGAATTGAGATACATCGCTTCGATGAGCGGACTGGAATCGTCCAATTCGTTGTAATTGCCCGTGCCGGCCAAAACAAAATTTAAGAAAGAACCGTTGGCATCTCTGTAATTTGTTTCGTCTGAAGCATAGAAATTTATTTTTCCTCTATTGGTCGAATACGAAATATCCAAAGGAACGCTAAAAGAAACGGAAAAATGTCCGTTCTCTACGGGATTGTCTCCTTTATAGACGATATTGGGGTAATCGAAGAAAGAGAAGCTAGCCAATTCGCCACTGCTGTTGACCTTAGATGATACGGACTGAATGGTTTGCTTTCCATCGAAAACCGTAGCGTTTACATTCCCTGTAAAATCATTGGCCAGCATTCCGTTTTCATTCACTACCATTCCTTCCATGGTTATTTGATCTAAAGCGCGAAAATAAACCACTTCGTCTTGTACGGGTTTTCCGTTAATACTTTCCATGATCACGCTCCATTCGGGATAATTCAGTTGCAAAGCCGGATCGCCCAACAAGACAAAATTGAGTTTGTTGCCGTCTATCCCTACTTCTTTCTTGCTCTGGCGAATAATATCGCCCAAACAGGGACGATTTCCGGCAACTTTAGAAAAAATATTTTGTATCAGTCGATTGTTGATTATAAAATTGTTGGTAGAATACACAACTCTCGATGTCGTGTATAGGGCAATTCCTGCGCTATTTTTATTCAAAATCACTTCTTCTCCTCCCGAAGTGGTTTCTCCGTCGAACCAACCGAAATCGCAAGTAGCGGTAATCCACAAGGGAAGATAATCAAAATTCATCCGGCGAATATCTGAAATATTCATCATATCGGAGCCGGACAATGCCGACCGGTTTCCATGTCCGGTATAATTCATCAGAAAACAACCATCTTCCAGCGTATCCAGCAATTTCTTCTTGGCATCTGGATAGGTTCTTTTTCCATTGGCCAGTTGTGGTTGAAAAGCATCCATATACGATTTGACTACTCGATACTCCGGATGATTCGCGTCCATATAAACGGCTAACTTGTCGGCTTGCGAGGCATGTTCATAAAATGAAGACTCGTCGGTAACATCCGCAGTAAAAATGACTGTATTTTTCCATTGTCCGTAAGCTTTATTATCCATATAGGCCGTCACTTTATTTACTAAGTATTCGGCTTGTTCATAAGAACTTACAGGAAAACGTCCGATTCCGATATCCAATACGTCCTGATCCAAATGCAAACCTTCGTTGTCGTCCAGAAAACCGAAATAGTCGTCTGTTCCGGGAGAGTTTTCCTCATTCAAGGATTCTTTCACCTGGTAGGTCAATAAGAAATACTTTGGATTCAGTTTTGATCCTGCGGGAGTCAAATGCCGATTGTCAAAAAATCCGTCTCCAAACAGCAAGAGATATTTGGGTTTTTCATTGTCGTTGGTTGCTCGGTCGTAAAACATTTTCATAAACCGGCGATAGGCGGTCGCGTCCGGAACGCCCGACGAAAACTCATTGTATATCCATTCGGGTTGCACCACAGTCACATTCAGTCCTTGTAGAGTTCGATGCTTTTCCGCCAACTGTTCAGCTAAGGGAGCGTACGTTTCGGGAACGATGACGACCATTTCTGTTTGCGGCAGTTGATGTAGATTCTGATTGGGTATCTCTCCTCCTATGTCCGGCGACGGAAAGGATTGACTTACATCGACCATAACATATTCAGTAATGCGCCCGGTCGTATTGGCTCCGAAACGCAATTGATTCCCTTCCGCTGCCGTTTGCACCCAACGTACTTCTTGGCTGTCCGTAATGTTCCAAATCATTGCATTGGCAGGTGCATTGTCAACGACATATTCGAGAGCTGTATTCTGGCTTTCCTTGTGGCGGAAAAAAGTATATGCTGAATTGTAAAACTGTAATTTCCGCTTCATGTTCAAACGGATAAAATTGAGATAGGCAACATTGTAGTTGGTTGCGTTGAAAAAAACAGTGGCGGTTATATTTTCCTGTTTGTTGTCGTTCCAGTCCCGCGTGCCTTCCGCTAAAACGCCTCGTTGGTAATCGGAAGTCGCTCTACCGACTGTCAAGCTGATCAATTGATTTCCTCCAATCGACAGCGAGACGGGCGCTGGATCGCTGGACAGAGCCGCAAAAGAGAGGCAAACTTTCCCGACGTCGTTGGTAATTCCGGGAATACGAAACGAAAAATCCTGCGAATTTTTTCCGACAAAACTTTCGCCAAACAATTCCCGTCCCGACTCCATGATTGCAATGGAATCTTTCTCGCGTACCAGATAATCGTCGAAAATTGTGGTTCTTACGCTTGCATTGGAATACGATTCTTCTCTCGCCATCTCTTTGGGTCCTTGTGCGCTTTCTGTTATAAAATAAGACCCGTATACAGAATAGGGATTGTTTTGATGTTCAAAAGCGTCGCGTGTTGCATTATACGTCCATTTGACCGTTCCCTGTCCGTAAAACAGGAGGTAATCGCCCGAATTGAAGACATTGTCGCTTCCTTTATTCATCCAGACGGTAATTTCGGGCAAATCGTCTGTATAAGGTTTGGTAAAATCTTCCTCTAATATTCCTCCCCCATAACCATAGATTTTAATTTTAGACGGGTCGTTGAATCCCATCTTCTTGATCTCATCATAAGTTAAGCGATAGACGGCAGTTTCCTTTACTTTCAGCTGAATCCATTTCCCTTGCGCTAAGACGGAATTGGCCGCATAGCGGGAAGCCTGATTCTGAGCGTTCAAAGAAATAGACATCCATCCGCAAAGGATCAAAATGATTAGACATTCGCACTGTTTTTTTATTATCATCCTGTTATTTCACTCTCTAAATTTCCTCTATTTTATTTGAAAATCCAGTACTTTTGTATCTTCGACGTATCCTTGCAAATGGTCGTTTATGTGAACCTGTCCTACTCCTGACGGAGTGCCGGTATAAATCAGGTCGCCCATTTTCAGCGTAACGAATCGACTGGCATATTCAATAATTTCATCTACCTTAAATAGCATCTTGGAAGTATTCCCTTGCTGTACTGTCTCTCCATTGATATTCAATTGAAAAGATAAATTTCCGATGTCTCCCCCGCAGTCTTTCAACGCGATAAACTCTCCTACGACAGCCGAATTATCAAACGATTTCGCTATTTCCCACGGCAAGCCTTCTTTTCTGCATCTGTTTTGCAAATCTCTCGCTGTCATATCAATGCCTACTGTGATTTCATCGTAGTACCGATAGGCAAACCGTTTCGCAATATTTTTTCCCAACCGGTTGATCTTAACCACTATTTCGGTCTCATATTGCATGTCCGATGAAAAATCGGGAATATAAAAAGGCTTTCCGTCTTTTAACAATGCTACGTCCGGTTTCATAAATAAAACCGGTTCTTTTGTAATTAACGTATTATGCAATTCTTTATTGTGAGCCGCATAATTCATACCGATACAAATGATTTTCATTCTGTATGTAATTTTGTGAAAGAAATATTTTTTATAGAATAAATAGGTTCTCTATCTGATAACGAATTTTCTTACCATTCCCTCCAACTTGAAGATGTAAATGGCTCTCGGAAGATTAAGTTCATAGACTCCTTCGCTGTTTTTCATTTCTATTTCGCGCACTTTGTTGCCTACGATAGAAATAACTTGAAGCTTAGCCCCGATGGGAGCATTTTTGATGTACAAGATATTATTTACCACGTTCATTTCCGGAGAAATAGTTTCTTCCACCCCTCCGTTCGCCCGATCTCTTTTGTATTGTGCAAAAAGAGCATTCTGCGCCAGAAGCAGTGATGAAAACATAATTATGAGCAAAAATCTTTTCATTTTCTGTATTTCTCCGATTTTACTGCAAATATACTATTTTTTTGTCTGAATGTAGCACAAGGCGGCGTATTATTTTGAAGCGTTCAGAAAATTTAATGGAATCAGGGGAGATGCCTAAAAATGGAGATAGCGGATATGATCCCGCTATATGGAAACATCCTCCGCCATCCAACAGGCTTATAATAAAGACAGCTTAATATAATAAACGTCATTAATATTTACTGATAAATTTTAATATTTATATTTTTCCTTAAATCCGCAAGCAAAAAATTTGGATTATTGAGATTCCGTCTTAATCGCCTTATCGGGAAAAAACAGGCATAGAATTATGTAAAATTGGC
>WRFY01000054.1 GCA_009783445.1 Candidatus Azobacteroides sp. | reverse complement strand
AATAAATACACACTTATAAACTTAAAATAATGATAAGCAAATGAATAAATATAAATATTAAAACTTATCAGTAAATATTAATGACGTTTATTATATTTATCATTCAGTATCGACTCCAAAAGTTCGGGAGTAATATTCAAATGGCCTATTCTATCGGCATTTTCAGCAAGCTGTCTGAAAGCAAGAGCAATATTGAATTTCGGGTCGGGATTGTTATTCAACGCAGTTAATGTTTTCCAGTCGATGTCTTTATACGGCTTTAACGTTGTTTCTATCACATAACCTTGCGTTTCTGCCTCTTTTTTGTCGTTGCCTGTTTTTTGTTCGATGAGTTGTTTTCTTTGATTTTCCACCGCAATGTCTGCGGCCAACCTCATTTCCCGTAATTTTCTTTCATTCTCCGCTTTTTGGACTTCGGATTCCATTTTTTTCTCTGCAATTTGTTTTTGCTTTTCTTCGACGGCAATTTCGGTGTTCAGTTCAGATTCTTTGATTTTCCGTTCTTGTTCAACAGCAAAATTCCGACGTTCATAAATGGCTTGATCGGCTTCTTGTTGCAATTTTTCTCTTGTTTCGGTTTCCAACGCTCTGGCCATTTCGGGCGTTGCTTGTACCGCCAATATATTTGCTCCAAGGATTTCAATACCGAGCATATTCACTGCTTGCGACAATTTTAATCCCTCCAGTATTGATTTTTCAACTGCTTTTGCTGAACGAATTGCGTCTTTAAGTTTTATCTCGTGAATAAACGATGAAGTGGCCGTTTGCGCTTCATTGATAATTCGCTGATTGAGTTTTTCAATGTCGTTTTTCTTATATTGCCCGTTATCATTAACGGTAAAATCCAATACGTCAGCCAGTATTTTAGGATTCATAATCTTATAACTGATTTGCCCCTGAATGCTGATTGTTTGGTAATCATTGGTCGATTCATTGAAAATAAAAGGTAAATCATTACTTCCCATTGGGATAGCAACAATAGAACTATTGGGTGCAAAATAGAAGAATGAAAGTCCTCTTCCTTCTCTTTCGATGTTTCCGTTCTTATAATGAAGAACGTATGTCATCGCATCAAATTTGATGTGGTTGATTCCAAACATAATGGTCTTATTTTAATTAGTTTTTTATAGCGGAAATTCTTTTTGTTTTCCTGTAAAATTTTCCACAATCATTTTATAGACGCATACATTTTTTAATTCATCAGGCGTAAAATCATAAGCAGTTTCTTTTCCCGTTTGATGTCTCATAATTTCATTTAATCCGACAATTTTTTCATCGATATCTTTCAAAATAACTATTTTGCCAAATCCTATTATACTCCGAAAGGCATATCCATAATTACAGGCCTTTTCAGCTTCAATCAGTTGGGCATCACAATCAATTTCAAAACAAACATTCGGGTTGCTTTTTATTATGTCCCATTTTTTCCCGTTTATAGCGCTATGGAAAAATAATGTTAACGTGTCATTTTCAAAATTGTATCCATAATTTAATGGGATTATGTAAGGCGCGTTATTTTCTGATAAACCCATTCGGCAAATTTTACATTTTTTTATGACCTGCATTTTTTCATCCATGTCTATAATTTCTTTATCTTGCCTTCGCATTGTATTTCTCCGCTCCTATTTTCGTAATATTTAGTATGGATAATTTTTATTTTCTTGTAAAATATCGGAAAGCGTCTGCCGGATAATAGAACAACATTCGAGGTCCAGAAAATTTCATTACTTTCTTTATTTTTTCTCTATATTCATCTTTATAGCAATGAATAGAACATTTTTTGCAAGCGCGCTTATCTTGTTTATAAGGACACCGTTCCAACCGTTGATGAGCGTACGATTCCAATTGCTTACACTCAAGGCATAAACCGTCTCGTTGTCGATGTTTAGCTCTACAATAAATCCGAATCATTTTGGAAACAGCGTTTTTTTCTCCGTCATTCATTAAAAATTTGTTTTGAATCTGCTTTCTACGCTACTCTATTTTCTTTTGTCAATGCATCAATAATTTCAAAGTATTTTACCTCGTTTTGTTCATTTAAATTTCTGAGCAGGGTGAGTCGGATGGTCTGGAATTGTTCTACCCCTCAATTTCTGGTCAATCAAAGTTGTTGGATAAGCGTCTAAAACATTTTAACTTCTGCCGTTCTTCTATCGGGGATCATCAGGCTCGACATTGTCAATCATATCATTTGTATACTATTTTCACCTCTCGCGTAAAATCTACGCGAGAGGAGTTTGTTAAAATCATTTCAATTCATGTCTTTTTATTGAGTTGGTCAGAGAATCACCTTTACCGTTCCTTTCTCTGTCCATACAATATACACGCCCGACGGCACATTTATTAATGTAGCTGTTGTTCTGTTGCTCTCAGCGATACCTTGAAGTACAAGTATGCCTGTTACGCTATATACCCGCCACTCATTGCCTTCGGCGATGCCCGTAATATGCAGCTGGTCGTCGTTTTTCCACGCTTTCAGCGAATTGCCGGACTGTATTTCGGGAACGGACAGAGCGCCGTTTTTCCCTGCAATTGCACCGAATGCTCGGTCAACGTAAAAATCTACTAATAGATCGGACATTTCTACATAAAGAAGCAAATTTGTTGCATTAGCAGGAATCGTGAAATTGGAATTTAAAAGTTCTATCCATTCTCCTTTTGCGGCAGAAACTTCTCCCGCTACTGTTGCATAGGAACTTGTACTTGCACCGGCGGCATTATATTGAAGCGTAAGTTTAAAAGCGCCTTCCTCGCCTCCATTCGCAAACATTGCCATCGCGCCAAAACTGTAGCTGTTGCCTGGAACAAACGCTTTGCTATCCAATACGTATGCCGTACCGTTCCAGTTTGCTGTACGTCCGCTGACAAAAATTGATTTTGTACCCTCGTATGCATAATCAGATGTATTGACAACATTTGTATTGCCTCGGCTTATCCAAGACTGCGTCGTTCCATCTTCAAATGTGTCGTAATAGTAGTATCCATTCGCATCCGGTTCCACATCGGGTTTAATCGGTTGAGGGGGAGGGTAAGTTCCAGCTGCAAGAACATAGAGCGAGTCATAAGCAGGTTTTCTGTAACCGTCGGAATCAAAAAGAAGCGGACAATATGGAGAACGCCAAGACTGATTGTCCTGAATGCCCCATACAACGAAAGCCGTAACGTTATCTTTATAGGCCAAAACTTTCTTCATAATATCGCTGTATTTCTTCCCTTGAGCAATAAAATCACTTGCACTCGGATTTGTACTCGTCGTGGTGATATCATTTTCAGTAATCTGAATCTCAAGCCCTGTAGAGGCAAATGTTGCGACGGCCTGTCCAAAAAGATCGGCGCTGGGATAGCTCATCGATAAATGAGCTTGCATGCCTATGCCATCAATGAGGTTTTCTGCCTTGAGTTTCATCGCTAAATTATATATGTCGGTACGTTTCTCCTCTATATACTCATTATAATCATTATAGAAAAGTTTACATTCGGCAGGCGCATACCTTCTTGCATACTGGAATGCGTTTATAATAAATTGGTCATTGCCGTAAATTTGCGTCCACAGCGATTGATCGGTGCCGCTACCGGCTTCGCGCAAACCGCCTCCGTTATTTTTAAAAGCTTCATTAACGACATCATAAGCATAAAGATTCAAATTCGGAAAATCGTTTTTGATGAGAGCGAACATATTCTTTATATAGCTTTCCATGCGTTTATTCATAGTGGATGTATCCGCTAAAGCGCCGCTGCTGGTCAAGTTTGCTCTGAAAAACCAAGCTGGCGTTTGACTGTGCCACACTAAAGTATGACCGCGCAGCGAAATATTGTTGTCTTGGCAGAATTGGAGAATCCGTCTCGCTCCTGCGTTTAACTGAACCTTAATATCTTCATCGGTGGAACCACTTTGAACCATTGTCTGATCAGGCTTAAGTTCGTTTTCAGGAGTAATGCTGTTAAATTCGCTCACTACTAAGTCCTTCATGTTTTGATTACTTGAAGTCGTAGTATTCAGTATGGATCCAAATTTAAAATCCGTATAAACATCCTTGAGTCCTTGTGCTTCGACTTGAGCAAAAATGGACATAATGCCAATACCTGCAACTATCAAAAAAAGTTTGTATATTCTCATGATTTAATTATTTAATTAATGTTTCGCACTTCTATAAACTCTCTTTCTCTCCCATAGGAAATCGTTTGTGAAATATGTGTTTAAAATATTTATTTCTCGATCAAATCGCAAATTTAATCTTTTTATTCTAATTTACAAATATTTATTGCGTTTTTTGCCATTTTTGTTCTTTTCTACTCTTTTTATAACTGAATGAATGATATTTGATTTGATGGGTGGAGGACAAAAGAAAGAATGTAGCAAATGAAAATATCCATACGCCCTCTTGCGGCGTAAGCGATAATCAGTTCCTGTACAAAAGTCAGCGATTTTTTAAAACTTAAATGTTTCATTAATCATTTTTAACTCGTATTTTGTTTCAACAAAAATTTTCGTATATATTTTTGCACACGAAAAGAATACAGTAAATTCATTAATTATTATTTCTTATGAGTCAAATAGTTGATATTCGTGAACTGAATGACAGGATTGAAAGCCAAAGCGGATTTGTCAATCTAATTATCAAAGGAATGGATCAAGTAATTGTCGGACAGAAGCACTTGGTCGAATCTTTGTTAATCGGCTTATTGTCTGATGGACATATTTTGCTGGAAGGGGTTCCGGGTCTGGCAAAGACATTAGCAATTAAAACCTTAGCTTCTCTTATCGAGGCTAAATACAGTCGAATACAGTTTACGCCGGACCTGCTCCCAGCCGACGTCGTCGGTACGATGATTTACAGTCAGAAAAATGAAGAATTTCAAGTAAAGAAGGGACCTGTTTTTGCTAATTTTATTTTGGCAGACGAAATTAACCGCGCTCCGGCGAAAGTGCAAAGCGCTTTGCTGGAAGGCATGCAGGAAAGACAGGTAACGATCGGCGAACATACCTATAAATTGCCTGAACCGTTCTTAGTGATGGCTACTCAAAATCCGATCGAACAAGAAGGCACTTATCCCCTTCCGGAAGCGCAGGTCGACCGTTTCATGTTGAAAGTACTGATCAACTATCCCAAAAAAGAGGAAGAAAAACTGATTATCCGCCAAAATATTTCCGGCGATAAAATAGAAATCAAGCCGGTACTCCGAAAAGAAGAAATTATCGAAGCGCGCAAAGTGGTTCAAGAAGTATATCTGGACGAAAAAATTGATAAATACATAGTCGACATTGTTTTTGCTACTCGTTATCCGGAAGAACACGGATTACGCAACCTGAAAGGAATGATTTCTTTTGGAGCTTCGCCTCGAGCCAGCATCAATTTGGCCTTAGCCGCTCGTTCCTATGCATTTATCAAACGAAGAGGATATGTCATTCCCGAAGACGTGCGGGCGGTATGCTTCGACGTTATGCGTCACCGGATTGGTTTGAGCTACGAAGCGGAAGCCAACAATCTTACTTCAGAAGAAATCGTCAGCGAAATATTAAACAAAATTGAAGTACCTTAAATAAAAGGCACGAAAAAACAGTTTTTTATTTCCTTCATTTTTTTTATTTTGGATGATAATGTTGTGGAAACAAGTGAATTATTAAAAAAAGTACGCCAAATAGAGATAAAGACGAGGGGATTGTCGCAAAACATATTCGCAGGCCAATACCATTCGGCTTTCAAAGGAAGAGGAATGGCTTTTTCGGAAGTAAGGGAATACGAATTCGGCGACGATACCCGCGACATCGACTGGAACGTGACAGCCCGTTATTCAAAACCTTATGTCAAGGTATTTGAAGAAGAGCGGGAACTGACGGTCGTCTTGCTGATCGACGTTTCAGGAAGTAAGGATTTCGGAACGCGGGGAAGCATGAAAAAAGACATCATCACGGAGATTGCCGCGACGTTGGCTTTCTCGGCCATACAAAACAATGATAAAATCGGCGTTATTTTCTTTTCCAATCAAATAGAAAAATTTATTCCCCCGCAAAAGGGAAGAAAACATATCTTGTATATTATTCGCGAATTGATTGATTTTCAGCCCTCCAATAGTGAGACCGACATGACGGAAGTCTTGCAATATCTCACCAATGCCATTAAAAAGCGATGCACCGCTTTTGTGATTTCCGATTTTATAGATCATCACGATTACCAGCACGCGCTTACGATTGCCAATCGCAAACATGATATTGTAGCGATTCAGATCTATGATGAACGGGAAGCGTTTATGCCAGACATTGGTTTGGTAAAATGGAAGGATGCGGAATCCAATGCGGAGGAATGGGTCGATACCTCTTCGGGAAAAGTGCGGCAAATGTACAAGTCGTGGTGGGAAAATCGCCAGAGCGAGATGTTGAACGCATTTAAGAAAAGCAGAGTCGATTCGGTTTCTGTACGTACAGACGAAGACTATGTAAAAGCCTTGATGAATTTGTTTCATGAACGCAGTTGATGCAAAACAGGAAATATTCCGGTTTAGCCGGCATCGAAGGGAGCAAGTTCCAACGACCGTAAGGGAGTAAAAAACAAAATAGGTACACATGAGAAAAAAAATCAAAGGAAAAAGACAGAAGGGCTTGGCAACGGCGCTGGTAATAGCCTGTTTGTGGATCGGAATGCAAGCCGAAGCGCAGAAACCGGTGATCAGCGCGTCGCTTGATTCAACGCAAATACTGATCGGCCAACAAACTGCTCTTCATCTGGAAATTGCCGCCAATCAAGATAGCAAACTGCAATTACCTTATTTACCAGATACATTGATGCAAGGAGTAGAGGTCTTGGGTATTTCCAAACCGGATACGACTGACATCGGTAATCGCCGGATGCGAATAAAATACGATTATTTGATCACTTCTTTCGATACGGCCGTGTACTTGCTGCCGCCTTTCCGGTTGATTGCAGAAAGCGATACTTCTTACTCTAATGATCTGATATTAAAAGTTTTAACGGTAAAAGTAGACACGGTGTCGGGGAAATATTACGATATTAAAAACGTGATGAATCCTCCGTTTGTTTTAGCCGATTATGTCGACATCCTGTTTTATATTTTGGGCATTTGTATTTTGATTCTGATCGTTGTTTACGTTATTTTCAGAAAAAGAAAACAACGTCCAATTTTTCCTTTCGCAAAGGAAGAAAAAGTATTTTTGCCGCCTCATGTTCGGGCTATTCAGGCTTTAGATGCCATCAAAGAACGGAAATTATGGCAGCAGGGTCAAACAAAGGAATATCATTCGCTCATTTCGGATACAATACGGAAATACTTGGAGGAACGCTTCGACGTGAATGCAATGGAAATGACTTCCAACGATATCTTGCAACAGATGCAAGGCATGAGCGCAGCGGATTTTGTTTTCAACCCCTTGAAGCAAATCCTGCTCTTAGCCGATTTAGTGAAATTTGCAAAATACGGAGCATCGCCGGATGAAAATGAAACGAGCATGATGAATGCCTACTTGTTTGTGAACGGCACGGCCCCGACTTTGGAAAGCAAACAAAACGAAGAAAATACAACTCATTGATTTATAATAATTGATCTATATGACTTTTGCTAATCCCGCCTATTTATTAGGGCTGCTTTTGTTACTTCCGATGATTGGCTGGTACGTCTGGAGACAGCGTGAAGCGCAGGCGAGCCTTCGCTTGTCTTCATTGGAAGGATTTCGGAAAGCGCCTAAAACATATAAAATATATATGCGGCATTTGCCTTTCATTCTGAGAATGTTGGCAATTGCGTGCGTGATTGTGGCTTTAGCGCGCCCGCAAACGACGGATAGTTGGAGCAAAACAACTACGGAAGGAATCGATATCATCATGACTTTGGATACTTCGACTTCCATGCTGGCGGAAGATCTAAAGCCCAACCGCATTGATGCCGCAAAAGAGGTCGCCACTTCGTTTATCAGCGGGCGCCCCGACGATAATATTGGTTTGGTGATCTTTGCCCGCGAAAGTTTTACGCAATGTCCGTTGACTACCGACCACGCCGTATTGCTAAATCTATTGAAAGATATCCGGTGCGGAATGCTCGAAGACGGGACGGCTATTGGTCATGGTTTGGCTACTTCCGTGAACCGTTTAAAAGACAGCGACGCTAAATCCAAAGTAATTATCCTGTTGACGGACGGAACAAACAATGCGGGGGAAATTGCTCCGGTGACGGCTGCCGAAATAGCCAAAACATACAACATTCGAGTTTATACCGTTGGCGTGGGAACGAAAGGAGAAGCGCCTTATCCCTATCAAACGCCTTTCGGCCTTCAATACATCCAAGTGCCGGTAGATATCGACGAACCTACATTGACAAAAATCGCTCAAATTACCAATGGCATGTATTTCCGTGCAACCAATACGGAAGCTTTGAAAGGAATTTACAAAGAAATCGACCAGTTGGAAAAAACAAAAATGAGCGTGAAGGAATACAGTAAGAAACAAGAAGAATACTTGCGCTTTGCCGTATTGGGATTCATCTTCTTTTCGCTGGAGTTTTTGACAAAATATACGCTGCTAAAAAATATACCGTGAATATGTTTAGATTCGAACATTCGGCTTATTTATATTTATTACTGGTCATACCGGTAATGTTGGCCATTTTCACTTATTACATGCGCAGTAAGAAAAGCGCCTTGAAGAGATTTGGAAACATGTCGTTGCTCAAAAGCTTAATGCCCGATGTGGCGCTGAAAAAACAATATCTCAAATGCTGGATATTGCTGCTTTGCACTGCTTTATTTGTATTAGTCATGGCGGGTCCTCAATTCGGTTCTAAATTGGAAACAGTCAAAAAACAAGGGATCGAGGTCATTGTTTGCTTGGATGTATCCAACTCCATGCTTTCGACCGATGTAAAACCAACCCGCATGGATAAAGCCAAACAGCTATTATCGCGTTTAGTTGATAATTTGACTAATGATAAAATCGGATTGATTGTTTTTGCAGGAGACGCTTTTGTGCAGTTGCCCATCACGTCGGATTATGTTTCGGCAAAAATGTTTTTATCTTCCATTAACCCGTCGATGGTTCCCGCGCAGGGAACCGCTATCGGAGCTGCTATTAATCTGGCTATCCGGTCGTTCACACCCAGCGAAAATTCGGAAAAAACCATTATTCTGATTACCGACGGAGAAAATCACGAAGATGATGCAATTGGAGCTACACAAGAAGCCGTAAAAAGAGGAATTACGGTCAATGTGCTGGGAGTAGGATCAGTCGAAGGCGGTCCGATCCCAACTAAAAACGGTTATCTGAAAGATCGGAACGGAAACATGGTCATAACGACTTTGAACGAATCCATGTGCAAAGAAATAGCTATAGCCGGAAAAGGTATGTATGCACAAACCGATAATACCAACAATGCGCTTAAAGTCTTACAAAAAGAATTGAGCAAGAAAAACAAGTCGGAAGTCGAAAGCAGAGTTTATTCTACTTACGATGAAAAATACGGAATTCCAGCTTGGGCTTTGCTGTTTTTATTGGTAGTGGAATTTTTTATTTTGGAGAGAAAAAACAAGATTTTGAGTAAAGTAAAATTGTTTTGACCGAAAGATCAAAAAGATAGTCGGGACAATGATTTAAAAATAGAAAAACACGATGAAACGTTTATTATTCATTTTGTCTTTAATAATCGGTTTTTCAATGGGAACTTTTTCGCAAAAACAAGTCCGGAAAGACGTGCGGGAAGGTAACAAAGAATACCAGCAGAAAAAATACACCGATGCCGAAATTGATTACCGGCGGGCGCTCGAAACCAACACTCAATCGGTCGAAGCCGCATACAATCTGGGAAATACGCTTTATAGGCAAGGAAAAATGCAGGAAGCGGCCGAACAATATAAGATTGTAACGCAAAATGGAACAAGCGACAAAACAAAAGCGTCTGCCGCATGGCACAATACAGGAAATATTTATATGGAGGCCAAAGATTATGCGAAAAGTATCGAAGCCTATAAAATGGCTTTGCGCAATCAGCCGCAAGACGAAGAAACCCGCTATAATTTAGCTTTGGCCCAAAAATTACTCAACGATCAACAAAACAACAATCAGAATAAGGATCAAAAGAACAAGGATCAAGACAAAAAAGATCAAAACAAGGATCAGAATAAAGATCAAAAAGACAAAGATCAAAACAAAGATCAAAAGGATCAAGATCAGAACAAGGATCAAAATAAAAAAGATCAAAATGAGGATCAAAATAAAGATCAAAATAAAGATCAAAAGCAAAATCCCAATGAGATGAGTCGGGAGAACGCCGACCAAATATTGGATGCGCTGATGCATGAGGAAAAAAACACACAGGAAAAAGTGAGTCAGGAACTAAAGAAGCAGCAGCAACAGAATCAAAATAAGAGAGATAAAAATTGGTAAAATGAAGAAATTAATATTTCTATGGGTATTGTTCTGGATAGGAACTTTGAGCGGATGGGCGCAAATAGTTTTCAAAGGAGCTGCGCCGCGAGCCGTAGTAGCGGGCGAGCAATTTAGGGTCAATTATGTATTGAGTACAAACGGAGAAAAAGGCAAAGATATTCGCCTGACGGAAGTTGCCGGCTTGAACGTTTTGTATGGACCCACCTTATCCGGACAAAGTACGTCGACCAGTATCATCAACGGGAATGTTTCCTCGCAGGTAAATCTAACTTATACCTACATTTTACTGGGTGATAAAGAAGGCGAATACACCATTCCTCCAGCAACAATCACGGTAGGAAACAGCGAATATAAATCCAATGAGCTGAAAATAAAAGTTTTGCCTCCGGATCAGGCTTCGGCGGCCGCTTCAGCCAATCAGCAGCAACAGCAACAAGCCGCTCAACAGCGGGAAAATCAATCTTCGGCAGCGCAAGGAATTTCCGGCAACGATCTTTTCGTTCGCATGAATATTTCCAAATCTTCGGTATACGAAAACGAGGGTTTTCTGGTGACCTTCAAAATGTACACTGTACTCGATGTAGAAGGTTTTGATAATGTCAAATTTCCCGAATTTGAGGGATTTATAGCACAAGACATAGACCTTCCAGCCAATACGCCGGTCAACATCGAAAATTATCAGGGACGCAATTACCGGACGATTGTGATTAAACAAACCGTTCTCTATCCGCAGCGTTCAGGTAAAATTACGATCAACCAAGGAAAATTCGACGTCATTGTGCGCAGCCGCGTTCAATCGCAGCGGTCGCGCAGTTTTTTCGACGATTATTTCGATACCTATACCAAAGTAAAAAAGAGCGTGTTCTCGCAACCAGCAACCATCGACGTGAAACCTTTGCCAACCGGCAAGCCTACTTCTTTTTCGGGAGGAGTAGGCGATTACAAAATCACTTCTTCCATCAGTACGAAAGAATTGAAAACCAATGAGTCGGTGACGGTTAAAATATCCATATCAGGCAATGGAAATATTAAGTTGATAAAAAATCCGGAGGTAGTCTTCCCAAACGATTTTGAAGTCTACGATCCCAAAGTGGACGTGAATACGCGAGTGAATCAGGGAGGAGTGAGTGGAACAAAAACAATTGAATACTACGCTGTTCCGAGATATGCAGGTACTTTCACGATTCCCAAGGTGGAATTTTCTTATTTCGATTTGAAATCGGGAACTTACAAAACCTTGTATACCGACGAATATCGCTTGCAGGTAGCACAGGGTGCGGGAGGAGAAGCGTCTCCGCCCATGATTCTGCAAGGCAGCAATAAAGAAGACGTCCGCTTTGTAGGAAAAGACATTCGCTATATCAAGACCGATGGTTTCAATTTTCAAAAGGGAAATTTCCTTTTCGGAACACTCCGCTACGGTTTATACTATCTGATTCCGGGTTTGCTGTTTATTGTCTTTTTCATTATTTATCGGAAACAAGCGAGGGAAAGCGCTAATCTGGCTTTGATGCGTACCCGAAAGGCGAATAAGGTGGCATCCAAAAGGCTTAAAAAAGCGCAGCAATATTTGAAGGAAAACCAGCGGGAATCTTTTTACGATGAAATGCTGAAAGCGATATGGGGTTATTTGAGCGACAAACTGAATATTCCCGTTTCGAATTTGACCAAAGATAACGTAGAAATGGAGTTGACTCGGTACGGAGCGAACGAAGAATTGATTTCCCAATTCAGAGATATCCTCAATACGGCCGAGTTTGCCCGCTTTGCTCCCAGTCAGGCGCACGAAGCAATGGACGAACTGTATAATCGAACCGTGAATGTGATCAATAAAATGGAAAGTACGATTAAATGAAAGAATAGGATCATGAGAAAATATATTGTTTGTTTGATAGGCATGGTGATCGCGATAAGCGCTCCGGCTCAAAAAGAAATAGAACAAGCGAATGAAGCTTATACGCAAGGCGATTTTAACAAAGCCGTTGAACTTTATCAGCAAGCGATCGAGAAAAACGGAATTTCGGCAGGCATTTATTACAATATGGGAAACAGTTATTACCGATTGAATCAGATTGCTCCCGCTATTCTGTATTACGAACGCTCGCTGCTTTTATCTCCGGGAAACAAGGATACTCGATCCAATTTGGAAATAGCGCGGCTGAATGCAGTAGATAAAATCGAACCGGTAGGAGAATTCTTTTTGGCGGAAGGATACAATGCCGTCAAGAACCTTTACAGTACCGATCAGTGGAGCTACATGGCTATTGGGTGTTTCCTGCTGGCGCTAATCGGCTTGTCTTTCTTTTTCTTTTCACGAAAAATTCTTTTGAAAAAAATGGGATTTTATGCGGCTCTGGTTTTTTTGGTTTTCTGTTTGTTGGCCAATACTTTTGCTTTCAATCAGAAGAAAATGCTGACACACCGGAACACGGCCATTATTTTTTCTCCAACTACGACCCTGAAAAGTTCTCCAGATAACAGCGGTACCGATTTGTTTATTCTTCATGAAGGAACAAAGGTGGAAGTCAAAAACAAATTAGGCGAATGGAACGAAATCGAGACAGCCGATGGGAACGTGGGTTGGATCAAGAGCAACGAAATAGAAATTATCTGACCGACTGGACCCGCTGGTTACCGACTACCCAAAAAGAAGTAGAAGGGCGCGGGTGGGACGTTTTAGATGTTATTCTCTTTACGGGCGACGCATACGTGGATCATCCGGCGTTCGGGGCAGCCGTAATCGGTCGCAATTTGGAAGCATTGGGGTTGAAAGTAGCGATCGTTCCCCAACCCAATTGGCGCGACGATGGACGCGATTTCAAGAAATTAGGAAAGCCTCGCCTTTTTTTTGCCGTTTCAGCCGGGGCAATGGATTCGATGATCAATAAGTATACCGCCAACAAACGCTTGCGATCGGAAGATGCCTATACTCCGGAAGGACGAATCGACAGGCGTCCCGATTATCCAAGCATTGTTTATTCCAATATCCTGAAACAATTGTATCCGGATGTTCCGGTTGTGATTGGAGGAATAGAGGCTTCCTTGCGCCGCCTTTCTCATTACGATTACTGGCAAGATCAGTTGAAACCGAGTATTCTGGTTCCATCGCAAGCCGATATTTTGGTTTATGGCGCCGGCGAACAAGTCCTCGTCCGGCTTACTTCGGCTTTGCAAAATGGAGCGAAAATTTCGGAGTTGACCTCCATTCCGCAAACAGCTTTTCTTCAAAAAGAATTTGAAAAAAAAGACGGCGACAGGATTCTTTTTTCCTATGAAGATTGTTTGAACGACAAGAAAAAACAGGCGCAAAATTTCAAACCAATCGAAGAAGAGTCCAATAAAAAGAAAGCGCGGCGTTTGATCCAAGCCACTGGAAATGAATATGTAATAGTGAATCCGCCTTTTCCTCCCATGACAACCGAAGAATTGGATGCTTGCTATGATTTGCCTTATACGCGCCTGCCTCATCCAAAATACAAAGACAAACGAATTCCAGCCTACGAAATGATTCGCCATTCGGTAAATATCCATCGGGGATGTTTCGGCGGATGCGCGTTTTGCACGATATCGGCTCATCAAGGAAAATTCATTATTTCTCGTTCGAAAGAATCGATCCTGAAAGAAGTGAAAGCTATTGTAAAGATGCCTGATTTCAAAGGATACATCAGCGATTTGGGAGGTCCTTCTGCCAATATGTACGGTATGAGAGGAATAAACGAAAACCTTTGCGGAAAGTGTAAAAAACCTTCCTGTATTTTTCCAGCTATTTGCAGCAATCTGAATGCCGACCATCGCCCTTTGCTGGAAATTTACCAAGCGGTCGATCAAGCGCCCGGAGTCAAAAAATCCTTCATTGGAAGCGGCATCCGCTACGATTTATTGGTTCATTCCTACGAAAATGGCGAATGGAATAAAGCCGCCCGCGATTATATGCAGGAATTGATTCGAAACCATGTTTCGGGCCGGTTGAAAGTAGCTCCCGAACATACTTCTCTCGCAACGCTTCGTTGCATGCGGAAACCAGAATTCGATACCTTTTACCGCTTCAAGAAGATATTCGATCAAATCAATAAAGCCGCCGGCCTTCGCCAGCAATTGATTCCTTATTTCATTAGTTCTCATCCGGCCTCTACCGAAATCGACATGGCCGAACTGGCCGTCATTGCCAAAAGTCTGAATTTTCAATTGGAACAAATACAGGATTTCACCCCCACTCCCATGACTTTATCTACCGAAATCTTTTATTCCGGTTATCATCCCTATACGCTTGAACCGGTATTTACCGCCAAAACGCCGGAAGAAAAATTGAACCAACGACAGTATTTCTTCTGGTATCTCAAAGAATACAAACAACAGATTATCCGCTCTCTCCACCGTTTGAAACGACCGGATCTCATCCAAAAGCTGTACTCTTGTTAATTCCATCTCATTTATTTTAAATTGTTGGCCAACAAGCCTCAGGTGTGAAAGCTATGAAAATAAAAAGCGCGCAGCGGAACTGTGAATCTCATTCAAAACAGATCCGCCTGCCGGTTATTCCATAAATCTACAATAAAGATGCGCCATCCATTCTAGACAACTATAAAATAGGCCAACCAGAGTTGCGTTCTGCTAAAATAATTTAAATTTATCTCTTTGGATGAAAATTATACGTTCTTATAGTCGTTTATTGAAATAGAATGACTAATTTTGCCGAAATTTCACTCGCAATATAATTTTTAATGAAGAAGTCCTACAGAACAAGTCAGTTTTTGTTGCACTGACTGGCCATGCATTCCGGAAATACCGGAAGCGATTGACAAAAAATATGAAATTTACTCATTCCACGCCAGACGGCGGGCTGTAAAAAATGCGGTACAT
>WRFY01000053.1 GCA_009783445.1 Candidatus Azobacteroides sp. | reverse complement strand
TGTATTGGTCGGAAAGTTTCAAGAGTCGAGTATTGCTCAATGCTTCAAAAGCCTACGTGATGCAATTGGACAGAGCCAAAAAATACGAACTCCTGCAGCCCGTTTATTCATTGAATTTTGTAAATGATATATTTGAAAAATCGCCTGAAATGGCCGATGAATACTATCACCATTACAAAATAGTGAATATTAAAAACACCGAAAAACAAATCAAAGGATTGGAGTTTATTTTTATCGAATTACCCAAGTTTAAGCCGCAAAACCGTGCAGAAAAAAAATTGCATGACTTGTGGCTACAGTTTCTCACCGAAATCAATGAAACCACATGGGAAGTCCCTAAAGAATTGCTGGAAAACAGCGACACGCGCGAAGCCGTAACATACATGGAAATAGGAGCTTATACGAAAGAACAGTTGTTTACTTACGATAAAGTACGAGACAACATTCTCTTAGAATGCAGCGTACTGTCTGATTATAAACGCGAAGGGCTAATGGAAGGACGGGAAGAAGGACGAATGGAAGGACGAATGGAGGGACGAATGGAAGGACGTAAAGAGGGACGTAAAGAGGGACGTAAAGAGGGACAAATGGAAGCTTCGAGAGGAATTGCTATCAATTTATTGAAACTGGGCATTTCGTTGGAAAATATTATGCAAAGTACCGGTTTAACACAGGAAGAAATTCGTGCATTGCAGGAGAAAAAAGAAGAATAAAGTGTTGAATGGCATGGAAAATATCGTTAAGCTTCTCAAGAAAATACGGAAACAGAACATGCTTCTTCGTTCTTATTCTGGAAGTTATGCTTTTGTAGGGATAGGTAGCCACAGTGTGAATAATTTGTATCCTGTTTTGCACTATCTGGATGTACCGCTCAAATATATTGTAGTCAAAAGTCAAAAAACGGCCAAATTAATTAATGAAAATCGGACAAATATAGAAGGCACAACTGATTACGATCGCGTATTGGCAGACCCTGAGATCAAAGGAGTATTGATTTGCGTTCAGCCAGACAGTCACTACGAATTGGTCAAAAAAGCTTTACAACACGAAAAGAACGTTTTTGTCGAAAAACCGCCTTGCTGCAACGAAAATGAACTCCGCGACTTGATCGAAACCGAACGGATTGCAAAAAAGAATTGCTTAGTGGGTTTGCAAAAAAGATATTCGACCTGCACCAGTCTGTTAAAAAAAGCAATAGCTGAAAGCGATCTTATTTCGTACAACTATCGCTTTGTGGTAGGCAATTATCCGGAAGGCGATCCGTATTGGGATTTATTTATTCATCCTGTCGACTTAGCAACTTTCATTTTCGGAGAAATGCAATTGGTTTCAGTGGTCAAAACCGGCCGCGCAGGCGCTATTTCTCTGTTTATTCAAGCGCGACAGGGACAAGCGATCGCTTCTATCGAGTTATCGACCCAATATTCGTGGAACAATCCTTGCGAACATCTGATTGTTAATACTTCAAAGGGGGTTTATACCCTTCGCAATCATCGTTTACTGGACTTTCGACCGGCGCCGGGCGTCTTGTTTTCCATCCCGAAGGAGAAAATCTTTCCATCCTCATCCCAAACCGTTCATTTATTTGATGGTAATAGCTTTTTACCTGTTGTCGAAAACAACGAACTGATGATGCAAGGTTTTTATCGCGAACTGAAATGTTTTGTAGATATTTGCGAAAATAAACGAACGATCAATCAGTCGACGCTTGCTTCGTTGATTCCCACTTTTGATTTACTTGCCGACTTAAAAACTCAATTTTGATAAACGATGTACAAACGATCCGATTATATTCGCCGCGCTTCAACGCTCGCCGGCAACATTCTCTTTCCCGGACATAAAAAACTGTCTACGCTCATGATTTACAGTACGAATTTGTGCAATTCACGCTGCAAACACTGTTTAGTCTGGGCTCAACGTCCGGTGATGCATTTGCCGAAAGACAAAATTATTGAAATCATGCAAAGCCGTTGCATTTCCAAAGACACCACTATCGGATTGGAAGGCGGCGAATTTTTGCTGCATCCGCAAGCAATGGAAATACTCCAGTGGTTTAGTGAAAATCATCCGAAGTTCGAATTGTTGTCAAATGCCTTGCAACCGCAACGATTGATAGATGCCGTCAAGAAATATCCGCCTCGGCGGCTTTATATTTCTCTGGATGGCACGAAAGAGAGCTACATTCACATGCGCGGCGTCGACGGTTATGACAAAGTGGTGAACACAATCGATCAATGCAAAGACCTCGTACCGCTTTCGTTGATGTTTACGCTATCACCCTACAATAGTTTTGACGATCTGAAACATGTAGTGGACATTGCCCTGAAATACAACATAGACGTCCGCATAGGCGTTTATAACGATATTGACTTTTTTAACACCGTCGATAAGGCGCACGATACGAAAATAGCGACATTGGCAACCGACGGCAAGTTGGAAAAACAGCAGGATTTTAAAAGCCAGATACCTGAAAATGTGAAAAGCACGTCCGAAAATTACGACTTTCTTCTGTTGTATGACGAATGGAAAAATAAACGGTTGCAATTGAACTGTTTCAGCATTTTCGATTCATTGGTGATACATCCAGACGGCAACGTGCCAATATGTCAAAATCTGGGTATATATTTGGGTAATCTCTATCAGCAAAGCCTCGATGAAATATATAATGCGCAAGCTTCTCGACGTTTGCAAAAACAATATGCTCATAACTGCAATCAATGTTGGATTAATTTTCATCGTAAATACGACATTGTTTTGCTTCGCAGCCTCGAACGCATTTTACCCAAACCATTGATTGAGCTTTTTTATGGAAAATATCAATGGAGCTGCGACAAAAAATTGACGTACAAATCTTTTCTGGAAAAATATTTATAACAAACGATTTTTAAGTTTTCGCTATGAAAAAATTCAAATTGCTTCGAATCATCTATCAGGAAACAGCGGGAGAAAACTTAATAGCCAAAACGCCCGAAAACGCAACGATCCTTTTACGCTGCACGGCAAGCCAATGGAAAGAATGGAACGCTTTATTGCCGGCTCCACAAGCGGGAAACATACTCAATTTGCTAAATGTGAAAGAAATAGAAGAAAATAGCGTAGAAGCGGAATGGATTGTATTAGAACCGGATTATCTGATCGATGTCAGTACATTAGCCGAATGTTTCCGTCCATACGGAAATCATCCTCTGAATTACAGCCTTTCCCGCCTGCAAGCCAAAGAAACTACTTCGTCCATCTTGCTCGGAAATTCCGCCAATTTTTTTATGGACGAATTTGTCTACGAAGACGAAAACAGTCCTGTCGATTATGCCGATTCATTGAAAAAATTGTTCCGAACATCCGCTTTCGAATTCACTGCTTGCGAAGATTTGAAAAATCCAACAACAGAAAGCGTTTTTTTCGCCAACTGCCGAAAGCATTTCAGTCATATTCAGCATGCCGTTCAAAATTTTTTCCCAAGGGCTGGAATCGACAAGAAAAAAATTGTGCTGGAACCTTCATTCATTTCCAATGCTTTGGGATTGCAGGGACGTCTCGACATATTGCTTTGCAATTATTCTGCATTCATTGAATTGAAATCGGGAAAAGCTGCAGAAAATTTCCGCGATGGAGGCCGCTTCATGCATTCGGCGGAAAATCATTACATGCAAATGATTTTGTATCTGGCTATCCTTGAATTCAATCTGGATTTAAATGCCGATGAAGTTAATTCCTATCTATTGTATTCCAAATATCCCGTTTTGAGCAAAGAAAGGCGCTCGCGAAAACATTTGCAAAAAGCTTTGTTCTTGCGTAATCAGATTGTCGCTTGGGAATATGCCTTGCAAAAGGTTAACCATCCTCGCATAGCTTCCGAAATCATTCATCAAATCAGCGCCCAAAATCTGAACGTCAGACAACTTTCGGGTACGTTTTTCGACCAATACCTGTCGCCGTCTATTGACCGGATCAGAAACGGTTTTGGAGGTTTGACCGAATGTGAAAAAGCTTATTTTCTTCGACTTTATACTTTTATAGTCAAAGAACTATGGTTGTCCAAAGCCGGTGAACGGGAATACGAAGGGGTGAAAAAAGCATCCGTCCTATGGAACATGCCTCTGGAAGACAAACTGATTGCAGGAGAAATTTTGTATGATCTGAAAATCATCGATAATCAAGCCGCTTCCGAATCGCATACCTTAAGTTTGGAAATTCCGGAATACAAAGATTTCTATTTACCCAATTTCCGACCGGGAGATGCGGTTGTTTTATACGAAAGAAATTCAAAATCAGATACGGTCAATAACCGCCAAGTATTTAAAGGCGCCATTGAACAGATAGAATCCAACCGGATGAAGATACGACTTCGCTACCGCCAAAAAAACCTTTCTGTATGGCACAGCGATTCGTTCTACGCCGTCGAACACGACTACATGGACACGGTTTACACCGGAATGTTCAAGGGTTTAACAGCTTTTATCCAAGCCAATCCCGACCGGAGAGAGTTATTGACTTCTCCTTTGCGGGAAAAAATAGAAAAAGAAATTTTTCTCCTGATGGGTCCTCCGGGCGCCGGAAAAACGTCTGTTGCTCTGAAACAAAGAGTGGAAACCGAACTGAGAAAGAACAAAACCACTATTCTTTTACTGTCGTATACCAATCGTGCCGTAGACGAAATTTGCAAAGCTTTGATGGATATCAGCCATTCTCTCCCGTTTATCCGGATCGGAAACGAATTGAATTGCGCACCTGAATTCCGTCATACACTATTAGAAAAATATTTAGACCGATGCAACAAACGAAGCGAAGTAGCGGAAGTAATCCAAAAGTGCCGAATTTTTACGGGAACTGTTGCATCTATTTGCAACAAACCAGAACTTTTTCAGCTTAAACAGTTTGATTTAGCCATCGTCGACGAAGCGACTCAATTGCTGGAACCGCATCTCGTCGGTCTGTTTTGCGCTAAAACGTCTTCAGGAAAAAATGCCATTCGAAGTTTTGTTTTGATCGGCGATCACAAGCAATTGCCAGCAGTAACGCTGCAATCGAGAGAGGATAGTAAAGTCGACGACCCGCTGCTGAACGCCATTGGACTGACCAATTTGAGTGATTCTCTGTTCGAACGTCTATATCGGAAATACAATGAAAAGGATCGAAGCCAATCGTTAGACATGCTTTCTAAACAAGGCCGGATGCATCCCGATATTTCCGCCTTTCCATCAAAATACTTTTACGAAGGCCGCTTAGAATCACTTGGATTGCCTCATCAAACGGAGAATTGGATCGACCGGGACCGCTTGAATTTCTATCCAGTGAAACCTTTTGAAAAAGAATTTTCAGACAAAACCAACTTGAACGAAGCCAATCAAGTAGTCGCTATTTGCCAGAAGTTATATCAAGAAGATTTGGATCAACACAAAACTTTCCAACCTCTCGATATCGGAATCATTACTCCGTATCGGAATCAGATTGCGCTTATTCGCAAACAATTGAAAGAAACGGGAATAGCCGTTTTTTCTGATATATTAGTCGATACGGTAGAACGTTTTCAGGGAAGCCAGCGGGATATTATTATTTATTCGTTTTGTATAAAAACGGAAAAGCAATTGGCCGCTCTGCCAAATATGTTAGAAGAGAATGGAAAATTCATCGACCGAAAATTGAATGTGGCGCTTACCCGCGCCCGAAAACAGTTACACTTGATAGGAAATGAAGAATTACTGAAAAAAAATGATCTCTACCGGCAATTGCTGGAATATATCGAACAGCAAACAAAGGACAAATCCGGAACTGCTTAGATTCTCTCCTATCCTATTGATTTAATATATAATAAACGTCATTATTATTTACTAATAAGTTATAATATTTATATTTATTCAATTGATTATCATTATTTTTAAATTTATAAGTGTACATTCATTCGAGACGCTTAGTATAGTGAAAAATTTCGTCGTGTATTCCTTAGGCGTTACAGGAGTGGTATTTTTATTTTATTTCTCCAATTTTATGCTCTGAAAAGTATACTTATTTAATTTACTGTAAAATATCAATATAACACTTTGAATATCAATCAATTACATCAGCGAGTTTTGTAGAACGCCACCTCATTGGGTTAAAACCTTATTTTTCAAAGTTCCATTAGCAGCACAGATAACACGGATGCCACAGAGGAATGCCGTTTTTTCAGGGTTGCTACTGAAGAGTTTGCAGCTTGTCTTCCAGTACGGTTGGAGAGACCTCTTTCAATAGCGTTTTTTTGTCTTTGTCCAGCAAATACAGGACGGGCAGGATGTTCAAATCGTACAATTCGTCGTAGGGAGGAAAGGGATTCTCGATGGATTGTCCATTGATCCATACGCGCGGAAAAAGATTTGCCTGCTTTTTCCATGCGGCTTCGTTACGTCCCGGATAGAACAACAAGACGGTCAGTTTGCCTGCTTGCTGCAAAGATCGGACGGACGGAGAGGCCTGCAATGCAGCGATCCATTCTTCGCACACCGAACATTCCGGATTGTAAAACAAGAGCAAGATATAACCGCTCTGGATTTCGTGCAAACGTCCCGTTTTTCCCGTAGGAAGCCGATAGGTAAAATCGCTTGCCGTTTCCCCTATGCGGTTTTTCATCATCTGGGCGAGCCGGTAGGTCAGACGTTCTTTTTCGGTTGCATTTGTGCAGATATCCGAAAGCATGTATTCCGCAACCGGAATGTAATATTCGTTGTTATGGAGAGGAGAATGGCCATCATACCAGTACTGCTCGGCCAAATCGAGAAAATAAGCAAGCATTTTTCTACTTTTTTCTTTTTCGGCCGAAATTAGCATCTGCCGGATAGACGCTGCGGCTGTGTCAGAGGCGACATAAGGCAAAATGGATGTATAGTCGACAAAAGCTTGTTCACTGACTGCGGAACGGATCAGAAGGGTATCCGTAAAGTCAAAATAATCCCAATAATGCGCCACCAGATAATTGGCTCGCTCTTCCGGAACGGTCAATGTGGCCGGAATGTCGGGAAGCCGGAATGTTGGTTCTTTTTGGGAAGATGTTTGCGCTTGCGCGCCGTCGCGCTGCACTGAATGGCAGGCTGCTAATAAACCGAAAGCTAATAACAGCTTTACGCCGTTATTAGCTTTCAACTTTATTTTTGAAAACAAAATCATTTTACTTCTATTGCAACAGTAAAAAACTATCGACCCGGACCTGTATGTTCAAATATAACATGACAATATCCTGTTGTCTCTTCTATTCCATTCGATACAGTGAGGCAACACTCAACTGCATACAATACAGGAGCAAGATCATTGGTAACTATATTAGGAGTAAGCCTCCATTGAGCTGCTCCACTTACTGCTCCCGGAACCTTTCCCGCATCCTCAGGTATTCCTGCAGGTATAATTGCCGCATACTCGGGTTGGAAATTAAAGAAAGCTGGATCATATATAACGTTTGTATAGTGGCAGCGAATTATAGACAGTACTGCGTCTGCATTGGCAGGAGTCCAAGTCGCAATTAAAAACTGAGTGCCCTCTTGTGATCGACCTGTACCTATGCCTTGTCGAAACCACAAAGTGTCAGGATTTGCTCCCACTAAGGTCGTTCCTAAGTCCTCATAGTCAAAGTCGCTATCCCGACTTTTATAAAATGTAACGCTTACGGGTTCTATCATCGTTTGCCTTATATATACTGGATATCGTAATCGTCCCGCTACAATCGTAACCATGGCTACTCGCTCCCCTCCTGTGTCATTTGCATCGAGAAGAAAGTGTACATTGGAGCCCAGCACCGCAGAATCGCCTTTTATGGGTTTGTCTTTACTGCTTGCGGGATCCACGGTTACCCAAGTAACCGGATTTTTGGAAACGCTATCCAAAATACTTTCCACATACCACCCATTGGAATTATCAGTTCGAACATGCAGAATATTGTTCGTATCACCCCCCCCATACGTTTTTTTGGAAAACTTAAAGTAATTTTTACTCACTGCTAAAAAATTCTGCCCATCGAAGGCTACTTCCAAATCTACGTCTGTCCATACTAAAATATCTGCCTCTATATTGAATGCTTTGGATTCAAAAGCTGTTTCAGGATCTCCGTATCCTTCTCCCGTCACACGGGTGATATTAACTATGTAGCGGTGATTGCGGAGAATATCCAAATGCTTTTTGTTGCTGTCGACAAAATCAACTCGGTAATAAGTAGGGGTCGTACTACCATTCAAGGTACCGCCGATGACCAAACAAGTGGTATTAAGCGGATCGGTACCGCCAGTGGAATAAAGCCCCACCGAATCGCGTTCAAAGGTATAAATCACATTGCGCATATTTCCATCCGCATTCACATCCGTATATCGTATGGAATCTTTCATATAAGCAGGAGCGTATATTTTGGAGAGGTCCAATACGCCTGCGGAAGTATAGAAATCGTTTGGAAGCGAAACCTTTGTGGCTTCTTTTCCTGTCGCGGTCGAGGAAATATTGCTGGATTTGGGAACTACACGTCCTTTGGTATATGATTTATACAAATGTACGCTTGTCAATTTAAATTTCGACTGGATACTATCGGCCAGCGTTACATCAATTTTCGCCACCATGCGCAGAAGTTGGATGGTTTCTCCAAACGATTCGGTCGTTGAGTTTACTGTAAGAGGAGCCGATACCTCTCCCCACATGGGAATAGGCGTATAATCGGTACTGCTTGTAGTCTTCCAACCTCCATTCGACGCTGTATTACCACTGGTTAAAGCAAACTCCAGATTCGACAACATGTCATCTTTAGCTTGACCTACCAAATTATCTACATTTACCCATGGTCCTAAATAATTGTTATTCGGTGAATTGCTTGCATTGGCAATCACAACAAATCGTTGGGGATAGGGTTTCAACTTAACCGTAGCCCATCCCTTTTGAGCATCTACGGCTCTGTATGAGCAGAGATAGTCAAAAACTTCACTTCCGTTCTCTGCACGAAATGCCAGAACAGTTACATTTGGAATCGCATTTTCTTCTGTATCGCTGATTGCACGAAGTTGCGACGACGGCAAGCTTTGAACAGGAACCGAGAGATTGACAAGTACTTCTTTTTCACCTCCCACGTTGTTCCCCTCAGGACCTTTTGGAGCAGGAGTAAAATCATCTGTACAAGACGAAACCGCGAACAATACAAACAACAGCAACAGGAAAGCCTGTCCGCTCTTAATCATCTTTCTCATACTGTATTTTTCTTTATTATTATTCATTTCCGTTATTTCTTACTATATGTTAATTGGGTTCTATACCATTGTTGATGTTAATTTCTTTCCATCCATTGATCGTAATGCTAATATTTCCATTAGGCTGATACGTAATGGTAATCTGATAATAATGTCTTCTGCTGAAATCTGTAGCGGGGTCGATGTAATCAAGTAAATTCCCCTGAAATATCGCTGCATTGCTATCGCTCGTATCTGTTCCCTCGAATATATATAATAGAGGAAAATTGGTGCGGCCCCTTGCCAATTTCAATACCCTTAACTGCGCGTTTAAGTTATCGGATGCTGTTGTAAACTGGCTCACCGTTTCGTATGAAACGTTATAATTGTCGTCTCCGAAATCGTTCCTAAAGTTATATTTACCGTTGCTATCCTCTATTACAAAACTGTAATTTTGATTATCGCGCGGAAGTCCCACTACTGTGATATCAAACAAATTGGTATTTTCGTACAAGTCGATAACAAAGTTGGTATTCCCCGTTTTCGCAACTGTAGCCTCATCCAAATTCCCATAAAATAACCGCAATAACGGCTCGCTTGATTGGTCTACTTTTCCCTTTCCCAATATCGTTCCCTCTGTAACAATACTCAAAATGTCGTTGCTTCTACTGTCAGTACTCAGAGAATCTTGAGGAGTTCTTGTATCTGTTGACAGCGCTACATTGTACGCTCTCGCCGCTATATTCGACCACGCTACAAAACTGTATTTGCCCGGACCCAACATAATACGCTCTCCGTTGTTATCTACTGCGTACGGTTCATTTAGATTGGGATTGTTAAACTGGATAAACCCAATATAATTGTCATTCTCATCAAAAATATATACCATTAAAGATCGCAAGTCTTGACTGCCGATAGGTGAATCGGGATCTACCCCGGAATCTCTAAATGTAAAACTCACTGATTGCGGACAATCTGACACGTCATCCTTGATGCAAGAAGACAAGGATAACAGCAACAGGCAAATTATTGTACAGAAATACTTTGTTCGATTCATTCTCTTTTTTTTTTCGCGTGTAACATTAATATTTATCTATGAGATGTCCATTATAAAAATCTTATCCGTTTATTTTCCACATCCTCTCCCCGTTTCGTTTTTCGATTCGGGGAGAGAAGCCCTGTATTTTATATTGTCACATAGAATAATTACTATTACGGAAGCAACTCTGCATTGAGCGCTATTTCCGTCCAAGGAATCACTGTGATATCGGCGCTTATTGTGGTTGGTACGTCTGGTTTGTCGTCCGGACTCGGAATCGTGACCGTACTTCTACCCGGGAATATGATCCGCGTAATCGCACATCTATAATAATTGTTGCGTACTACCTGAAAATTATAGGTCCCATCGTGGAGAAACAAATCCCAATAACAATATCCGTCCTGATAGGTCTGTATGTCGTTACTATTTACATTTTTCAATGAGGCATAAGCCGCAGCGGTACTGCTATCTTCGAAAAATGCAATTTCCGGTATTGCTCCATTCATCACAATCAGCGAATAGAAAGTGGCCGCACTCGTTCGCGCGGTTGTAGCGTTGACAAAACTTCCATTTTGTTGAACAATAATATTTCGTGGAATAAACTGGGCGCGAATCAAGACGCTGGTGATTTCTTTTTTCCTTTGAAGGTCGGAGGTATTTTCCGTCGTATAAGAAGGATCCAAGTTGGCATAGGAAGGCGTCAAACTACTGCCCGCTCCCCTCTGCACGGTTAAGAATGTCGAATTCGCAGTAGCCGCCACGAAATCGCCTGCAACATACTCGCCTTCCAAATAGTTGGGGTCTATAACGCTTCCGTCGCTTCCTATATTTTGCAACAAGAACGATTTGGTATTGAAATTATTAATTGTCCATTTCAAGTTACCTATTATAGCGCCTTCTACTCCCTCCACATTAATGTTTGAAGCTTCTGCGACCGTCACTTTGGCAGCCATCCGTTGCACTGTTGCGTTAACGACATTGTTTGCAGCTACATTTGTGAAGGTATTTGTGACTAAAGAATCTCCCACGTTGGTCATTGTTATCCCATTCGTCGTTGATACCAAAGAACTAATATTATTGAACGTTCTCGCTACATTTTTCAATTCTACTGCGGGGTTACCTATAAGAGCGCTTGTATCCGGCAAATTAACTCCTACAAATATCTTTTTTTCTCCTGTGGTGGTCGGTATTGTAGATGGCTTAGATGTATAAACAACATTATTTCCACTCGTTACCGGATCCTGAAAGTCACTTCTGCTCAGTCGGGTGTGACTGCTGTAATGAGCATCATCGCCACTATAGATAAATACGTCCACTGAATGAATAGCCGTTTCATAATCGTCATCCGCAGCAGCCCGCAACACAGGCGCTTCTGTTTTTGGAAAACTTATGCTCAAGCTTGTCCATGTTGCTTCTCCCTCGCCTTCCGGAGAAGGATTCGTCTTGTTTCCCGGTACATCCTCATTATTACAACTTGTCATAAATCCCACGATCGCTAAGATCGCGCAAGTCAACGTCACTGTCTTAAACTTATTTTTCATTATCAAAATAGGGTTAAAAATTAACATCATTGTTATTTTATTCTCTTTTTTATAATTGGGGTTATTATTATTGATTAGGGTCGCTAAAATCATTGTATCCTGCTTTTGCTCGTTGATAATCTTCATACGCTTTTTTCAATTCCGGCAAGACAGAAAGATTATAATCCGCTTCTGTGCACCCTCTTCGTTTAGCTTCTTGGAAGTAAGCTTCAGCTTGGGGAAATTTGTATTCCGCCATGCAAACTAATCCCAAGTTGTTCCATGCCTGCGGTTCATCCGCATAAGGCTCCAATAATCTTTTTGCTTCGCCGATTTTTCCTTCGATGATGTAAGCGCCTGCCGCATTGATGCAAGCAATCATGTCATCTGGAAATTTTTGCGCGGCAATTTCAAATACTTGGTTAAATTCCGGGCTTCCTTTTTCGTACGTGTTGGCTATCAGGTACATTTCTTCTACGCTTAACATTTCCGGCTTCGTTTGTATCAAGAGTTTTCCTTTTTCGATGGTAAAAGACGGAACGGTATAAGAAATCTTGTAGTCGGAACGGCGCACGAGCGGAAACAGATTATTCAACATATATAGGTAAGGGCGCCCGCCACCCAAATCCATGAGTTGTTTTTCTCTTCCGTCAAAAATATCCACTGTTCGGATGATGCGCAGAATCTGATCTCTATATTCTGCTAATTGCGGATCATCCTGCACCATTGGAATTAAATCGTCCCAGTTTTCGCCTCGTCCTTCCGATGAAATGCTTACGCTGGAAGGTATATCGTAATGCGACTTGACATAATCGAGCAACGCTTTGGCCCTGTTTTTGGAAAGCATCATATTGTTTTCATACGTTCCTTCGGGCGATGCATACGCTACAATCGAAATGGCATCGATCTTTGCCGTCGGTTCTTCGCGAACATACGTTAAACTATTTCTAATTTTTTCGAGTTCCGCACGATTGTCAAATAAACGCGGTAGTATTTCCCACTTCGATTGTTCGAAAATCACATACGCTTGTCCGTCTTTGACCCGCGCTTTAATTGCTTCTCTCGGAGGAACGATGAATTGTACGCCCGGCGTATATTCGTATTTCAAGGTTGGATGCCCCAAGTCTTTCGATATCAGTAAATCTTCGTGCGCTTTTTCCGATCCTGCACATCCGCACAAGTCGGCTGTCAAATAAATGGCGGCATCCTGCATCCATCGTTCATAAGGGAATGAGGTTTTATAGGGAATCGAAAGAACTACATTCCGTTTGTCGGCGCGAACGACGCGGTAGACGGTTGGATCGTTGTTCCATCCTTTCAAATTCAACGAACGTTTATAAAGATTCTGGCGTCCTTTGCCATTGACTACGATCGAAGGCAATGCTCTGCTTTGTCCATTACTTGCTCTCACTACGGGAGTTAATGTCAATTGATTTTTAGAAGAAACATCAACGCCGTTCAAAATAACATCCCAATCAAGATAAACGGTACCTTTATTTGGTTGTACTTGATTGGTTCTTACCTGGATCAGTCCCTTAAATGTGCTCTGCCCATACATCTGGAAGGAACCCAAGAATAATAAACACAGGATAATAGCCGTACTTATATTATAATTTCTGAGTTTCATATTCATTTTGATTATTTAAGAATGTAGATTAAAGAAATACCGGCTTGAGTAGGCGTAAAATAATTTTTTTTCCCATGTCCCAACAAGTCTCCACATTTTTCGCAGTTGTATTTGTCATAGTCCACATGAACAAAACCGCCTCCAATGTTCAGTTCCAGATTCCAACGTGGGGCCAGATAAATTTGATAACCATAAGAAATTCCCGCCCCATAAAGATACCCTTCATATCGATAAGGTTTCATCCTATTAAAGCCTACTCCTCCTACATTAAATGATGCGTAATGAGCATGCAAACCAAAAAAATGACCTGAAAAAGGCTCGCATAACCACCAGCGCAGCTCCGGCTGGACAAGAATAAACTTGAACTTCTTATTGTCATTGAACGTCCACGGATTGTAAGTTACCGGTAGCTTTAACGTAAAACGATTGGCCACTTTCCACTCCATCCCTAAATTCATACTGGTTGTAGCATCGTAAAGAATATTACTGCTTATCGCAAACACTGGACTTGTGTTTTTTCCTGTTTTTACTTCATTTTGGGCTTGCCCTTGGAAAAGGGAAAAAAGCGCAAACAGAACAACCATACTTTTTTTACACTTTCTAAGAATTATCATTACTAATTTACAGTTACTTTTTTTTCTTTTAGCCGAACCTTTCGTTTCTTATTTCGAAAGTTTACAAGCATAATTAATTCAACTATTACACATTAAAGAAAATTCTGCTCGCAAAGATAGAACATTATATTTTCAAAACAAAACAAAATAGCATTTTAATTTTATTTTTTTTTTGTAAACGTTGTTCCTCCTTTCGTTTGAAAGGTTTAAAATATTGTTTGATAATTGCTTAGAAATTATGGTTCATTTTGTAATTTGACAAAAATTAACGTTTTGTTTTTTGTATTCTATCATCTTTTTTAGGATTCTTTATTGCGATTTTGATAAAAATTCCATTACTACGCTTTTAAACCTTTCTTTTCCCATGAGAAATACTCGGAATGAGAACGAAATGTTAAGGAAAAGTACCGAAAAATAGTACGATCGAAACACGAAAAATGCAAAATTAATTAAAAATTAACACTGTTAAATAAAAAACAAGCATGCTGGAAGAGGTCTTTTATCAACCGCATTTAAGCGACAGAATTCTAAATTTGGATTTATCCTACAAGTAAAAACTCCGGAGCGTGTCCTAAATCAACTGGAGGAGAAATTTAATCCATAAGTTTCCATTTTGCGAATTTAATTAGAAGCGGCAGGGAAAGGCCGGAAACCGTGCCGGAAGAAGTATGGGATCAGTTGAAGAAAAGAGAAGAGAAATGGAATCTTTACCTGGAGGTGTTCTAAAAAGTATGCTGGTATAAAAATTTAACAATAAAAGAAAAAGAGCTATATTTGTTTTATGGTGTTCTAAAAAGTATGCTTATTAAACAAACCCGAAGTTGATATAAAAAAAAGCGAGATTAAAAACTTTGAAATGATTTAGAAGTTTCTTAGAGAAACAACAGGTTTTCCTGAAAGCTCTTCTGATACGGCGCCTTAAATGACAATTATTTCTTTCTATTCCAACCGTATATTCCTTTCCCTCTAAATGATTATCTTCTTTGAAAGCAACAATAAAACTATCCCATTTATCCGTAGCAATACTTCCATAACTGACGCCTAAATCCAACAGTTTCTTCTTCAACTTCATTGCAGTTTGCAAATCACG
>WRFY01000052.1 GCA_009783445.1 Candidatus Azobacteroides sp. | reverse complement strand
ATGAACGGCCATTGCATTATACAGGAACAGATTTGGTTCGCTACCTGAAAAACCTGAAAGCCGAAGATATTGTTAAAATCGAAATTTTGCCCAATGCGGGGTCAGAATATGATGCAAGCATCACGGGCGGAATTATTAAAATCATGCTGAAAAATCGTCGGGATGATGGAGCGGACGGTAGTATAGGCGTTTCGGGTAATTTTGTTCCGGAAGATAAACATGCATCTGCATTTTCTCCCTATTACAATATGAATTATAAAATTAACAAGCTCAACCTTTATGCTCAATTAAACTATGGCATATATCGCCTGGCTGAGCATATCGATGAAGAAACCATTCACCCGTCGATAAACATGAATGAGCATAGCATTTACAGTAATCCTCAAAGAACTGATATAGGTTCGGCACGCATTGGAGGAATTTATGATTTGAATGATAAACAAAGCGTGGGCTTGGAAGTCAATTATTCCGACATTGTGAGTA
Source organism: Candidatus Azobacteroides sp. (assembly GCA_009783445.1). Classification (GTDB taxonomy): domain Bacteria; phylum Bacteroidota; class Bacteroidia; order Bacteroidales; family Azobacteroidaceae; genus Azobacteroides. The sequence goes on along the minus strand of WRFY01000052.1, from coordinate 14,201 downwards.
AAGCCAAAATGCTCGGGAAAACAACGATTATAACAGACGGAAACCAAACCGATATTGCAAGTAATTATGATCCCAAAGTAACAATCGATAATTATTCGGCTTCAGCTAACTACTTGTTAAAATTGGATTCGTCAGGCTCAATGTTCAAAGTACTTTTGGACTATTTTCACAATAATTCCGACAACACTGAAAATTATCATTCCATTTATAGCGGATATTTAAATATTGATTCTGTTTATCGCAGCGCTATACCTACAATAAACAACACGTATGCAGCAACCGTCGACTGGTCGCATCATTTTAACGATATTAACACGTTAAACTTTGGTGCGAAATATGCCCGTAATGAGATGCACAACAGCACGCTGTTTGAATATTTGCAAGGGGCAGACTGGAATGAAATATCTTTGTTTTCAAGCGAGAATTCATTTACGGAAAATATTTCCGCCATTTATGGAATGTTTTCATCAAAAATTCAAAAAATCACTTATTCTTTGGGATTGCGCGGTGAATATACGCTGGCATCGCCGTATACAAACAAAACAGATGCAATCGAAAAGCAACATTATTTTAAGTTATTTCCTTCAATCAATGCGATGTTGCCTTTCAGCAAGAATGGAAAACATTCGCTCGTGTGGAATTATCATCGTACAATCACCCGTCCATCATTTATGCAACTCAATCCGACTCGCGTAGCGACTACAGAATATTCAGTCATAGCAGGTAATCCGAAATTGCAGCCTGCGATTGCAGACGATGGCTCGATCTCTCTGAATTTGTTTTACAAGTATAATCTGACGGCAGGCGTAACAAATACACAACATGCTTTTGGAATGGTAAGGATTCCCGATCCTGAAGCGCCGGGCGTAATCATTCAGACGACCGACAATGTTACCAAAAATACGGTATGGTATTTGTCGTTAAACGGACCTGTTAATCCGACTAAGTGGTGGCAAATGAATATTAATATAACAGGAAGAAGAAACTTTATGGATGTATTAGGCGAAAAGCTTTTAAATTATAATTTTTTCGGCTATATGAATAATACATTTTCTCTACCCGAAGATTTTAAACTTGATGTCAGTGGTTTCTATCAATCCCCCATAATTTTTGGCAATATAAAAAGTTCAATGGAAGTACCGCAAGTAAACATGACGCTTCGCAAACAGTTCATAAAAAACCGATTAACCGCAACTCTTTTTGTCAATAACGTATTCGATTACAAGACGCTCATGAAAGTTAACGATGCGGATTTCACACAAGTCATGCATGATAAAAATACTTATGGCTTAAGAACGATTGGCGCCTCTTTGAGTTATTATTTCCAATCGGGTAAAAAAGTAAGCGACAAGAAAGTCGAAACCGGCGCAGCAGAAGAAAAAGCAAGAATGAACTAAAAAGAGGTTAAAAAAGATGGTTAACAACGAACAAACGATTTATACCTGCCTTCAACATATCTCTAATACTTTGTTGATCAATGGTGGTTTTCTGCCGAATCTCGGATTATATACTGGAAATATGGGTCTCGTATTGTTTTTCTATCGGTATGCTCGCTTAACGCAAAATGAGATTTACGCGGAATACGGTTCACATTTGCTGGAAAAAATTCAAAATAAAATCAGGGAGAATACGCCTCTCAACTATAAACATGGATTAGCGGGAATAGGCTCTACTGTTGAATATTTGACGCAATACGGTTATATTAAAATCAACACAGACGATTTATTGGAAGAATTTGACAAACGGATATTTTTCACTTTTAATCTGTCTTATTTATCCATTGACAAAATCACAGATATTGTATACTATGTTTCATGGAGATTAGCAGGCAACAGCCTCGTAAAAGATAGGATAATAAAATCAGTTGTACCGCAAATAATAAATCTGATGGAAGAATGGGAAATGAGCCAAAACAGAACACACCCCGCGATTTCCTTTTTCAAAGATATAATTTCATCTAAAAAATCTGCCGCTCCACATGGCGGGTCGATTATTTCAAATTGGTTTCAATTGTGTCGAAATAATAGTTCTGTTGAGGAACTACAAGGGTATGCTCTTATGGCGTCGCTAACAAAATTTGATTTAGGAATCCAAAACGGACTTGCCGGTTTGGGTCTTTCCTTGATATCCGAGCTTGATGACGATGATTCGTGGTTTTCACTTTTCCCTAACAATTTAATATCCTAAAAAATGAATCTCTACCTGTTTAGTGACAATGACGGCGCTTCCATTTATGGAATAGGCACTTATCTTAAAGAACTAACGGAAGCGATAGAAAACGAATCCATTCAAATTCACCTTGTTCATTTACATTCCGGTCGTCCGGAATTTGAAATAATAAAAACAAATCAAGTTGAACATTGGTACATTCCTGAAGTCAGAAATGATAATACTTTATCAGGTTCACTCCAAAAGGTAGACGATTACTTGCGGAATGTCAGTTATCTTCTTTGGCTTCATATCCATGACACGAAAGATCTGGTTTTTCATTTCAACTTTAATCAATGTCAATTGCTTGCGAAAGAATTGAAAGCAAAATTTAGTTGCAAAACCGTTGCTACTGTACATTATTTAAAATGGACACAAGAATTTCAAGGTAATTTACACAAATTGCATGCCCTTAAATTGAAACATGAAAATCAAAGGAGTGCTCTTGAGAAAATGGTAATTAAGACCGACGAATATGAAGCTCTCTTGTATAAAGAAGTAGATTATGTTATCGCTCTTTCTCAAAATATGAAAAATCTTCTTTGCAGCGAATATCAAATTGACTCAAAAAAGATAAACGTCATTTCGAATGGATTAAACGATGTGACTTCAATACCGAAAAACGGCAATGATGCCTTGCGAAGAAAATGGCGTTTATCCGAAAAAGAGCCGCTGTTGCTTTTTGCCGGTCGTTTAGATCCCGTTAAAGGCCTCCTGTTTTTAATCCGTGCTTTTCGTAAAGTCTTGGAAATAAATCCCAATTGCCGCCTGATGATTGCAGGAAGCGGTCAGCATGACATCTATTTCAGGGAAGCCAAAGATATCTGTACGAAAATCACCTTTACCGGATTATTGAAGAAGCAAGAATTGTATGAACTCTATCGAATAGCCGATATGGGCGTTATGCCATCACTGTATGAGCCGTTTGGCTATGTGGCGGTTGAAATGATGATGCATGGATTGCCTATAGTAGCCGCTGCAACTTCGGATTGGATGAAGTGGTGGACGACAGTTGCGGGATGAAAATACCGATAGTGGAATATCCCGACAAGGTAGAGATAGACACGGATTTGTTGGCTGATAAAATACTTTATTTGTTAGAACATACGGAAGAAGCTAAGCATTTAGGGGAAAACGCCCGAAAGCGTTACGAGGAACGATATGCTCAGAACTTGTTCCATGAAAATATGTCGGTTTTTTATCGATCGCTTTATGAATAGTAAATTTAATCAATAGTTTTCTATGAAATTCCCCTTTTTTATGCAATTAGATGGCATGGATTGCGGGCCTTCGTGCTTGCGCATGATTGCAAAGCATTACGGAAGAAGTTTTTCCGTACAGCAGCTGCGTGAGAAATCATACATCCAACGCACAGGCGTCAATCTGTTGAGATTGAGCGAGGCGGCCGAAAGTATCGGTTTCCGGACCACTTGCGTCCGTATTTCTATCCAAAAGCTAAAAGAGCAAGCCAAACTGCCCTGCATCATTCACTGGAATCAAAATCATTTTGTGGTTCTGTATCAGATAACCCAAAAAAAGGAAAATGGTTTTTCCATATTGCCGACCCCGCCTATGGTTTGCTGAAATACGAAGAACAGGAATTTAAAAACTGCTGGATAACGACCGTGCGGGATGGCGTTGAAAAGGGGGTAGCTTCGTATGAGGGCCTGTCTATTTGGTTTCTGCTGAAATATGTCAAACCGCATTCAGTTGGAGCAGGAACAAGTAGCCGGAGTGGCTGCCGGCGATCGGGTAACGATTCGTTTACCCAAATATCCGGAATATAGCTACGGAGCGCTGATAGGCGAGGTAAATTCCATTACTTTTGTCCCTTACAATAAACGATACATTGTTGATATTCTGTTTCCCGACGGACTTCATACAACCGCTAAAAAAGAAATAAAATATGAATTGGGACTAAGGGGGGAAGCAGAGATAATCACTTCTAACCGGAGCGTATTGTCGCGGATATTCGCTCCGATTTTTAATCTTTTTAGAAAAAACGAGGAATGAAAATACAGATTATCAATCGGCTGTCATTCGCTTGATAATGCTGTAAGCATTCACAATTCCCAATTCTCCCGCTTTGCTCAAATCTTCTATGCCTTGATTGGTATCGCCCGTGTACAATCGGGTTAATCCTCTGTTAAAATAGGCTTCCGCAAAATCGGGATTTCGCTTAATGGCTTCGCTATAATCGCTTAAAGCGGTGCGGTAATCTTTCTGCAAACAACGGATGTTTGCGCGATTGAAATAGGCAAATACGAAATCGGGATTCAACTGAATGACCGTATCGTAATCCCGTATAATCATATTGAATTCGTACGTTTTTTTAGTCTCGTCTATATCGGGTTGTATGTTGTCTGCCGTATTTTGGCGGATCGAAGAAATTCTTAAAGGCGAAGCGGCTCGTTTGCCGGATAGCGTTTCTATATTCAGAGACAGAGCGGATATATCCCTTGGGTCGTCTTTGGAATCGTCAATCTCCATTTGCTTGTATCGTACTACCGCTCGATTAAAGTAGGCCAGAACAAATTCGGGGTCTAAATTGATGACCCGACTGTAATCGTCCTCCGCTTCCGACAAATCTTGAAGCACCATAAAATCCAAAGCGCGTCCGAAAAAAGCGTTTTCATCCGTTGGATTCCGGTCTATAACCAGCGAAAAGTGATCGATAGACTGGAAATGATATTGTACTTGATCGTCGGTCAAAGGGACTTCGTGATTGACTATCTTCAATTGAAGAAGCAAAATCCGCTTTTGATTGAAATCGGAAATCATTTTGTCGCTCCGGAAAGTCGATTTATCGATAGATTCCACGTTCTCATAGTACGTTGCAACAAATTGCGGTTCCAAATCCACTTTCACTTGTCGATCCTGTATTCTTCCGCGAATTTCATTTTTGTATTTGGATTGCAATTCTTCGTCCTTGTCGTAAACCACTAAACGGTTAAATTTGGCGATATTGCTGTCGGATTTTTCCCTCGTTTTGTTATCGTCGGTTTCTTCGTCGCTAACCGACGATCCGGCGTCCAACACTTCTTTTCCGGTAATGATCTTCCCTTGTTGCCGTTGTTTTTGTAATTTTTGCTCCAAATTGTAAGCATACCAGAAATCGTATTCTGCTCCTTTCGTGTCGTTTATTTTCTTTTTCAGTTCTGCGCGGAAATGGTATGCCGGAATAAAATTAGGATATTCATTGATCACCTTATCCAGATCGGCGATGGCTGGCCGGTAATTGTGCGCGTCATTATTCAAGATCGCTCGGTTATAGATCGCCATGAAGTTATTCGGTTCCAATTCGATTACTTTGTCGAAATCTTCCAGCGCTCCATAAACGTCTCCCACTTGCGAGCGCAACAGTCCTCTATTGAAACGGGCAATGAGATTGTAAGCATCCATGTTCACCACTCGATCATAATCGGCCATAGCCCCTCTCAAATCGTTCAGATGGTAGCGTACCAATCCGCGATTGATATAATACCCGGGTTGCGTAGTTTCCAGGCGGATCGCTTGATCAAAATCGCCCAAGGCTTGTTTATAGTCTTCTTTTTGGAAATAAAGCATAGCCCGTTGAGCATAGGCGGGAGCATAAAACTTATCCAGTTCCAAAGCTTTGTTGTAATCGGCAAACGCTTGCGCCGTATCTCCTTTTTCACTGTAAACAGAGCCTCTTGCCAAATACGCTTGCATCCATTTGGGTTGATAGGTCAACAGCGAATCCAAAGTAGCGACAGCCGAATCGTATTCTTTCAACTGAAGAAATGCAATGGATTTATTCAAAAGCAACTGTTTGTCTTCCGGACGAAATTCCAAGCCTTTGTCGTAATCTTCAATCGCTCCCCGCAAATTACCCATATTTTGCCGCGCCGCGCCGCGGTATTGGTAAGCGTAAACCAAAAAAGGATTCCGTTCCAGGCAGGAGGTAAAATCGATTTCCGCTCCTTTGTAGTCGTCCAAACTATACTTGGCCAAAGCCCTGTAAAGGTAAGGTTCCGCTAAGTAAGGCTTAGCTTTTATTACCTGATTAAAATACTGGATAGAAAGCACATAATCTTCAAAATATAAAGCGTTCTTGCCAATAGCAAGCACCCTGTTGGTATTGATTTGCGCATCTGCCGATAGACTCAATCCGGAAAATAGCAATATCATCAACACTCCTAAATATTTCCCTATACTGTATGACCTCATGAATTTACTAAAGAAACGCAATGATTAAAGCAACGAAAGTACGAAATAAATGAATATAAAAAAGACAAAATGTGTTAAAGCCAGCGCCTTTTGGTTTTTAGACAAAATGCCCCTCTTCAAATTATCAGAATTCTCCCCGTAATATTCATCGTAAAATCTTTGCATCCCTGCTAAATTGTTTATACTTTTGCGCTCGAAAACCGGAAGGAACAAATATTGATTCACAAAATAATACTCTTATGAGTAATTCTGCATTATTTCTGGTCGTATTACTAACGGCTATTATTATGGTGGTGGCAGCATTGGTGATTGCGTGGCTGCTGGCGCCTAAATCCGACAATCCCCTGAAAGGAGAGCCTTACGAATGCGGTATTCCGACGCGGGGAACTTCCTGGACACAATTCAAGGTGGGTTATTACCTGTTTGCTATTTTATATTTGGTATTTGATGTGGAAACGGTTTTGCTGTTTCCATGGGCAAGCATCATGCGGGATTTGGGGATGCGGGGATTGATTTGCATGGCATTCTTTTTTATCATTCTGACCCTCGGTTTGGCTTACGCTTGGAAGAAAGGAGCTTTGGAATGGAAGTAAAAAATATATCTATCCGGAACATGAAATACGAGGATTTCAAAGAAAATGAATACCTCGAAGAATATGTGAAGGAATTGCGCGTCAATGGCGTAAACATTGCCGTAGCCAAATTGGACGATTTAATTAATTGGGGCCGTTCCAATTCGGTTTGGCCTTTGACATTCGCTACCAGTTGTTGCGGTATCGAGTTTATGTGTTTGGGCGCTGCGCGTTACGATTTTGCCCGTTTTGGTTGGGAAGTGACCCGAAACAGTCCGCGTCAAGCCGACGTAGTGTTTTGTTGCGGTACGATTGTCCACAAGATGGCGCCGGTTTTGAAACGGCTCTACGACCAGATGGCCGAACCCAAATATGTAATGGCTTTCGGCAGTTGCGCTATCAGCGGCGGACCATTCAAAAAATCGTATCATACGGTAATGGGCGTTGATCAGATTATTCCGGTGGATGTGTATATCCCCGGTTGTCCGCCCCGCCCCGATGCTATGATTTACGGCATGATGCAGCTGGCGAGAAAAATCAAAGTGCAGGAATTTTTCAGTTTGCCGAAGCAGCCGCATCCATTTGAAACGCCTTGTCCTGCTTGCGTCGACGAAACAGAGAAAGGGGGGCAGGCGTGAGAGTAATCGATGAACTGTTGGCTCAAATTTCTTTTGCAACTGTTGAGCAAAAAAACAAAACATATACAGTATCTGTACACAAAGAAAAACTTCACGAAACAGCTTTCCAGCTGTGTAATAATAATAAACTGTCTTTCGATTTTTTGATGGATGTGGTGGGAATGGATTATGGCGACTGTTTCGGCGTCATTTATTATTTGTCTCCTACGCAATTCCCTTCCTATATTATTGCGCTGAAGACGCAAACAGAAGGACGGGAAAATCCGCAAATTGATTCGTTGCACGATATTTGGTTATCGGCTGGTTTATACGAACGTGAAGTACATGATTTTTTGGGAATCGTATTTCTAAATAATCCCGATATGCGCCGTCTGTTTTTACGGCAGGATTGGAAAGGGTATCCCTTGCGGAAAGATTACGATGCCAATCCTGAACTGAATCCGATTCCTTTGGAAAACGAAAATCTGGAGGATATGGAAGACCTGCCGGAGACGGAAATTTTGCTGGATGGCGAACGTTTGGAAAAACACCGTAAATTGTTTGAAAAAGAAGAATATGTGGTGAATTTCGGACCGCAACATCCGGCTACTCATGGGGTACTTCATCTTCGCGTTGCTTTGGACGGGGAAATCATCAAAAAAGTGGATCCGAATTTCGGTTATATCCATCGAGGCATCGAAAAAATGAGCGAAGCATACGCTTATCCGCAAATTCTGCATTTGATCGACCGAATGGATTACCTTTCGGGAACCATTCATCGCCACGGAATGTGCTTGGCGGTAGAAAAAGCGCTTGAAATGGAAGTCCCCGAACGGGCGCATTATATCCGCACCCTGATTGACGAATTGACCCGCATTGCTTCCCACCTTTTGGGTTGGGGTTGTATGGCTATGGACATGGGTTCGATTACCGCTTTTGTTTACGGAATGCGCGATCGGGAAAAAATCATGGATATTTTTGAGGAAACTTGCGGGGGACGTTTGATGGCGAATTACAGTGTGATTGGCGGGGTGATGAACGATATTCATCCCAATTTTCAACGGAAAGTCAAAGAGTTTATTCCCTATATGCGTAAAATGCTGAAAGAACATCATTTGTTGTTCACTGGCAACCCGATTGCGCGCAACCGAATGGAAGGAGTGGGTTATTTGAGCAAAGAACAGGCGATTTCCTTGGGAGCAACAGGGCCTACAGGACGCGCTTCAGGCTGGAGCAACGACGTTCGCAAGATTGAACCTTATGCCGCTTATCGTCATGCCGAGTTTGAGGAAGTTCTACGTTCCGACGGACTGACTTTCGATCGGTACATTATCCGTCTGGATGAGATTGCCGAATCGTTGAAAATTCTTGAACAACTGATTGACAACATTCCGGGCGGCGCTTATGCAGCCAAGACAAAGGCGATCGTCAAATTGCCCAAAGGCGAATTTTTCCAACGGGTGGAAGGCACTCGCGGCGAGTTTGATGTATATATCCACAGCAAAGGAGATAAATACCCTTATCGCGTAAAATTCCGTTCACCTTCTATGACTTTAGTCAACACGCTGAAAAACATTGCTATAAATACTAAAGTGGCCGATTTGATTATGTTGGGCGGTTCGTTAGATTATGTTGTACCGTGTATTGATAGATAAAAATAAATATGTTTCATTTTGATATAGTAACAAATTGGATAGATTCTTATCTCCGGTTTTTTTTACCGGGGGGATGGGCGCTGTTCATTGAGTTTGTGCTGATAGGCGTGGTAATTTTAGGCGCTTATGCAGTATTGGCTTTAATTCTTATTTATGTAGAACGGAAAATCTGCGCTTTTTTCCAATGCCGTTTAGGTCCTATGCGGGTGGGTCCATTCGGTATTTTACAATCGCTGGCGGACATGATCAAAATTCTGTTGAAAGAATTAATCAAAATCAACCGAGTTGATCCGCGTTTGTTCCGTCTGGCCGCCTATTTGGTGATCATTGCTTCGATTTGCACCTTTGGCGCTATTCCGTTTGATAAAGGATTGCATGCAATCGATTTCAATATAGGAGTGTTTTACTTGTTAGCGGTTTCTTCGTTGGGCGTTGTCGGTATTTTGTTAGCCGGCTGGTCGTCAAACAATAAATATACCATGATCGGCGCCATGCGTTCGGGAGCCCAATTGATATCTTACGAATTGTCTTGCGGCTTGTCGCTGATGACGATAGTTATACTTTCGGGTTCACTGCAATTGTCGACGATTGTGGAACAACAATCCTACGCATGGAATATTTTTCGGGGCGGCATTCCAGCCGTGATTGCTTTTGTGATTTACCTGATTGCCGGACATGCCGAAACGAATCGAGGCCCATTCGATTTACCGGAGGCAGAATCGGAATTGACGGCGGGCTATCATACCGAATATTCTGGAATTCAATTCGGATTTTTCTATTTAGCGGAATATTTGAATATGTTTATCATCGCTGCGATTGCAACCACTCTATTTTTAGGAGGCTGGATGCCATTGCACATTCCGGGGTGGGAAGGATTTAACAAAATCATGGATTTCATTCCGCCGGTAGTGTGGTTTTTCGCTAAAGCGGCTGTTTGCGTTTTTCTCGCTTTGTGGGTACGTTGGACAATGCCTCGTTTGCGTATTGACCAGTTGCTGAATTTGGAATGGAAAATTTTGATGCCTTTGAGTTTGTTGAATATTCTTTTAATGGCGATTTGGGTATTAATATGCACGAAATAAACATAGTATGAGCTACATAGAGAACATAATCGGGGGAATATGGCGACTGATGCAAGGAATGTATATTACCCTGCTCAATATGATTCGCAAGAAAGTGACGGAACCTTATCCCGAAAATCGGGGAAAAGTTTTTCCTCACGATCGGATGCGTGGACAGTTGGTGATGCCTCATAACGAAGCCAATCAGCATAAATGTACGGCTTGCGGTATTTGCGAAATGAATTGTCCAAACGGAACCATTCAGATACTTACCAAAAAAGAAACGGACGAAGATACCGGCAAAGAAAAGAAAGTGTTGGATAAATATTTGTACGATATCGGCAGTTGTATTTTTTGCGCTTTATGCACAACTTCCTGTCCGCAGGATGCTATTGAATGGTCGAATAATTTTGAACATGCAGTATTTACGCGTTCAAAATTGCTGGAACAATTGAATAAAGAAGGTTCAAGTTTAATGAAAAAAACGAAGTGACAATGGATCCGATAGTAAATCTAATTATATTTATCTGTGTAGGGGTGGCGAGCTTAGTCTTGTCCTTTCTGGCGGCGTCTTCCAAAAGTTTGTTGCGGTCAGCGACTTATCTACTTTTGGTATTGATTTGTACGGCAGGTTTTTATTTGTTTTTGAACTATCATTTTTTGGCTGCCGTTCAGATTTCGGTCTATGCAGGCGGAGTCGTAATGCTGTTCATTTTTGCGATTTTCCTTACAAGCAACAAAGGGGACCTATTGCAAAAGCACGAGACTGGGAAATATGTGGCAGGCGCTTTGACTGCTTTGGGCGGGATTGCTGTTACCGCTTTTGCTTTGTTGAAACATCATTTTATTTACGGCAGCAATGCTACGATAAAAGGCGATCAGGAAATCAACATGAAAGTGATTGGCGAGACTTTGATGGGGACAGAAAAATATCAGTATTTGTTGCCGTTCGAAGCGCTGAGTTTATTGCTTCTGGCTTGTATTATCGGAGGAATATTAATTGCAAGAAAAAGGTAATTTATGATACGCATGGAGTATTATTTAATAATCAGTACGCTGATGTTCTTCATCGGGATTTACGGATTTATTACCCGGAAGAACATGATTGCCATACTGATTTCGCTGGAATTGATTTTGAATGCGGTGGAAATCAATTTTGCGGTATTTAACCGGTATTTATTTCCGGGACGATTTGAAGGAATGTTTTTTACCTTGTTCGGAATTGCGATTACTGCGGCTGAAACCGCTGTGGCGTTGGCTATTATTATTAATGCTTACCGGACAATCGGGAATATCGATATTGAGAATTTAAGCAAGATGAAGGAATAATATGGAATACAGTTTGTGGATCATAGCAACTCCATTTGTCCTCTTTTTAGTATTGGGCTTGTTGGGGACCAAATTAAAACCAAACGTTGCTGGAATCATCGGAACGTTAGGAATGACTCTTTGTACCGTTTTAGCATACGCGATAGCTTATCAATACTTTTTTCAGATAGGAAAAACGGGGGAGGAATGGACGAAAATCATTCCCTTGAATTTTGAATGGCTTCGTTTTACTAAACAGCTGCACATCGATTTAGGTATTTTGTTAGACCCGATTTCGGTCATGATGCTGGTAGTGATTACCACTGTATCGTTGATGGTGCATCTTTACAGCTTGGGGTATATGAAAGGCGAAACAGGCTTCCAGCGTTACTATTCTTTACTTTCGTTGTTCAGTTTTTCAATGCTGGGTTTGGTAATTGCAACCAACATTTTCCAAATGTATATTTTCTGGGAGTTGGTAGGGGTAAGTTCCTATTCGCTCATTGGATTTTATTATACGAAACCTTTGGCAGTAGCGGCCAGTAAAAAAGCATTTATCGTTACTCGATTTGCCGATTTGGGTTTTCTGATAGGTATATTAATTCTTTCATTTTATACTAAAACATTCGATTTCAATTTATTAACTTCCGATCAGGCGCAATTGGTTACTACTTCTTTTGCCGGCGGAACATTTATGGGGTTATCCATTGCCGCTTGGGCTATGGCATTGATTTTTATGGGAGGCGCTGGAAAATCGGCCATGTTCCCATTGCATATCTGGTTGCCCGATGCAATGGAAGGTCCCACTCCAGTTTCGGCCTTGATCCATGCGGCTACGATGGTAGTAGCCGGCGTTTATTTAGTAGCCCGTTTGTTCCCGATATATGCTTTTGCGACGCCGGAAGTACTGGAAATGATTGCTTTTGTTGGAGCCTTCACCGCCTTATTTGCGGCAGTCATAGCCATTACGCAAACCGATATTAAACGTGTACTGGCTTTTTCAACCATCTCGCAAATCGCTTACATGATGGTCGCTTTGGGCGTTTCCAAATATGGCGGCCACGAGGGATTGGGTTATATGGCCTCGATGTTCCATTTGTTTACGCACGCATTTTTCAAAGCATTGTTGTTTTTGGGCGCGGGATCAGTCATTCATGCCATTCACAGCAACGAGGTAGACGAGATGGGCGGATTACACAAGTATATGAAAGTAACCAGCATCACATTCTTGATTGCTTGCTTGGCGATAGCCGGAATTTGGCCATTCTCTGGGTTTTTCAGTAAAGACGAAATATTGGCGGCCGCTTTCCACCATCAACCGATTATATTTTGGACTTTATGGGTTGTTGCCGGTTTGACGGCGTTTTATATGTTTCGCTTGTATTTTTGTATTTTCTGGAATGGCGAACATAAATACGACGATCATCACAAACCGCACGAATCGCCGTGGCCAATGGCTCTGCCGTTGATTATTTTGGCGCTCTTCTCTGTTTTCACCGGATTCATTCCTTTTGCCGATTTTGTCAGCAGCGACAATATTCCCTTTTCTACGCACATCGATCCGGTGGTGGCCGCATTGAGCATTGTTGTGGCTTTGATAGGGATTGGGATAGCATTTGTATTGTATTTCAAAAGCAGTAAAAAACCGGCTGAGATGGCTCAATCGCTGGGGATTTTCTACCAAGCTGCATTGCACAAATTTTATATAGATGAAGTGTGGATGTGGATTACTCAAACCGTAGTTTTCCGGCATATTTGCGAACCGATTAAATGGTTTGACCGTCATATTGTTGACGGCAGCATGAATGGTTTGGCTTGGATAACGCAGAAGTCTTCGGCGTCTGTCAAAGGTTTGCAATCGGGTCAGGTACAATTCTATGCATGGATATTTGTGGCCGGTTCGATTTTGATAGCGGCATTGGCTTTGTTCCTGTAAGGATCGAAGTTCCTGAGGGAACGCAGATGAAACAGACAAACGCAGATAACAACGATAGGAAAATCTGCATCTATCTGCGTTTTTTATTCCATTTTCAACGAATTAACCGGATTGCTTGTCGCCGCTCGCCAGCTTTGCCATGAAACGGCTGTAACGGATAATAAGAGGACAAATAGTCCGGCAAAAACAAATATCCATCCGTTCAAAGCGGTTTTGCGGGCAAAGTTTTCAAGCCAGCGGCTCATTACGTACCAAGCGGCAGGAATGGCCATCAGAAAAGCAATTCCTATGCGGATGATCAATTCGTCGTTCAGCATTTTTATAATGCTCCAAAAAGAAGCGCCGTGTATTCGCCGGATACCGATTTCTTTTGTTTTCCGTTTGATAACGTAAGCCATAACAATGATTAATCCCAGATTGGCAATCAGCAGGCTCAGCAATGAAAACAGCAAAACCAAGGATTCGGTGTTCCGTTCGTTGTTATATACCCGATTATAAACATCCTGTAAAAAGGAATAGTCGGCGGGATAATCGGGATTGACTTCTTCCCAAACCCGATTGAATGTACTCAATGCTTGTTGTATATGATCGGGCGAAAGACGAACAAACAGGCAATTCGAAAAAAGTTTTCGTTGCAGGATAATCAAGGGAAT
>WRFY01000051.1 GCA_009783445.1 Candidatus Azobacteroides sp. | reverse complement strand
CAACTTCGTGTATCGAATCTTTAGAACTTGTGCAGCTATACATAACTTTAAAATTAAAATCAATCCATGGCATTACAAAAACTAATTTACATAAACTTTAATAGGAGTTCTGTTCTTCTTAAAGAAGAACCAATTGCTCAAAAACAGCTAATATGCTGTGAGCATGAGAATTACTGAAAACGGACAAGGCGAAGAAGTCCGTACCAAAAAAGTGGTGACGTTTTAAAAAGTATGCTGGTATAAAAATTTGACAATGAGAGAAAAAGGGCTATATTTGTTTTATGAAAATAAGAATAGGGTGATTTTCTAAAAGCAAAATCATTTAATCTACTGTAAAATAATGGATTACAATAGAATTAATACATATTTAACAATTATAAACTATTAGTCATTATCAATATATATGAGTGATAATTAACACATAACACTTTTTATGACATTAAATGTTATAACAATATGTCTAATAAAAAAATAATATAATAGTTTGTATATCAATTAATTATAGTAGCATACTTTGTAGAACACCACCGAAGAATCATTAGAATTAATGATTCTTCGGTGGTGATGAAAAAATGTTTGCAATTGATGGACAGCATCGGGTTGCAGGTATTCAATTGGGGCTTATGAGCAAAATTATAAAATGATAGCAGATGACCAATATTCAATCATTTTCGTTGCTCACATTGATAATCGTGAAGGAATGAAACGTACCCGAAAATTATTTTCGGACATAAATAAAAACGCCAAACCTGTAGCAAAAAGAGATAAAATTATAATAGATGAACAAGAAATCGCGGCTATTGTAACACGGCGCGTATATGCAGAATACGAGCATTTTAATAATGGCGCTTTAATTATTTTGTCAGAAGAGACAAATCTTTCTTCAGACGATACAACGCATTATACAAACATTACAAATTTATATGATGTTGTTAAAATTTTGCAGAGTTTATTCAAAATACCCAAAGGTACAAATGAATGGGATGAAGATAACATTATCAATTTCAAGGCGATTGTTTTTGACTTTTTGAATACAATTATTGGTTGTAAACAAGAATATAAAGAATTTTTTATTTCAAAAACAAAATCATTAAGTGATTTACGTCAAAATAATGCGTATCTTTTATTTCGTCCTGTTGGTTTTACCATGATAGCTAAATATATGTTGAGTTTGCCAAAAGAAACGAACTTGATTTTTTTAAGAATAATATAGATAAAATAAGCTATATATTTCCTAATAGTCCTTTTAACAAAATCATTTGGAATAATGGAAAGATGGATGCTAAAGAAATAAATCAACTATTAATAGTTGATTTATCAATCTATTTATTAAGAAAATATAGAAAAAGCACACGCAATCTACTTAAAAGGCTCAGAGATGCAACAAAAAATGATCATATCCAATTACCCGATATAATAAAATTATAATGAACAATAGTTCGTTATAAAATTTTGTATATTAAGCAGCAATTAAGCCATATTCGTAAAGTTTATTAACTTTTAGTTGATTTTTTGGAGAGTTCGGTTTTTTTTGCGAATGCGTTAAAAAAATCGATCAAGAAGTAATATATCGTGCCATAGCGTTTTAAAGTTTGCCCGAGAGAATGGTTCTCCATCCGATTTTCGGGTATTGAGCCAATACATTTTAGCTAAATTGACAGTTGTAAGCGAAGCGTTGGTGGTGTTCTACAAAGTACGCTTATTAAACAAACCCAAAGTTGATATAAAGAGAAAGCTAAGTTAAAAACCTACAAATGATTATACACTTTTTTGGAAAAGCAACATGTTTTTTCGAACTTCTCCCTCAATTCGCGACATTCCTAACAAGTTAACCCTCATATTCAAAGGCTCTATGCGTCATTGAATGTTTCCTCCTCGTTTACAAAACTTTTTTTTCTTAGTTCGAAGTCCCTTCCCAGATATTTTTCCCTTACAATAGGATTGGCCGCTAATTCTTCCGCAACTCCTTGAAACAACACCTTCCCTTCGAACAGAAGATAAGCGCGGTCGGTAATACTGAGCGTTTCGTGGACGTTGTGGTCGGTGATAAGAATCCCAATATTTTTTAATTTCAGTTTTCCAACAATTTGTTGAATGTCTTGTACGGCAATGGGGTCGATGCCGGCAAACGGTTCGTCAAGCATAATAAATTTGGGATCGATAGCTAAACAGCGGGCGATTTCTACCCGCCTGCGTTCCCCACCTGAAAGTTGATCGCCCAGATTTTTCCTGACTTTTTCCAAACCGAATTCGGCTATCAGGCTTTCCAATTTTTCTTTTCGGTATTCGACCGATTGATTGGTCATTTCCAGTACGGAACGAATATTGTCTTCCACCGACATTTTCCGAAACACAGAAGCCTCCTGTGCCAGATAACCAATCCCGTTTTGAGCGCGCTTATATACAGGAAATTTTGTAATTTCCATGTCGTCGAGAAAAATTTTCCCTTCATTGGGAGCAACTAATCCTACCGTCATGTAGAAGGTGGTCGTTTTGCCGGCTCCGTTAGGTCCCAACAAACCCACAATTTCGCCCTGTTTCACATCAATCGAAACATGATTGACTACGGTACGATTTCTGTATCTTTTTACTAAATCTTCCGTGCGGAGAATCTTTTGTTCCATGAGACTTTCTTATTTTGCGCAAAAGTAATAAAAAAACACTACATTTGTAGCTCCATTGAGAAGGTCTAAAAATTCGATAGATAAAAAGACAATATGATTAAGGCATTTCATAAATTTGGCGAATATGTACTGCTTATGTACAAAACATTTTCGATTCCAGAACGTTGGAGCGTATTTTTCAAACAGACGTTGAGAGAAATATCCAAGTTGGGAGTGGACTCTTTGTGGATTGTCGTTTTTATTTCTATCTTTATCGGAGCTGTAATCACGATTCAGGTCTCCTTGAATATTAGCTCGCCCCTTATTCCGGATTTTACAGTGGGATATATTACGCGGGAAGTCATTTTGCTTGAATTTTCCTCAAGTATTATGTGCTTGATACTGGCAGGAAAAGTAGGATCGAATGTGGCTTCAGAATTGGGTACGATGCGTGTAACCGAACAAATCGACGCGTTGGAAATAATGGGGATAAATTCAGCTAATTATCTCATTCTTCCTAAAATAGTTGCATTTGTCATTTTTATTCCCGTGCTGGTCATTTTCAGCATGTTTTTTGGAATCGGAGGCGGTTATTTTATTGGATGGGCTACCGATATGATTACGATGGCCAAATATGAATACGGCATTCAATATTGGTTTGTACCTTGGTATATTGGTTATTCAATCATAAAATCTATGGTATTCGCTTTTATCATTGTTTCAGCGGCTTCCTATTATGGATACTATGTCAAAGGAGGCGCCTTGCAAGTGGGTAAAGCCAGTACGGATTCGGTGGTGATGAGTAGTGTGTTGATTTTAGCAATGGATTTGGTAATGACTCATTTAATGCTTGGTTGATGATTGACGTAAAAAATGTAAGAAAATCGTTTGATGAAAAAGAGGTAATAAAAGATATATCCATTACTTTCGATCCGGGAAAAACCAATCTGATCATTGGACGAAGCGGTTCGGGAAAAACCGTTTTCATGAAAATTTTGATCGGACTTCTCCGCGCCGATTCTGGAAAGATATTGTACAACGGACGTAATTTACCCAGTATGAGTAAAAAAGAATTGAAAGCGCTTCGCCGCGAAATGGGCATGCTGTTTCAAGGTTCAGCCCTATTTGATTCGATGACCGTAGAAGAAAATGCAATGTTCCCTTTGACCATGTTCACGAAACTTTCGAAAAAAGAACGTGAAGAGCGGGTCAATTTCTGCTTGGAACGCGTAAATTTGCGGGATGCCGCTCAATTGTATCCGGGAGAAATCAGCGGAGGAATGATGAAACGGGCTGCGATTGCGCGGGCGATCGCCCTGAATCCAAAATATCTGTTTTGCGACGAGCCTAATTCGGGTCTGGATCCAAAAACCTCTCTTTTAATAGACGATTTGATTCATGATATTACTACCGAATACAAAATGACCACCGTAATCAATACGCACGATATGAATTCGGTAATGAATATCGGCGAAAAAATTCTTTTTATTAATGATGGAAAAAAGGAATGGGAAGGCACAAAGGATGGCATCATGAATTCGTCCAATAAAGAATTGAACGATTTTGTATTTGCCTCCGATTTATTTAAAAAAGTAAAAGAAGTTGAAAATTTATCGTATGACGAAGGTTAATTTATTTTTGCTTATTCTACTGAACGGCTTTTTACTTTCCTGCGCCAAAGAACGATATGTAGCAAGCTCTGTTGAGAGTTCGCGTGTCGAAATGAACAGCGCATGGGATGCAAAAGCCAATCCTAAAATGACCGCATTAGTAGAATCTTACAAAGCCAAAGTACAAAGCGAGATGGATATTCCGATCGGCACGGCCGATCAAACGCTGCAAAAAGGATATCCCCAAAGTCTGTTGGGCAATTTTACGGCTGACGCCATGAAGGAAATAGCTGAAGGATTGTGGGGGCATATCGATTTTGCCGTAATAAATATCGGCGGATTGCGTGCAATTCTCAATGAAGGCACAGTGACCATAGGAAACATGTATGAAATTTATCCCTTCGACAATCAGCTGATTTTGCTCGAATTGCGCGGAAAAGATGTCAAAGACTTTTTCGATTTTATTGCTTTCAACGGAGGAGGAGGCCTTTCTACCGGCATCCAGTTGACAATTCAGTCGCAAAACGTTCAGTCGCTGGAGATAGGCGGCAATCCTTTGGATGAAAATAAAATCTACCGAATAGCCACCATCGACTTTTTAGCACAAGGCAATGACGGAATGACAGCCTTTAAACAGGCGGTCAACCGGCTGGATTCGAATCAAACGCTCAGAGATTTAATGATACAATATATAAAAGATTTAACGGCAAAAAAACAAACGATCCATGCAACGCTCGATAATCGGATTGCTATTATTCCTATTTAGCTTCCAACTACAAGCTCAAGAAACGAAACAATTGGTTATATTGCATAACAACGATACGCACAGCCGTATCGAACCGTTTCCTGTAAATGACGCGAAATATCCCGATATGGGAGGAATCCTCCGTCAGGAGGCTTATGTGGAAAGCGTACGCAAGGAGAATAGCAACGTACTGCTTTTTCACTCTGGCGATATAGTACAGGGAACGCCCTATTTCAATCTGTTCAAAGGACAAGTAGAAATTGCTTGTATGAATTGGATGAAATACGATGCAGCTTGCTTGGGCAATCATGAATTTGATTATGGATTGAATATCTTGGCCGACATGATTAAAGCGGCTAATTTCCCTTTTATTACTACAAATTTGGATTTTACGGGAACCGTGCTGGAGGGATTGACTAAAAAATACCTCATTCTTCGACGCGGCGGCTTGAAAATAGGAGTTATCGGAGTGACAGTAGACTTAAACGGTTTAGTTGACCAGTCCAATTTTAAAGGGGTAAAATACCTCGATCCGATCCAATCAGCCAACGAAACAGCCGCTTATTTGAAGGAGAAAGAAAAATGCGATTGGGTGATTTGCCTTTCTCACTTGGGATATTTTCCAATGGAAGAGCGAGTGGGCGATATCACTTTAGCGAAAGAAAGCAACTGCATCGACCTGATCTTGGGGGGACATACGCATACTTATTTGCGCTTTGCCGACCGGAGATTAAACAAGGACAATAAAGAAGTAGTGATCGACCAAGTGGGAGAAAAAGGGGTTTACATGGGAAGATTGGATGTGTTATTTAAAAAAGAAAAGAAATAGATGGGAAAAAAGATTGCAGCATACCTGATAGGATTACTGATTTGCTTTTATCCAGAAGTGAAAGCGCAACCGACACTCTATAAAAATGTAAACCAGACGGCAATGAATCAATGGGTGGATTCCGTCTTCGCTTCTATGACTTTGGATGAAAAAATAGGACAATTGTTTATGGTCGTGGCTGATCCGCGTTCGACTTACTATACCCGCGTCATCAATTATATCAAAGAACAAAAAATAGGTGGCATCCTTTTTTCCAGCGGGACGCTAAGCGACGAAGCCGAAAGCATCAACCTCTACCAATCTTACAGCCGCATTCCCTTATTTATTTCGTTCGATGGAGAATGGGGTTTGGCTATGCGCTTGGACGATACACCCCGTTTTCCCAAAAATATGATGATCGGAGCAATCCAGGACAACGAATGGGTTCGACTGTATGGAGAAGAAGTGGGACGGGAATGCAAAGAATTGGGTGTCCATATCAATTTTGCGCCGGTACTGGATGTCAACGTCAATCCCAATAATCCGGTCATAGGAGTCCGCTCTTTCGGAGAAAATCCCTACCTAGTAGCTGAGAAAGGGAAAGCCTATTCAAAAGGACTGGAAGCGATGAATATAATTTCCGTTGCCAAACATTTTCCGGGTCATGGAGATACTTCAACCGATTCGCATGTCGCTTTGCCCCGAATTGAATCCAATCGGGCTCATTTGGATTCCGTCGAATTGTATCCTTTTGTACAATACATACAAGCGGGATTTGCCGGCGTTATGTCGGGACATTTATTGATTCCGGCATTGGATAGTACAAGCGATTTGCCGGCTTCGTTGTCGCCCGTCATCAATAATTTGTTAACCAACGAATTGGGTTTTGGAGGATTGAAAGTAACCGATGCTCTGGTGATGAAGGGCGCTGCAGGAGGTACGTACAGCGTTTGCGTATCATCTCTGTTGGCTGGAAACGATATTTTGTTGAGTCCCGAAAAACCGATCAATGAATTTGCCGCTGTAAAAAAGGCCGTTGAAACAGGAATCATCAGCAAAAACACGATCGACGAAAAATGCCTGAAA
Organism: Candidatus Azobacteroides sp.; assembly: GCA_009783445.1. Lineage (GTDB taxonomy): Bacteria > Bacteroidota > Bacteroidia > Bacteroidales > Azobacteroidaceae > Azobacteroides. The sequence goes on along the minus strand of WRFY01000051.1, from coordinate 7,733 downwards.
ATTCTTCAATATAAATATATTGCAGGCCTCGATCATTACGCGCCCATTGAAACCAAAGGTTTAAAGGAACGAATCAATACCAATTATACCGATTGGTTGATACAAAAATTGAATGCAGAGGCCATTACTTTGCTAAAAAATGAAAATGCCCTCTTGCCTCTTCGACAATTGGGAGAACGAAAAATCGCTGTTGTTTCGTTGGGAGATAACGATTCCAACGATTTTCTTCAAACCATGGCCTTGTACGATGATTTCGATTTCTTCTCGTCGGCGACAAGCGTCGGTCAGGACGCTTTGCTCAACCGCTTGAAAAACTACGATGTGGTGGTTTGCGCCATTCATTCGAATAAAATAAACGATTCTCCTGCACTGCAATCTTTGGCCGAGCAAAAAGAGGTGCATCTCTGTTTCTTTGTTCCGCCCTACCAGCTGAGCAAATACCAACAAAGTATCTTGTCGGCCAAATCGGTTACTTTAGGATATGAGAATACGCCATACGCTCAGAAAGCAACTGCCGAGGTGGTCATGGGTGGATTGCCTGCCAAAGGCAAACTCCCTGTTACGATCGGCGGGTTGTTTCGATACAATTCGGGCTTGACTACGCAAAAAGTACGTTTGTCGTATCAACATCCCATGGAGGTCGGGGTATCGGAAAGAATAGCGGACGAAATTGCCGCTATTGCAATGGAAGGAATAGACAACAAGGCTTTTCCGGGATGCCAAGTATTAATTGCCAAAAATGGAGTAGTCATATACAATCAATCGTTTGGTTATTTCGATTATGCCGGAACGCATCCGGTACAAAATGCCGACATCTACGATTTAGCTTCGGTTACTAAAGCAACCGCTACAGTTTCGGCTATCATGAAATTGTACGATACCGGCCAAATCAGCTTGCAAGACCGTTTAAGCAAATACATTCCCGAATTGAAATATACCGACAAAGAAGATATTACCATCAAGGATGCTTTGTTTCACCAAACCGGCTTGCCGTCTTTTTATCCTTTTTATCAACTGCTGATCGATTCGAGCAGTTACGAAGGAAGTCTTTACTCCAACAAGAGAACGGCGATTTACAGGACATTGTACGACAAAAATGTTTATATGCGGAATGATTTCGAATTTTTTCCGGGTATGGTTTCCAAAACGCCGCAAAAAGGAATGCAACGGCAGGTGGCCGGACATTTCTATGTGAGAGATGATTTCGACAAAACGATGATCCAGACAATTGCAGAAGTTCCTTTGAGAAGCAATAATAATTACCGGTATAGCGATTTGAATTTTATCCTGCTGAAGGAAATGGTAGAAAACGTCTCCGGACAATCTTTCGATCGTTTGCTCGACCAAGAATTCTTTGCGCCTTTGGGAGCTTCTTCCACCACTTTTTTACCGTTGAAAAAATTTGATAAAAAAAAGATCGCACCTACGGAAAACGACGAATTCTTGCGAAATCAGATTCTCATCGGTTATCCTCACGATGAAGCAGCCGCTCTGATGGGCGGAGTGTCGGGAAATGCAGGCTTGTTTTCCGATGCCAATGATTTAGCAAAATTATTGCAATTATTTTTGAATAACGGAGAATATGGAGGCGAGCAGTACATCTCGGAAGCCACGATGCGAACGTTCACGCAAATCAAAAGTCCGTCCAGTCGACGAGGCTTGGGATTCGACAAACCGGACAAAGAAAACGGAAATGGAAGCGTTTGCGAATCAGCGCCGGCAAGCGTTTACGGCCATACGGGTTATACGGGAACTTGTTTCTGGATAGACCCGGATAATAAATTAATATATATTTTTTTATCGAATAGAGTATATCCTTCGCGAACTTATACGAGATTAATGGACTTAAATATTCGCCCGCGAATACAGGAAACTATATACCAATTTACGAACAATTAAATTTCTTATACGTTATATTAGCAATGAAATTGACAATGGTTCGACATACGTCTGTCGATGTAAAAGCGGGAGTATGTTACGGTTTTTCGGACGTCCCGCTCAACCCTTCTTTTGAGGGGGAGGCAGCCATTATAAAGCAAGAGTTGCAAAAGGAGAGCTATGACAAAATATATTCCAGTCCGTTGTCGCGATGTGTCTTATTGGCTGATTATTGTGGATTTCCAGATGCGGAATTAGATACGCGCATCAAAGAGTTTAATTTTGGGGACTGGGAGATGAAGAGCTTATCGGAAATCGACTTTTTAGAAGCTCAAGCATGGATGAACGACTGGTTAAATTATCCAAGTAAGAATGGAGAATCCTATAAAATGATGCAAGAAAGGGTCAACAACTTTGTGGATGAGGTAAAATCAAAAAATCAAAATATTTGCATTTTTACTCATTCAGGTGTTATTCGGCTGATTCATGTGTATTTAGGTCTTTGTTCCATAGAAGAATCATTCGAATTTCCGGTTGAATACGGACAGATTTTTCATTTTGATCTTTGAAATAGAGAGGGAATTAAAAAAATAATAGAGCGCCAGAACTCTGGCACGATATTTGCCCTATAATAGATAGATAGATTATTGTCATTTTTCTGATTAGTTTTTTCGGAAACAATCAAAAATATTTTTTCTTCTTGCAGTGGCTTGTGAAAGTCGCTGCAAGAGTTCGAAAAAATAGTTCCAGAGTGTGTATAGTGTGTTGATTCATAGGTACTAATTGGGAAAATGCAATATAAAAATCTGTTGTTCGCAACGGATTTTTTTATTTATCGGAATCCGTTGCGTGAGCAACGGATTTTTTATTTTTATGTCCTTCAACATACCTGTTTTGTCACAGACAGATTATCCGAAATGACATTCCTTGATTTTTGCGAATTCCCAAAACAATTCCCAAAAGCATGTCGAAAAAATCTTTTTTAAAAGTCTCAAAATTTCAGAAGCGGCGCGAATCAAATTGCCACAATTTTTCAAAATCAATTGTTTTGAAAAGAACTTCTAACGATATTTCCATAAATTAATAAATTAACAATCTTATAGACAAACTAAAGAGCATCGACTTTATGAAGGCCTGAAAATAAATTGGTTCCTTTTTTGGTTCAAATTTAACTTTTAAATAGTATTTTTGCACATTGAAACCTATTCCGATGCAAAGAAGTTTGAAGAATAAAATCAGATAAAAATCAGTATGGCAGAAAAATTTGGAAAGACATGGTGGGGCGAGCGCTGGCTGCGCTCGCTGGAAAATGTAGATTACGATAACCGTTTACCGCGGGGAGCTTCGTATGCACGGAGCGGACATGTCCAGAACATCAAGATCAATGGCAATCAAATTGTGGCAAAGGTTTCGGGAAGTCGTCCAACGCCTTATAAAGTGACCATTATTGTTCCTCCGTTTTTCGAGGAACAGATCGAGCAACTGATGGCAAAAATCATTGAACGTCCAGTATTGATTTCCAAATTGTTGAACCGCGAACTCGACCCTTCCATTTTGAATATTGCCGAAGAGTTGGGGTTGAAGGTTTTTCCACGTCAATGGACGGATTTCAAGATGCAATGCTCCTGTCCCGACTGGGCGGTGCCTTGTAAACATTTGGCGTCAGTCATTTACATGTTGAGTCGCGAAATTGACAATAATCCGTTTATGGTTTTTGAAATCCACAATGTCCATTTGATGGAGGAACTGAAAAAACGCGAAATTTTTATTGCCGACCAAAAGAAAACGGAAATACCCTTGCTTGAAAGTTTGCTGAAAGTAAAAAAAACTCCAAGTGCAGATATTCCAGAAGATGCCGTTTATGAAAGTGTTGATTTTTCGCGGCTACAAAATATTTCGGATGCATTGGTGCAATTATTACCCGATGCTCCGCCGTTTTATCCTTCGGGTAATTTTCGTGAAAAATATGCCGAACAGTTATCCAGAATCGCAAAGAATGCAAGCCGAATCCTTTCTAAAAAGCTGGATCTCGATACATTCTTCCCTTATTCGGACCAACGGACTTTGAATCGCCGTTCAACCCTGAAACTGACGATAACCGGTCAGAATGAGTTTGAAGTTTTGGGCGAAAACCATACCATCAAACGCTTGGACGAATTGATTCCAGCGCTTTTCGCCCTCAATCCCGACCATTTGCTCGATTTTGAACCTTCGGTGGCTGCATTTCATAAAATTTTGCTTGCTTCGCTGCACCTGGCTGCAAACGGCATGGTGATTCCACAAATCGTTCAGTTGGAGGATAAACAGTTTGTTATTCGATGGCTGCCTGCAGTGATTGATCCTCGCGTGAAAACGCTTATCGAAAAATTATCGGCTATTTTACCCGACGACTTGTTGCAGGTAAAGACCATTCTTCGAAAAAAAGAACATGTAACGCTGATTGAAAATCAGACTGTTGAGATTCTGTCGCCTTTTATCGGAAAAATAATCGCACGATTTTCCAAAGCCTCAGACGGAGATTTATTTGAAGATTTATTTTTCAAAAACAGGCCTCATCCGTTTAAATCGGTTGGCGAGAATGCCTTAAGCGGAGGAATAAAAGTTTGGTTAGACCGTTATTACCTCACTGCCGATGTGTATAAGCCCACCATCATCGTATCGGAACTGCCGAACGAAGAATTTGACATACAAATCAGTATCGAAGACCAAACGATTTCCGATCAGTTGCCCATTCCGTTGAAGAAGATTCTGACGCAAAAGCAATACGAAAAACAGCGATTCAAGATTTTGCAGGGCGTTTCGCTGCTTACGCCTTTCATTCGGGGATTGGATACGTATATCAATTTTGGATGTAATACGCCTATCCACTTTTCCACCAGCGAATTTGCCCCTCTTCTAATGGAGGCGCTTCCAGCAGTTCGTTTGCTCGACATCAAAATACTGCTTCCCAAATCGTTGCAAGAACTGTTGCGCCCCAAAGTATCCGTCAAATTGAGAAGAAACGAGGGCGGACAAGGTTTTGTAAGTCTGCACGATTTACTTTCATTTAATTGGCAAGTAGCTATCGGAAAAACAATTATATCGCCCGAAGAATTCGATAAACTGCTGAAAAATGCCTCTCGTTTGTTCAAATTCAAGGAAAATTACATTTATGTGAGCGACGGCGACATAGAAAAACTGCATAAGGCTTTTACGTCGGATAAGCCGCTGAGTTCTTATCAATTGCTGCAAACGGCTTTGGCGGAAGAGTACGAAGGCGCTCCCGTTTTGCTTACCAACGAAGTGCGTGATTTGATTCGCGAACTGACTTCAACCGAAAACATAGCGCTGCCGCAAGAACTTAACGCGACGCTTCGTCCGTATCAGCAACGTGGTTTTTCGTGGATTTACCGCAATAGCCGCATTGGCTTTGGCAGCATCCTTGCCGACGATATGGGTTTGGGAAAAACCTTGCAGGTCATTTCCATCTTGCTGAAATTCAAAGAGGAAAATGTTTTGGATAAAAAACGCAAGGCTTTGGTGGTGGTACCAACCGGTTTGTTGACCAATTGGCAGGCCGAAATAGGGAAGTTTGCACCCTCGCTTTCGTCGCATATTTTTCATGGAACGGCGCGCGACTTGAAACAATTCCATTCCGACGTGATGCTCACCACTTACGGCGTGCTTCGCAGCGATGCCGACCTGCTGAAGAAACAGAAATGGCAAGTCATGATTATTGATGAAGCGCAGAATATCAAGAACAACGAAACAGCTCAATCGAAAGCGGTAAAAAGCATTCCTGCTACGATCCGCATTGCGATGAGTGGGACGCCGGTCGAAAATCGGTTGACCGAATTTTGGTCTATCATGGATTATACCAACAAGGGTTATTTGGGTACGATCAAAAAGTTTAAGGATGAATATGCCAATCCGATTCAGATGTTTAATGACGAACAGATTACGGCGAGATTTCGGAAAATCACCGCGCCGTTTATGATGCGCCGTATGAAAACCGACAAAACGATTATTTCTGACCTGCCCGACAAAATAGAGCAAAATCAGTATGCGCAACTCACAAAACAACAAGCGGCATTGTATGAAAAAACGATGCGGGCGGCGATGGAAGAAATCGAAGGTTGCAACGAAAACGACCAGCAATCGCTTTTCAAACGACAAGGCTTGGTACTGCAAATGATATTGGCTCTCAAACAAATATGCAATCATCCGACGCAATTTTTGAAAAATGGACAATTCGACGCTTCCTTATCGGGTAAAACCGAATTACTTTTCGAACTCTTGGACAGCATGATGGAAAGCAATGAAAAGGCTTTGATTTTTACTCAGTTTGCGGAAATGGGCGGATTGTTGGAACGTTTCATTACCCAACGTTTCGGCGATTGTCCGATGTTCTACCATGGCGGATGCAGCATTAAAGAGCGCGAGGAGATGGTGCGCCGTTTTCAACACAACCGCGCAGACAAGATTTTTCTGCTTTCGCTCAAAGCGGCGGGTACCGGACTGAATCTCACTGCTGCTTCGCACGTCATCCACTACGACTTGTGGTGGAATCCAGCTGTCGAAAATCAAGCCACCGACCGCGCCTATCGTATCGGACAGAAAAAGAATGTGATGGTGCACCGCATGATTTGTAAAAATACGTTCGAAGAACGCATTGACGAAATGATTCAAAGAAAAAAACATCTGGCAGAAATGACTGTCGCCACCGGCGAAAACTGGATCGGCAAGTTGAGTAACAAAGAATTGAGAGAGATATTTAGATAGAGAGAGAAATCATTTGTGATATCTGTACCCCTAATTATTAGGATATGTTAAAATAAAACTTTTGGTAGTGTTCTAAAAAGCATGCTTATTTAATCTATTGTAAAATAATAATTTACAATAAAATTAATATATATTTAACAATTATAAATCATTATTCATCATCAATATATATGATTAATAATCAGCAGATAATGCTATAATAATATATTCAATAAAAAAATAATATAATAATTTAAATATCAATTAATTACGGTGGATTGCTTTATATAACGCTACCTATTTTTCTACCTTAAGTTGCATTTGTTAGTTGAAATTACACTTTTTTCTTTTCATCTTTACACACTCGAATCATTAACTGATGTTCTCCATTGGATAATGTTTTTGACTTGTAACAAATGACGTTAACCATAATTTTTCGGTTTAACTTTGGTTTAACTCAAGCCTCTGAAATCCTTACTTCAACTTTTCTAATCTGATGTATTTTTACCTATCCAAGTCAAAAATAAAACCTAAAATCAAGTATTTTACGTCCCATTTTGCCATTTAGAACCCAATTTATACATTTAGGAATATATTGATTGTATTACAATTACCTAATTACTAAAAATAAAGTCTTTCTATTATTTTGTACATTCAAAAATAAGTATTACTTTTGCATCACTTTTGAAGGGGCGTTTAGCTCAGCTGGTTCAGAGCATCTGCCTTACAAGCAGAGGGTCGGCGGTTCGAATCCGTCAACGCCCACAATTGAAAATTAAGCAGTTAAGAAGAAATTCTTAGCTGCTTTTTTCTTGTGGTTTACCTTTAGTTTGCATGTTAGATGAAACTTACAGTACAACAACATCTATTTTTTTAAATTTTCGCTCTTATGGCAATTTTCCCAGTGAAGATTGTTTAAGATTGTGGTATATACACAAGAAGAGGTTTTATCAGTATGAAATTAAAGGATATTCTTTATAGAAAACAAACTACAGGATTCTAATTAATAAGATTATTGAATAGAGTTTATGTAAATTAGTTTTTGTAATGCCATGGATTGATTTTAATTTTAAAGTTATGTATAGCTGCACAAGTTCTAAAGATTCGATGCACGA
>WRFY01000050.1 GCA_009783445.1 Candidatus Azobacteroides sp. | reverse complement strand
TTCAGCTATCTCTTCCGCTTGCGGAAGAAGTAAAGAAACAAACGATTCATCGGTTTTTTTTCGCCGGCTCCGAATAATCTTTTTACCGTCGATATCTGAAACATCATCCTTTGAAAAATTAACCATATCTATGTATGCCAATCCTGTATAACACTGAAAAATAAACAGATCCTTAACATTACCAAGTTTTTTATTAACTGGTTGCTAATCTCTTATTTTTTCTATTTCTGATTCGATTAAAAATACGGGATCTTTACTCTTTCCTTTTTTAAGTCTGAATTGCAGGTAAGGATCGTATTTGCAAAGTCCCCGGTTAATAGCTTCTTTTATATACCTATGCAATGCTGAATGCCGCTTATATAAAGTTGGTTGAGATTTTATTGTATTTCTAAGATAGGCGTCAAAATCGACAATGTTTTCATAGGTAATGTCTGAAAATACTTTTATCTTACCAAATTCCTCCAACCTCCGAATTAAAGAATGATGATATTCCACTACATCACTGGACGGATTTTTTCTTTTCAATTCTGATTGAATAAATTCAATCACCGAATGTATTTCTGTTTCATCACTGTTCCACTTTTTAACATCGTCAAGACTTCTACACTCTTCAGATAAAACAAATGCTTCAACTTTCCGAAAAATTCGATGCGCTTTACCTATAACCAACATGGCAGAATTGTGGTTTTTACACGTAAATCCATTTTTTCCAGAAAATTGATTTTTATAGAGTTTAACTCCCGTTGAAATAAAAACACGTTTGGAAGAGCTTAATCTTCGAACTTCAATTTGCAGAAGTCCTGTTTTTGTTTCACTCGCTTGTTTTTTCCTGTCAAAAACAAACCTTAAAAATAGATTGTCCATTTCCTTACATTATAATAGTTTCCACTCTTTGTTACCGCTTTTGCTACCATTTTGAATTTTGGTAACAAAATAGAATGTTACTTAATGTAAATCAATGTCAATTAATACAATATAAATATTTATTTATTAGCTGGTTCCGGTATAAAATGCTTACTGTCAATTATATCTCAGCGGAGAGACAGGGATTCGAACCCCGGGAACCTCGCAGTTCAACGGTTTTCAAGACCGCCGCAATCGACCACTCTGCCATCTCTCCTCTTTCAAAATTTACTTTTCTCTCAGGCATTGCAAAGGAACAACTTTTTTTTGTGTTTTCAAAACGATTACTCTCTTATTTTACATTTTCCGACTCGAAAGCTTATTTGGCATAAATGATTCCTTGCTTAGTCAGGGTAATGCCTGCGCCAAATGTGTCGCCCCCGAAAAATTCGCCCGTATTGCCGGCCATAGATAATTTGATATTCCAATCGTTCAGTTGGGCAGGATGGTATATCAGTTCCAATTGAGAAGCAAATCCGCTTCTAACCGATCTATAAGGGACATAATATCTCCCCCATGTTTGTCCAGTTGTCAAAAGCAAACGATACTGAATCTTCGGATGACAATAACCTTCCAGACCCAAATGAAAAGAACAGATGCGGTTGCTTTGAAAATTCACTCCTTTTCCCGTATTGTACTCTGGAGAAAGGAAAAGCGGCGTTCCCATCGTTTTTCCGAAATACGACGGGCCTTGCGTATAATCTACGTTGTAATAATAATTGTCGTTGCCATTTCCTTTATGGATAAGCTTGCTCCGGTGTTCGTCGTCCATCGTAATATTAAAGTGGATAGGACCCGTTTGCTGTTTCGTATAAATATATTCAAAAACGGCTCCTGAAATCCAGTTTTTCTTCTTGGTTTTATATTCCAATCCCCATATTCCATCCTTGTAATTTTCAAAAACCATTCCCGAACCGTCCTCAAAAAAATGATCCAGATAAATGCTTAGCCGATCGTCATTGGCCAATTTATAATCCCACTTGAATAGATAGGTACCCCATTGCGAGCCAGCCGCATATTCCTGATCGGCAAGCGAAGACGAAGAAGCGCCTTCTTTGGCCACAAATATTCGCAGAAAATCACCGACTCCTTCTGGTTGATGCTGAACGGTATAATGCCATTCGCCTTCTTCCGATTGTTCGTATCGATACAGAACGCCGCCCCATTGGGCTACATGGACTATTCCGAAAGTAAATTGCATTTTATGTCGAGTTTCGATGTCTCCAAACCGAAAATAGAGCGATTTACTGTGCGACAAAATGTTTCTGGCATAATCCGAATTCGTTGGGAGCGCTTTGTCTTCCAGCCACTGTCCATCCAAATATTTTCCAATCGAACAATCGCCTTTAAAAAACATATTCCCTTTTGTATAAGGAATTAAGATAAAGTCAGGAATACTGCCTTTCAATTGAGGGATAGGTCTGGCATTGTTGGAATTGGTAAAATCGCCCGAACTTAAATACGGATTTAAATACGAAACGTACTCTTCCCGCGAACCCATATCTATGCGCCAGATTTTCCAGTTCAACCGGCCGTATAACTGTTGAACCCAAACTTTTCCGTAAGGAGAAGAAGAACCGCCGGCCAGATCAATCCCTGCATCCCACGACCAATCGTTGTTGATTCGTTGTTGGTGGAAAATGCCGCCCCGCACATGAAAATTATTGGCATCTAAGGCAGTCATACCCCAATTATGGTTTACCATCCAGAAGGGCGTATGTTCGCCAGAAGCCACAGAACCATATGCCGATGCCCGATAGGACGTTTCCATTTGACCGAAAACATTCAAAATGCCTGCAAAAACAGCTAAAGTACTCAAATATAGTTTCAATAGATTGTTCATAGTCCTATAGTCAAAACTTTACGAAGTTATATTTCTTTTCGTCTTGCCTCAGAATCAGCTCTTTGGAGCTTAACCGGACAATATCGTATTCGGTTTGCATTCCTTTCCATAATACCATCTCTTGGTAGGGAAGGTTTTCATACATCTTATCTAACTGAATATGCAACTTATCTTTCGCCGGAAAATCAATGTAACCGTAAACAATAACCGTAGGATCAGAATAGTTGCTCGTGTCGCCGTTTAAGATCGTACACGAAAATATCGCCTGTCGCTGAAAGCTATAAAAAATGGTATCGACTTTCTGTGTTTCTCCATTTTCATCCTGAATAGTTTTTAACTGCCACATTCCATTTACATTCGGGAGATTGGCGTCTAAACAAGAAATAAGAAACGGGATTAGTATTATTCCTAAAAGCAAGCATTTTTTCATGTGTATAAATATTAGAATTAAAAAGATTTGAATCCCATGATTTCCCGTACCTCTTTCAAGGTTTTACTTGCGCTTTCGCGGGCTTTTTCCGCTCCTTCCCTCGTTATTTTATGCAAGTAAGCGTCGTCATTCTGGATGTCGTTGATTCGTTCGCGAATGGGATTTGTTACTTTAATAATATCTTCGGCCAGTTGCTTTTTCAAGCTGCCATACCATTTAGTTTCTCCAGCATTCCAAAGATTATCGTAATAAGCCACCACTTCGGGCGTAGAAACTACTTTCAAAATAGTAAACAAATTTTCGATATAATCTGGTTTGGGAGTATTCACGCCTTCCGGCCCGTTGTCTGTCAGCGCTTTTTTTATTTTTTTCTCAATAACTTTTGGCTCATCAATCAGATAAATGCAATTTCCTTCCGATTTACCCATTTTGCCGCTACCGTCCAATCCAGGTATTTTGATTAATTCCTTGCCAAAATTGTAGGCAGTCGGCAGTTTAAAATAGTCCACCCCATACTTGTAATTGAAACGGTTGGCATAATTGCGGGTAATTTCCAAATGCTGTTCCTGATCTTTTCCCACTGGCACATAATCGGCATGATGAATTAAAATATCAGTTGCCATTAAAACCGGATATGTCAATAAACCGGCATTGACATTATCGGGATTTTGACGCGCTTTTTCCTTAAACGAAACGGTTTTTTCCAATTCTCCCAAGTAAGCGTGCATATTCAACAAAAGGTATAATTCGGCAATTTCCGGTACATCGCTTTGAACATAAAGGATTGCTTTTTCAGGGTCTAATCCACAGGCCAAATATTCTGAAAGAATCGTTCGAACATTGGCATGCAACTTATTCGGATCGGGATGCGTAGTCAAAGAGTGCCAGTCAGCGATGAAGAAATAACATTTATTTTCCTCCTGCATTTTTAAAAAATTAATCATTGCGCCATAATAATTCCCTAAGTGCAGATTTCCCGTTGGACGTATACCGCTTAATACTACTTTCATACCGCATTCTATTTTATTCGTTTTTTGCAAAGATACGATTTATTTTGTAAAAAAATGTATGTTTGTTTTGAATGGAAAATGTTCTCGGTCAGGCTCCGAATAGCGGCGCTATTAATATATACAATTGACAATCAAGATATAATATTTTTTATGATACTAAATGCTATAACAATGCGTTCGATGAAAAATAATATAATAATTTGTATATCCATTAATTATACCCGCATATTTTGTGAAATGCCGCCAAATTATAATGTCAGGCGATAGTTGAGGAATCCGGCCCATCGGACAGCGTATGAACAGGGCTGAACACTTGAGGCCGTTCGGATTAATCAATAAATGAATATCGGATATGCTTCTATTCCTCTTTTTTCGAGAAGGCATAGATGCAATATCCGATAATCACTTTTTAATATAAACCGAGTAGTTAAATCCCATAAAAGAAAACAAATAATTTTGTAAAGAATAATGACTTAGTATAAGGTTATTGGTCCGAAACAATCAATCATTATAAGAGTCCTCAAAAATCCTTTATTTTCCCAATTCGAATTCTCTTTTCCAATAAAATTTATTGAAATCTTTCAAAAATATTCATATCTCTACTACTCGGTTTTTAATAGTATTCGTCGATTTCCTTTGAAATCGCACACAAATCTATTGAATTTTTTTTAATGAAAAATAGAAAACAAGGGGAGTACAGTCCATATACAGTTTTTTGAATTTTATTTTCTATGTAAAAAGCTGGAAATCAGATGGCCTGTTTTTGATCTGTATAGTTCGTTGGCTGAAGATTTTTGGGGTTTTAGGCTAAAAATTGGAAATAAATTGAAGCGAAAATGAATAAAAAATGAATAAAAAGCGACAACAATAAAAAACTCTTTGCAAATTATTGCTAAATCTTTTGCAATTTATTTGCGTGAAAATTTATCAAATTCGTCAATTTATTTCCAATTATTTCTAACTCTTATTATTTATAAATACCTGTTACAAAATAAACCGGATTGGAGACCTTACTCTCGTTATGATATCGGTCGTATGAAGTAACGGCATAATAATAACCGCTTTCCATGAAATTGTCGATCGAAATCGACAATTTAGGACTGTCGATTCTCGCTGCAATCAAATTATTTGCGTCATTAACATTGACCGGTAATCTTTCTGAACGGTAAACATTGTAAAAAACTTCTTTGTTATTCGGTTGCCGCGAGGGTTTCCAACTCAAAAATAAACGTTCGCCCGAACTGACAGCCTTCAATTCTGCCGGAGGCAAGGGCGGGACGTCATCCAACCACGTCAAAGGAGGAAGCAGAGCCGGATGCTGGTAATAGTTATGCATCAGCTCGTTCAATATTCCCTTTTTGTTATCCAACAAATATTGAGCGCGATAAAGGGCATTTCCACCCATGTGATTGTCGCGCGAATACTGAATTTGTTCTTTTATCTTGGCGAGACTCCAATTGGATTCGTTTTCGTCCAATTGAAAAATGCCTAAACCCGGTATAACAAAGCGGCCGTTTCGACGCGCTTTCCAATCCTGGATAAAAGGAAAAAACAAATTGTCCTTGTAATACATCATGGGGACGATAAAATCGTGTTTCCCCTGTTGCAACCACCTTTCGGGATCCTGATACATGCTGTAAGCTGTCCAGTGTTTCCCTCCGCTCTCCTTAAGATAATTGTACATTCCTATTACCGAACTGCTTACTTGTACCCAACGCTTTTTCTTTTTGACAATGTCGTAAACATCGTAGACAAAGCGATTGATATTTTCCCTTCTCCAGTCGCTTTTATTCATTCCGACTCCATAACGCCTGAAAGTAGCGTCATCGGGAAAATCGGCGCCTGGATAACGGATGTAATCCATGTGAATCCCATCAATATCGTATTTTTCTACGATTTCTTCGATGAGCGAAATCAAGTAAGTTCGGGTTTGAGGATCGCCAGGATCCAAAAAGAATTCACCTTTGTGACGCTTCATTTTGTCCCTGTTTTTTTGAAGCGTAGGAGAATTATTTTCTTTTCCTCTGATTGTTTCCGGTCCCAAAGGATAAGTAACAAACCATGCATGACATTCCAATCCTCTCTTATGGCATTCTTCAACGGCAAAAGCCAAAGGATCGTAATTTGCAAAGGCATTGTTTCCACTCTGGATAAACGGACTTACCGGTTCAATTTTTGAAGGGTAAATGACATCCCCCCGCAAGCGGGTCTGAAGAAACACCATATTGAAATTGGCTTCCTTTAATCTGTTTAGAATGCCAATCAATTCATTTTTCTGCTCGTGAATATCATTTACGTTTTTAACCGGTTTGCTAGGCCAATCTAAAGAATAGTTTGTTGTCAACCATACTGCACGAATTTCATCTTTTGGAAATTGTGCAAACAATTCTAGACAATACCAAACAAAAATAAGTGTGAATATACTGTGTCGTTTCATAATGGCAAAGTTAAATTATTTTTTATACTTTACCAAAATAAAACCAAACTTTTTTTTGAAAAACGATAAATTTTGCTCTCTCCGGTAAGCTTTCTTGACTTTTTAGTACACAATCCAAAAATTTGGAAGAGTATAAATGGAGAGCCGCATCCAAGACCTTTTTAATAATTGTGTCGCTAAAAAAGTTTTTGATGCGGCTCTTTTTCTCAAAATATTTTAAAAAATTTATTTAGGATATTCAATTGCAGCTTGTGCTGCCGCCAGTCGTGCGATAGGCACGCGGAAAGGCGAACAACTTACATAATCTAAGCCAACTCTGTGACAAAATCTTACTGAACTGGGGTCGCCTCCGTGTTCGCCGCAAATACCGCATTTCAAATCGGGTTTAATTTCTCGACCGCGTGTGGTAGCCAATTCAATCAACTGACCGACGCCATTCTGGTCTAATACGACAAATGGATCTTCTTTCAAGATTCCTTTTGTCAGATAGATCGGCAAAAATTTGGCAACATCGTCGCGGCTGTAGCCGAAAGTCATTTGGGTCAAGTCGTTGGTACCGAAAGAGAAAAATTCGGCGGAAGTCGCAATCCGGTGAGCGGTTAAAGCTGCGCGCGGAATTTCAATCATCGTACCTACTTTATATTCAATGGAATCGCCTCTTTCTTTGAACACCTCCCGAGCGGTTGCGTCAATGATTTTTCGTTGAGCCTCAAATTCATATAAGATACCGATCAATGGAACCATGATTTCGGGATAGGTTTTAATGCCTTTCTTTTTCGCATCCAAAGCGGCTTCCAGAATTGCGCGGGTTTGCATTTCAGTGATTTCAGGATAAAGATTACCCAAACGGCAGCCGCGAAGTCCTAACATCGGGTTTTGTTCTACCAAACTTTCCACCCGATTGTGGATTTCTTCAAAAGGAATGTGCATAGCCTTTGCCATTTCTTCCTGTCCTTTTTTATCATGAGGAACAAATTCATGCAAAGGGGGATCCAACAAACGAACCGTTACGGGAAGTCCATCCATAACTTCAAAAATGCCCATAAAGTCTTCCCGCTGCAAAGGCAATAATTTACTTAAAGCTTCCCTGCGTCCGGCCTCGTCTTTTGCCAAAATCATTTCGCGCATGTCGATGATTTTATCTCCTTCGAAAAACATGTGTTCCGTGCGGCAAAGCCCGATGCCTTTAGCGCCGAAATTGCGGGCAACCCTGGCATCTTTCGGAGTATCGGCGTTTGTGCGTACTTTCAAATAAGCGTATTTATCGGCTAAATCCATTAATTCGCTAAAATCGCCGCTTAATTCCGCTTCTTGCGTCTCGATTTTTCCTGCATATATCAAACCGGTAGAACCATTCAACGAAATCCAGTCGCCTTCTTTTAATTTTTTATTTCCAATAAGCATTGTTTTGGTTTTGTAGTCGATCTGTACATCGTTAGCAGACGCTACGCAGCATTTTCCCATACCGCGGGCCACTACGGCAGCGTGCGAAGTCATACCGCCGCGAGCAGTCATAATCCCTTCAGCGACCGCCATTCCACGCAAATCTTCGGGAGACGTTTCGATGCGGCAAAGCACTACTTTTTCGCCTCGTTTTACCCATTCTTCGGCATCCTCCGCGTGGAATACTATTTTTCCCGTAGCAGCGCCCGGAGAAGCGGGCAAACCTTTGGTAATGGATTTGGCTGTGTCCAATGCCGATTTTTTGAATACCGGATGGAGCAATTCGTCTAATTTTTCAGGCTCTTGACGCAACAAGGCTGTTTTTTCGTCGATGTAGCCTTGTTTCAACATATCCATCGCAATTTTCACCATCGCCGCACCGGTACGTTTACCGTTGCGCGTTTGCAACAACCACAATTTACTATCTTGAATCGTAAATTCGAGGTCTTGCATATCTTTGAAGTAATCTTCGAGTTTTTGTTGAGTTTCAATCAAATGTTTCGCACACTCGGGCATAGATTCTTCCAGCGAAGGATACTTCGCCGCACGTTCTTCTTCAGAAACTCCCTGTTGCTCAGCCCAGCGGCGCGAACCTTCGAGCGTAATTTGCTGAGGAGTACGGATGCCGGCTACTACGTCTTCACCTTGTGCATTAATCAAATATTCGCCATTGAAAATATCCTCTCCCGTTGCGGCGTCGCGCGTAAAAGCCACGCCCGTAGCGGATGTTTGTCCCATATTTCCAAAAACCATTGCTTGAACATTCACTGCAGTCCCCCACTCTTCTGGAATGTGGTACATTTTGCGGTACACGATAGCGCGTTCATTCATCCACGAATCGAATACAGCGCAAATAGCGCCCCATAGCTGTTCCCATGGCGAATCGGGAAAATCTTTTCCGGTTTGTTTTTTAACGGCAGTTTTGAATTGAGTTACCAATTTTTTCAAATCGTCTACCGTCAATTCCGTATCTAATTTTACGCCGCGCGCTTTTTTCATTTCTTCCATAATGGCTTCAAACGGGTCGATTTCCGTTTTGGAGGTTGGTTTCATCCCTAACACTACATCGCCATACATTTGTACAAAACGGCGATAAGAGTCCCATGCAAAACGCGGATTGCCCGATTTTTTGGCAATTCCTTCCACCGCTTCATCATTCATGCCTAAATTTAATACAGTATCCATCATTCCTGGCATGGAAACGCGTGCTCCGGAACGAACAGAAACCAAGCAAGGATTGTCTTTGTCGCCGAATCGGGTTCCCGTGGCTTCTTCCACTTTTTTAACAGCTTCTTCCACTTCCGGTTTGATTAATTCAATTACGGCATCTTTTCCCAATTGGTTATACTCCGTACATGCTTCTGTCGTAATTGTAAATCCGGGAGGAACAGGTACGCCTATTAAATTCATTTCAGCCAAATTGGCCCCTTTACCACCCAACAGATTCTTCATGTCGGCTCTACCTTCGGCTTGACCTCCGCCGAACAGGTAAACTCTCTTTTTGTCCATATACTTTTTAAATTTTAAGAATTAACATGAATGAATAATGAACGAAGTGAACAGCAATCAAAAGGATAGTGAATTCGTTTCACCTCATCAAAAACGCCAGCAAAAGTACAAAAAAAAATATTATATCGAGAAATAATTCCTACCTTTGTAAAAAAGTTTCTTTAGTGAACAATAGAATCAATTATTATTAACATTAATGTAAAAAAAAGATTTATGAAGTTTTATTCGACGCTCGGAGTGATTGCATGTTTTTTGATGGTCTTTTTTACCTCCAAATGTAATTCTACAAACTATCCGAAAAGCACTCAAATGGATCAAAAAGTTGAAAATGTAAAAACAACTCTTGATGATGCGCAGAAAAAGAACAGCATTCTGTCTGATCGAGATGCCTTGGATCTTGTAAAAAAATACATTGATAAAGGCGATACTACTATTTTTGAAGCATTGACGGTTGAAAATGGTTTTTTGTGTTATTATTTTAAAAATACCAGTTCCAAAATTCAATACCAGGAATTGGATGAAGAAAACGGCAAAAAATACCATTTGATACAGCAATACGAATCGGTAATTGATAATGAAGATACTCAGGAAGGACACACGGTCACATCCAATTGGTACAAAGTGGACGATCAGACCGGCCAAGTCATTCCAGAATTCGATGAAAACGGTAATTTAGTGGAAGATTATTAAAAAGCGCCTTCCCTAATCCAAATTTCTTGTTAAAAAATAATATCTTGCCATGACGCAAATTACAACAACAGAAGTTATTGAATGGGCTAGCCGGTTTCTTGCAAAAGCCGAGGAGGAACTATCGCCGGATGAAGTGAAAGAACAAAAAAAATATGCTTCATTAATACAAACAGCCAAGTACAAAACGTTCCTTTCCCAAATGTTAGACCAATCGTCGCAAATCCGCGACAATGGAATATTAAACAAGCAAGTCAAAAAAATTATTGAAGAGTATGGAATTCCCGATTTTTTCAATTCGGTCGATCGTTGTTTGTTCCAATTGTATTTATTGTGCGGCCATTGGTTCCCGTTTCTCGCTATACCTATTTTTAAAAAGAAACTTCGGAACGAAACGAAAAAAATCATCATTCCGGAGGAACGTCCGCAATTGACCCAGCATTTGAAAAATCGCTGGGAGCATCAAATCGGGCAAAATGTTAACTTGCTGGGAGAAGTAGTTTTGGGAGACAAGGAAGCTTATCATCGTTACCAACATTACCTGGAAGCTTTGAAAGAACCAGATATTAATTATATATCTATCAAGCTTTCAGGTATTTATGCTCAAATTCATTCACTGAGTTACGAGCAAAACAAAAAAGAACTTTGTCAATTAGTAGCTTCCATTTACCGGCAAGCCATCCGTTATCCGTATGTGGATGCCCAAGGCATATCACAAGCTAAATTTGTCAATCTCGACATGGAGGAATACAAAGACGCCGAATTGACGCTGGACGTTTTCATGGAAGTGATGAATGAACCTGAATTCAAGCAATATACGGCGGGAGTAGTGATACAGGCTTACCTGCCTGACGCTTCCGGATTTCAGCAACGACTGCTTCAGTTTGCCAAAAAGCGGTACGCCGAAGGGGGCGCTCCATTGAAAATGCGCTTGGTAAAAGGAGCTAATTTACAGATGGAAAGCATTATTTCGTCTTTGAAAGGCTGGCCTAATCCGGTATATCCGACCAAAGTGGAAGTAGATGCCAATTACCTGCATATCTTAGATATCGCTTTGCAAGCCGAAAATGCGCGGGCTTTACACGTTGGCGTAGCTTCGCATAACTTTTTTACGATTGCTTACGCCTATTTGCTGGCAGAAAAAAACAAAGTAGAAGAATATGTCAGCTTCGAAATGTTGGAAGGAATGGCGAATAATTTGCCGAGAGTGATGCGGAAAATGCAAAAACAGATTATTTTATATACGCCGGTAGTAAAAGCCAAACATTTCTTGAATGCTGTCTCTTACTTGGTGCGCCGTTTGGACGAAAATACCGGAAAGGATAATTTTCTCAGTTATTCGTTCAATCTAAAATTAAACAGTCCGCAATGGCAATTTCTGTCCAATCAGTTTTCAGAAGCTTATGCTTTGAAAGACCATGTGCGCACCCAGCCTTTCCGCACTCAGGATCGAAACCTTCCGCCAGCGCCGGCAGAGGAAATCCATACTTTTGTAAACGAACCGGATACCGACTTAGATCTACCGCAAAACCGGCAATGGGCCTTGAATATATTGAAAAAATGGGAAGCCAGAGCCAAAGAACCGGCGTCTTGGCGTCGAATCGAACGCTTGTCTTTTGAACAGGTAAAAGAAGCCATCGCTACCGCTGAAAAAGATGCATCTGGCTGGAGAAAAACCTCCTTAGAGGAGCGCAACCGAATTTTACGCCGCGTAGCGGAAAATTTGAGCATTCGTAGAGGCGACTTGATCGGCTGCATGTCTGCCGTTACCGGTAAAACATTTACTGAAGGCGATATAGAAGTATCGGAAGCCATTGATTTTTGTCGTTATTATCCTATATCCCTGCAAACGTTCGAACAATTGGATACTGTTTCCTATGCGCCTAAAGGGATCATCTTGGTGATTCCGCCTTGGAATTTTCCTTTGGCCATTCCAGTAGGAGGCGTCGTTGCGGCATTGGCTGGAGGAAATACGGTGATTCTGAAACCGGCGAGCGTGGCCGAACCGATTGCATGGCAGTTCGCCCAATGTTTCTGGGAGGCTGGCATACCGAAAGACGCCTTGCAAATAGTCAACCCCGCCGAACGCTCTTCCCTGCAATACCTGACTTCGCATCCCTCCATCCGGCACATCATCCTGACGGGAGGCACCGATACCGCTTTCCGGTTGTTAGAAAGCAGTCCCCGTACGCCTTTGGCTGCCGAAACGGGAGGTAAAAACGCCATTATCCTCACCGGCTGCGGCGATCAGGATCATGCGATATTGAATGCAGTCTCTTCGGCATTCAGCAATGCAGGACAAAAGTGTTCGGCCTGTTCTTTGCTGTTGGTCGATAAGAGAACCTATTGCGATCCAACGTTCCAGTCGAAACTGAAAGATGCCGTTACCAGCCTGCGTACAGGAAGCGTATGGGACCCTATGAATTCTATAGGCCCTATGGTGGACAACCGCAACGAAAAATTGCTGCATGCTATCGAACATTTAGAAGAAGGCGAGTCTTGGCTGGTAGCTCCCGAATTTGTCGATCAGGAAAAATACATCCTGAAACCCTCTGTCAAATGGGGAGTCAAACCGGGCAGTTATACTTTTCAAACGGAATTGTTTGCCCCTCTGTTGTCGGTAGTTTGCATCGACCATCTGGAACAGGGAGTCGAATACGCCAACTCTTCAGAATATGGCTTGACCGCCGGTTTGCAAAGTTTAGACCGGGCAGAACAAACGTATTGGAAAGAGCGGATAGAAGCTGGCAACTTATACATCAACCGGGGCATCACGGGCGCTATTGTTGGGCGGCAGCCTTTCGGAGGAATGAAACGTTCGGCTTTTGGCGGCGGCATCAAAGCCGGCAGCCCGAATTATGTGTCTTGCTTTGTAGATTTTACCGAAAAAGATTTGCCTGACGGCAAACGCTTGGAAACAGCGCGTGAAAATTACCAGAAAATCTGGAATGACGAATTTTCACAAGAAAAAGACATTCATCCTCTCTATGGAGAGGAAAATATTTTTCGCTATTTACCTTTGAAAAGCATGGGATTCCGGGTGCAGGAAGCCGATTCTTTAGACGACGTTCTGTTGGTGTTGCTGGCTGCCCAAACAAGCCAAATTCCGTTGACGGTCAGTATTTCGGCCAACGATAGCAAGCAAAAGGAGATTGAAAACGCCGTTTCAAAGGCAAAGAAAATAACCCTCCGACAACAAAATGAAGCGGAATTCATCGAAGAAATGGAGCGATACGAACGGATACGTACCTGTTCGCCCTGCTTATCGGACAGTATTTATCAAAAGGCGGCTAAACTCGGCAAACATATCGCTTACGCTAAACCGTTGAGGGAAGGACGCATCGAATTGCTTCACTACCTGAAAGAACAAAGCGTTGCGTATGAATGTCACCGATATGGCAGTATCTTTGGGGAAGAGAAACGGGAGGCCTGAAAAATTCTTGTTATTTAGCTTTTTTGCCTGATGCAGATAGAGTTGCAGAAATAAGTTTCATTGCAGTGAAATTCAACACTGTTTCCAATTTCTTGTTCTTGTACTATTTGCAATAGTTCCAAAAATGCACAGACTTTGCAGATAATTATTTTGAGCAAAAACACGTAAAGCCATAAGACCGTAAAATGTAAAAAAAGAGGAATCCTTATATTTTATGGTCTTATGGTTTTTCACAAATAAACCGCAAAGAAATTTATGCCAACTGATGATCGCTTCTATTAACCTTATTTTTGAAAGTTCCCTCACTAACCTTGACAGTTCCTCCTGACACCCCCTTCTTCCCTTTATTTCTTATTTTCAATTAATTAATAAAAGGAGAAGGGTATAGGTATTATCCCCTGCTACTAAGTCACCCATTAATAGGAAAATACATCCCCCCAAGAGTAACAGTCAGCTTATTAAGAGCAAAATTCGTATATTTGAAAAAAGTTTCGTGCG
>WRFY01000049.1 GCA_009783445.1 Candidatus Azobacteroides sp. | reverse complement strand
TATTACATTTTATTTGTTTCATCAAAAATGGTGATAATATATTTTTATACTAAGAAGATTTACAATTACATACAAATTATCTGGCGGATTTTAGGTACAATAAAAAAAACAATTTTCATAACCCTGTTTTGCCTTGCAATTTCCCTCTCTGCGTTCGGACAGGAAAATTACGCAAAACTCGCCGATAGCCTGCGATACGTAACGGAAATTCCTTATATAGAGAACTGCAAGGATACTGTTTTTTGGAAAATCGTAAGCAAAGGAAAGCCCATTGTTCCTTATTTAATCGATAAAATGACGGACACTCGAAAATTAAAAAAAGTATATGTTCGTTTTTTCAGCGGTGAATATACCGTTGCCGACGTTGCATACGTCGCCATACAAGAAATAATAGCCGATATTCCCACTTTTGAACTCTTGGGTGTTCCTTTCGACGAAGAATGCGG
The DNA here is from genome assembly GCA_009783445.1 of Candidatus Azobacteroides sp. Taxonomy (GTDB): domain Bacteria; phylum Bacteroidota; class Bacteroidia; order Bacteroidales; family Azobacteroidaceae; genus Azobacteroides. The sequence goes on along the minus strand of WRFY01000049.1, from coordinate 13,676 downwards.
TTATTGTTCTTATTGGTATCATGTACGCAAAAGCAAGAAAAACAGGAAAAACTTTCAAAAAGACGTTGGAAAATGGTACGAAGAAAACAAAGACCATTTGATATGGATAGAAAGTTACCATTCAGTTACAAGCGACTGCTTTATCGTTCCTACGAGAGGTCGCTATATTTTACAGAAAGACGAAAATACCACGTATTAAAATTTCGAGCGCATTCGCTGCCCGCAAGCTCTGAAGCTTAATATCATCCATACCTAAGCGATAAAAGTACTTGGATGACCTTAGATAGATAAAGAGTCTAATAAATAAATTAAGGATAATATGAAAAAAAATTTTGTGATTTTTATGCTGGTCTTTACGATGACAACATTTTCGTTTGGACAAAAAACGAATAAAGTTTTAAAAGTTTCAGAAGAAGGAAAACTTTTATATCGTTTAGAGAAAGCTTCTTGGTATGCTACGGACATCCTTTTAGAAAAGTTTGCAGATAAAAGAAATAGGGCCGGCGGTTATGTGTCCTATTTGAATGAAAAAAATCAAGTAGTTACTATTTTTTTTGAAAAAGATAATCCAACTCATATTTTAGTTCGATTTGAGTTTGATTACTTACCTCAAAAAAGTCCAACAAAAATAGATACATTAAATCAAATGGCAACTCAACAAGAAATTGATTTAATTGCAATTAGACAAGAGGCTATTCAGAAAATATCTGAAAATAAAGATGATTTTTTTTCTTTTTATGACAACACTTCTTTCAATCCAATTCCATTAATTCAAAAGGAAGAAAGAAAAGTTTTTATTTTGACAGGTCCAAAAGTTTCTAATGTTGTAATAATTGGAAATGACTACTTATTAACTTACGACAAAAATAATAAGTTAGTAAAAAAAGAAAAATTACATAATTCACTTATTCAATATCCATACAAATCGGATGATCCTGAAAATAAAATGGAGACAACAATGCATTCTCACGTACTTTCTGATTTAATTACTTTAATTACTTCTACAGATATTTGCACGCTGCTACTGTATAAAGATTCTGTAGAATGGACACAGCATTGTGTGATGAGTAAAAAATATGTTTCTTTTTTTGATTTGAAAAAAGAAAATTTGATAGTGATGACAAGAAAGGAATGGGACAAAATGATCTCGCGCACCTTGGATGCCGGACAGGACAACGATCCGGGACAACGATAATCGAATAGTTGAATAAAAGCTTCTTCCATAGGATGCTTCTGATAGGTACGTAAGATGTTGTATAAAGTGATCCATAGATCATCGGTATGGTTTTTGTAGAAAAAAATTTTGTAGCTATTTCATCCGAATCTAAAAGTAATTATATAACAGATGAAAATAAAAAGTATTTTTATTAGCCTGATTCTATTTATAATCATGCAAGGCTGCGGGTACTGGCCGTGGCATAAGTCTGAAGAGGTTTCGACCGTACCGCAAGAGGAAGAGGTTGATTATGTCGATTATGTCAACCCCTATATGGGAAATATTAGTCATTTATTAACTCCTGCTTATCCTACGATTCATTTACCCAACAGCATGCTTCGCGTGCATCCGGAAAGAGACGACTATGCCAGCGAACAGATAGTGGGACTTCCAGTAGCCATAACTAATTATGGAGGAAGTTCTGCTTTCAATATCAGTCCGGTCAGCGGGACGCCGGCCAACTTGCCAAATGTAGTGAAATATACATACGATAACGAAAAGATCACGCCTTACCGTTATTCGGTATTCTTGGACGAAGACAATATTGAGGTCGATTTTGCGCCTTCCCATCGATCGGGCATTTATACGTTTACTTTTGAAAAAGAGAGCAGCAATACACTGATCATCAATACTAAAAATGGAAAATTAGAGAAAACGCCCACGGGAATATCCGGCTACCAGTGGATAGAGGGAGGTCCCGCGCGGATTTATTTATATCTGGAAACGGAACAACCGTTCATTTCTGCTGAAAAACGAACCCTGCTTACTGCAAACAAAGATACCAACGAGTTTTTCCTGATGACTTTTCCATCGAAACAAATCAATCTCCGATACGGTATTTCTTTTATTGACGCCCAACAGGCCGAAACGAATTTATTGAGGGAAATCAATACTTACAACGTAGAAGATATCGCCGAAAAAGGCCGCGATGAATGGAACGAAGCTTTGGGTAAAATCGAAATAGAAGACGACTGCAAAAATGCCAAAACCGTATTTTACACTTCACTTTATAGAGTATACGAACGCATGGTTAACATTTCGGAAGACGGAAGGTATTACAGCGCTGCCGACGGAAAAGTACATAACGATAATGGAATGCCTTTTTATACCGACGATGAAATTTGGAGCGCTTATCGGGCGGCGCATCCTTTACGAGTTTTGATCGATTCAGAAAGAGAAGTAAATATGATTCAATCTTATATTCGTATGGCGCAACAAAGTTCCGACGGATGGATGCCTACTTCTCCCGAAATTACCGGCGACAGCCGCCGGATGAATGCCAATCATGCGGTAGCCGCTATTTGGGATGCTTATTGCAAGGGATTGCGGGGTTTTGACTTGGAAGCGGCCTATGCTGCGTGTAAAAAAGCGCTTACGGAAAAATCGCTCCTGCCCGGTACCAAAACGCCCAACACCGCTTTGGATGTTTTTTACCATGAAAAAGGATATTTTCCGGCTCTGAAAGAAGGAGAGAAGGAATATGTCAAAGAAGTGGATTCCAACGAAAAAAGGCAATCGGTAGCAGTTTCGTTGGGAACTTGCTACGACGAATGGTGCTTGTCGCAGATAGCAAAAGAATTGGGGCATTTGGAAGATCATGCTCTCTTTTTGAATGGTTCGTATAATTACCGCAACTTGTATAATCCCGAAACCGGATTCTTTCATCCGAAAGATATGAGAGGAGCTTTTATTCAACCATTCGATTACCGTTTCTCCGGCGGACAGGGCGCGCGCGATTATTATGTTGAAAACAATGCGTATACTTACCGTTGGGACGTGCCGCACAATCCTGCAGATTTAATCCAATTGATGGGATCGCCCGAAAAATTTGTCGAAAATTTGAATCAAACGTTTAGGGAACCGCTGGGAAAAAGCAAATTCGAATTCTATGCTCAACTTCCCGACCAGACAGGAAACGTAGGACAATTTTCAATGGCCAGCGAACCGTCGTTTCATATCCCTTATCTGTATAATTATGCCGGTCAACCGTGGCAAACCCAAAAACTCATCCGTAAATTAATGAACGAATGGTATAGAAACGATGCAATGGGAATTCCCGGCGATGAAGGCGGAGGCGGAATGTCGGCTTTTGTTGTATTTTCGTCGATGGGATTTTATCCGGTTACCCCCGGATCGCCGACCTACAATATCGGCAGTCCAATGTTCAATCATATCAAAATAAACTTGAGCAATGGAAACGTTTTTGAAATAGAAGCTCTAAATTGTTCGAACGAGAACAAATACATTCAATCGGCCACTTTGAATGGAGAATCATGGGATAAACCATGGTTCAGTCAGGAGAATATCGACAAAGGAGGCAAACTGACGCTGGTAATGGGGCCAAGAGCGAATAAGCAATGGGGGTCTGCCTTAGAAAACAGGCCGCCTTCAGCAGAAGCCATGCCTTCGGCAGAGACAGCCTCCATACCTTAAAAAAGAAACTACAAGCATTTATCTACAAGCATATACCGATGATGGTTTTGGAAACCTGTGAAAATTTTGTTTGTTAAAAGCGATTTTTCAGGGTTTCCAACCATCCCATTTTTTAGAACCCGATGGCGCTACTTCATTCGCAGGAATCCATATTACCTCCATCATTTGCATTCCAACAAAAGAATAAGTTACCTTGATGCCCCAAAAATACAGGGGAAGAGAATATCCTTTTGTACCTAACAAGATAGGAAAATTTTATCGTACAAACTCTAACGAAACGTGCTTTCTATCTTTTCCCTTTGCTTTTTCGGGCGTTTTCTTTAGCTTTTCGTTCCTGTTCTTTAATTTTTTGTTTTTCTTTTCGTTCTTTTTCTTTCTGTTTGCGCGCTTCTTCCCTTGCTTTTTCTTTGGCCTTTCGTTCCTGTGCTTTCAGCTTTTGGGCATCCTTTCGTTCTTTTTCTTTTAGTTTGCGAGCATCTTCTCGTTCCTTCTGAATGCGTTTCTTTTCGTTCGTCTTGGTTTGTTCTTCCTGTTTTTTCTGTTTAGCTAAATCTTCTTCCTGCTTTTTCTTTTCTTTCAACGAGTTTTTCTCTTTTTCCTGCTGTTTTTTAAGAAGTTCCCGTTGCTCCTTTTCTTTTTGCTTGGTTTCTTCCCGCAACGTTTTGTCCTTTTCTTCTTTTTCTTTTTTTAATTGATTTTGACGCTCTTTTTCCTCTTTTTCTTGTTGCTTAGCATACTCGTCGATGGCATTGGACGATTTTTTCCGTTTGAAAAGGTTCTGAATACCTCGAATGGGATCGGTCAAAATGTCGTTTACCGTCGTATTGATGTTCTCTATTGTATGGGACGTTTGATCATAAACATCGTTTACCTTTTCTTCCCATTCGGCCGTTTTTTGTTGATCTTCTTCTGAAACAGCCGAAGGAGGCGATACAGGAGATACAACGGTTGAGTCTTGCGTTGAAACAACAGCAACAGGCTGAACAGCAGTAGTTTTTGTTGTTATTTCTTCTGGTAAAACATCTTCATCTTCGCTGGAGATGGCCGTATCCAACTCTTCCAGCAAAGCAGGTTCAAATGTTTCTTCACGGTTCAGGTTCCATCGTTCAACCAGACTGGGATAATCTTTTCCGAAATGTTCTTCAAAGAAAGCCATGTATTCTTCCAAACTTTTTCCGCGCATCAGGATGTCGTAATTTTCCACAGAGACCGGCATAATCACGATTTGTTGTTCGAGTTTCGAAGCGTATCCTTCAGGACCGTCGATGATGCGGAGGTATTGGATGATCGCATCCAGATTGTTGAATCCTTTTATGTGCAAAATACCGATTTTGTCTGTACTTGTTTTTTCCAGATCAAAATCGTTGATGATAAAGTTTCCAAAATTAAAGTTGGCAACCGTATATAAAAGCAAGTTATCGTTGACGGTTCCTTGCGGATACATCAATAATAATTCGTAAGGCGTGTTGGTTTCATCAGAAAATTGCAAAGCCGATACATCTTCGGATAATTCGCCTTCACCGGCGCCGAAACGAATGTTAAACAGATTTCCTCTCGCCAACAGATTGTCTCCGGAAGCCGAAAGTAATAAACCGCGTTGAAATCCTTTCATCATCTCTGTCGCCAAAACAGAAACGTCTGCATTAGGATATTTGCCTATCAATTCTTTCAATAATTCCTTGAATGTGTCGGCGTTATTGGTTTGTACATAACTCAAGGCATTTAAGAAACTGAATTTGGGAAGCAGCTTCGATTGATTGTATTTAGCAATAACGGTTTGATAATTCTTTCGTATGGTATTGACATTTCCCGCCAAGTAAGCTTGATAGGTATCCCTGTAAAGCGAATCTTGAATAACGTCCATCATACTCAAATTGTATTCATAATTCGGATCGGCCATAGCGATTGCCTCTTCGCTTTGGGGAAATTCCGATCGGATGATTTGTTTATACCGATTGGCCATATCCATATTTTTTTCTCTCAGGTAGATCAAATAAATGTGGTAATAAGCCTCTAATTTGTTTTCGTTTTCCGGGAAACGAGAGTTGAGTTGGTTAAACGTTTCCAAAGCCAGAGGAATGTCTTCCAATTGATCTTTATAGATCAGCGCCATATTGAACAATCCGTTAGCTATAATCAAATTGGAAGCTTCTATGTCTTCTTCCGCAACTGGAATTTGTTGCAGATAGAAAAGTGGATCGTACGGATCGGACGAACTTTGTGCCGTTTTTTCTGGAGAGAATTGGATTCCCTTGTCTTCGGCGCCAGACGTATTTTTTTCCGTAGCATCGGCTTGATCTTCGTCATTGAAAGCATCCTGAATCGGATTGCTTTTATTTCGCCTCCGCCAATCATCTTCTAATTTTCTCCGGCCCCATTTCTGCTGGAACGTATTTTTTCCTAAAGCCACTACTTGTGGATTATAGAAATAAAACAGGCCATCGTCGGAAGAGGGAGGCAATACGGCGGGCGTCGGTCTGGAAGCATTTATGTTGAGTTCAGCGCGTCGATCATCTTGTTGCGCCAGGTAATCTTCGCGTTCCTGTTTTTTCTTTTCTTCTTCTTCTTTTTTCTTTAAATTAGCGATGATTTGATTGATCACTGCCAATTGTTCGGTTTCCGGCATTCGGGACAAGCGCAAGAGGCTGTCTTGTAGATCGACGGCATTGGAATGATTGACCAACTCGTCCAATATTTCGGAGCGTTTGGAAACGCGGGGATAGGCGTCGTCTCCTTTTTTCAATTGCGGCAACGCTTCCGAATAATTGGGTTGCGCTTGAACATATTTCCGCTTTTCGAAATAGATATCGCCCAACTTGATTTGATTGAGCGCTTTGTCTATTCCTTGCTGCGTGCTTTTTTCCACGCCCAAGGTATAACTGGCTATTGCTTTCGTTGTATCGGGTACAGCCATGTAAACGTTTCCCAACGCATAATAAATCTGATCCAGATACTCCTTATTTTTGCCGCTTTTGGCCATGTTCCGAAGTTCTCTCGCGATTTTTGCCGTATCGTTGCCGGCATACACTTCTGTCTGGCGGATTCTGGCGCCGAACGTCAAGGGATAAATGACGCTGGAAGAAGCGACTTCTCCGAACATCTTGTATGCTCGATCCTTTTCTCCCAAATTACTGTAAATTTGCCCCAATAAATATTTTTCCCGATTTTTTTGTAATTTGTTTTTTTCCGCTTGAATGCTGGTTTGCAAATAGGGAATAGCTTCCGAATAACGTTTTTGTTTAATCAGGTAATCGGCCTGAACAGTGGCGTACCAGTCTTGAAGTTTTTGGGGTAAATTTTCTTTTTTTATTTTGGAAAGGATATCGTCTGCTTCGTAAAACCAATCGATTTCAGCAAAGCAGCGCGCTTGCCATATTTTGGCATCCAAAGCTATTTCGGGTTGAGTGGCATATAAACGGGCGATATAGGCAAACGAACTGGCGGCTTGCATAAAATCGCCATTGTAAAACTGGGCTTTCGCCATCAACATCCATGCATGGTAAAGAAAAGGATTGTATTCTGTGCGATCGATCCATGCTTTGTATTTCGGATCGTTTCTTTTGCCTTGCTGTTTTTCCGGTTTGGTTTGGATGGAATGCGTTTTAATGGCTTTTACGCTTTTTTCGATGGCTCTATCAAAAGGTCCGCCGGTATTCGGTTTGTCTTTGGTTAACGAACTGACCGGAAACATCAGAATCATTTCCGAATAATTTTCTTTGTAATTTTCCTGTTGCGCTTTGAAAGCTTCCTCATAAGCCATATTTCCGTTGAAATACACATTGTAGCGTGTATTGAAAGAATGGTACCACCTGGTTCCGCCGGTATTCTTGGTGGAAGAACAAGACGCCAGCAAAACAAGACACACTACAAGACACAATATCTCCCGAAAAACTTTCATTATGTTTTTAAACAGAATTAAACGCAATTTATTGTTTCCGTCGGACGATAGTTGTTATTCCTTTGCATATCAGGAACAAAATCGTCTGAACGAAAATGATGGCCGCTCCGGAAGGAACATTCAAATAATAAGAAAAAAACAAACCAGAAAAGCAACCGGCTATGCCGATGAGAATCGAATAATAGATGATGTTTTTAAATTGGGAGGTAAACAAATTGGCGGTCATTTGGGGGATCGTCAGCAACGACATCAACAGCATAATCCCAATTAACCGAATACTTAAAACGATGCAAATGGCGATCGCCACCATCATCAACTGTTCGATCAGAAAAGTGTTCAAACCTTTGGTTTGAGCGAATTCTCTGTCAAAAGCGACGTATAAAATCGGATGAAAAAAAAAGATGAATAGAATGACTTCTACAATAGAAAAAATGCCGATAAACCAAATATCGGCAGACGAAATGGTGAGTACATTTCCAAACAGGTAGGCAGATATATTGGGCGAATATCCGGGAGTAAGGAAAATGCAAATGACTCCCAATGCCATTCCCAACGCCCAGAAAGCGGCGATGGCCGAATCTTCCCGGACATTCTGTTTTTTAGAAAGCCATTCTACGCCGAAAGCGGAGGCAATCGAAAAGATCAAGGCTGAAAGAATGGGATTAACTCCCAAAAAAAATCCCAGTCCCAACCCGCCGAAAGAGGCATGAGTGATGCCGCCGCTGATAAATACCAAACGACGGGCTACAATATAGCTTCCCGTGATTCCACAAGCAATGCAAGTGAATAAACTTCCGATCAGCGCATGTTGGAAAAACGAGTATCGCAACAAGTCCATATCCAATATTTATGAATTATAAATTATGAGTTAAGGATTAAAATTACTTCATCTTTGAGCGGATCCGGCAGTTCGATTTCCCGTAATCGAAGACTATGAATCCAGTCGGCTATATCGGACTCCCATAAGGTATGAAGAATTTCGGCGAATTGTTCAATTTCTTCTCCGCTGTACGAGTCGGAAGGACGGTTTTTGAAAAAGTCTAATTCTTCGTCTTCGTAATATTCCACTGGATGTTGAGTAGAGGGAGGCAAAAGATTTTTGATGCAAAATTCGTGTTTTCCGCAACACCCCTCCGAATCCAATGTTGCAAAGGGATTTTGCGTATAATCCAGTTCTGATGCAAAAAGTTTTTTTAATTTCATTTTTCTTCCGTAATAATAAATCCTGCTTTCGACAAATCGTTCCAATAATTGGGATATGATTTCGCAACGACTTCCGGGTCTTTTATTCTGATTTTTTTTGTTTTCAAGCAAACCGGCGCGAAAGCCATAGCCATCCGGTGGTCGTCATACGTCGAAATCACCGGATCCAATTCTGGTTCGCATCTTTCACCTTTCCATTCTAGGATGCTGCCGGATTCTTCCCGAATCAGATAGCCCAATTTTCGCATTTCGTTTTGAAGCGCGCTGATCCGGTCAGTTTCCTTGATTCGTAAACTTTGCAGGCCGGTAAACCGGAAATGTCGGTCTGACAAACAGCAAACTACGACAAAGGTTTGCGCCAAATCCGGTTCATTCGTAAAATCGTAAACCATTTCAGAAGAAGAAACCGTTTTTTCCCTGAAATTCACCTGATTTTTTTCCAATTGGACGCCTGAATCGGTAAAAAAGGTTTGAATACCCATTGTTTCGAACAAAGAAACGCACGCGGCATCCCCTTGTATGCTGTTTTTTTCTAATCCTTGCAATTCGATAGCGGCATTTTCGGCAGCCAGCGTCTGTATTTCATACCAGTAAGAAGCAGCCGACCAATCGCCTTCGATCCGAAAAACGGCGGGAGTATAGCTTTGAGGGGAAATCTGGATGATTTGCCCTTCCCAATTCACTTTAATTCCGTATCTTTCCATCAAACGGACGGTCATTTCAATGTAGGGAAGCGAAACAATATTTCCCTCCAAATGTAAATTCAAGCCTTGTTCGAGGGCTGGCGCTATCATCATCAAAGCAGAAATAAACTGCGAACTAACGCTTCCATTCAACGACACAGAACCTCCCTTCATTTTTTTCCCTCGAATAAACAATGGAGGAAAACCTTCTTTTTCTACATATTGAATTTCTGCGCCTAATTGACGCAGTGCATCTGTCAAAATGCCGATTGGACGGTTTTTCATGCGCGGGGAACCCGTAAGCATCCATTCTCCTTCTTGCAGCGACAAATAGGCTGTCAGGAAACGCATGGAAGTTCCCGCTGCCCCAATATCTATCATCTTTGTCTCCAATCCTTGCAAGGCTTTGTACAAAACCTGAGTGTCGTCGCTGTCCGAAAGAGGAGCAATAGGATGGATGCTTTTACTTAAAGCATTCAATATCAATGCTCTGTTGCTAATACTTTTGGAAGCCGGCAAGCGAATCGACGCCGATAGGCCGGGAGATGCTTCGAGGATATAAATCATTTTACCAGCGATAAGAAAATACAAATTTACGTAAAATCAGAAGAATTCTCGCTTTATCTTGCTTTTTTATTTATTTTAAAACAATCAATGTTTTGCTGCTTTTCTTTTCACTTCTTATAGTGTCTGTAATGGAAAATTCATGCACGCCGTTTTTCAGTTCGTTTTATGTGAAACTTATCATACTTGTTATAGTAGTGTAAAGGGTTAATATAATTGCTGTTTTTTCATTGAGAGTTGTTTTTCAAAGTTACAAAACTAATATATAAATAGTCATATATGCTTGGATCAACGGCATAAGTTTCTTTCGTTTTTTTGTTTTTGATGATTACAAAATCGTGGTCTTTGAAAAACAAAAAATTAAAATAACGATGAATATTAACGCCGAAAACATAAATTTGTCCGATTTCAGGTTGGGCTATCCATTCTTCGGAAAGATTGTGTCTTTTTAGTTGATAATTACAAACTGTCGAAAAAAAAGCGGCATAACCAACACAATTTGCCGTTTGTAAATCTATCAATTTATTTGGATTGCAGTCGTTTTTTGAAAATGTAAAATTCAATATTTTCGATGTCAAAGAAAGACCTGTTTTTATAATTTCTTTTATGTCGGCATTATCTTTTTCTCGACAGTTTTCCTTTATGTATTGAGTTAATTTGTCATTTGTTATCTCATAATTCATCCGTTGTCCGATTGATTCATAAGCAACAATGTTCCGATATAAAGTTCCTCGCAAGAGAATGCCAATTGTCAGAAGAATCAATATTATTAAAAATGTCCTTTTTAATGTTTTCATTGGATTATTTAATTTTACGCAAAACAATAAGGGTCGGGTGCAGATAATGAACCATTTATCATAAATGCTTGGACTTTGCATCCTCCCCAGCATTCCTTTTTGTAATGATTGCACATTCGACACTGAAAGCATTTTTCAGCTTGCCTCCATTCATGCAAGACAGGGCTGTTGAGCCAAATATCCAACATATCTCCTTGTTTCTCAACTTTTCCGACAAGGAATCGTTTTTCTCCTCCGGATTCAATCGAAAAACCACAAGGATATATTTCTCTTTCGTGGGTTATTGCAAAACCCCAAAGACCTGCACCGCATGAAAAAGGACGCTCACGGTCATAGTTTGGCAAAATTCGTCCTCCACCAAGAATATCAAAATTAAAACTGATGGGTATTTGAAGTTCGTCGCGCAGTTCTTTTGCCCGCTGCGAATAAATTCTCAATTTCTCCTTTGAAGGTAATTCAAAAACATCACGTCCCAAAGAGCGTCCGCAAGCACGTTCGGGTATTGCTTGCAGAGAAGCGCCATAAGTTTTTGCAATATTAGCAACATGTTCAATGAACCCGATTTCACAAGAATCTTTGAAAATAGTTGTGTTGATTCGCGTTGGAAGACCATATTCGGTCAAGTGCCTGACAGTATCGACCGCAGCACGGTAGGAACCATTTAATCTTCTTACTTGATCATGAAAAGGCTCATTGCCGTCAATGCTTACTTTTACTTCAATAATATTATCAAAATACGACAAATTTTTCGCGAAAGATTTTTTGTCTTTTATACGCGACCATAAACCATTTGTCGCCAAGAGTACCCCAAGTCCAAGTTCCCGACAATACTCTATTGTATCGAACAGTCTTTCTGCTCGGAGGAAAATCTCACCTCCTGTAAGTTGAACCTGAAACGCACCGGAAGCAGCAATTTCTCGCAAGAGAAACGTTTCATATTCAGAATGTCGTCTGTAATTGTCAAATCTGAGTTTTCTCGGACCACAAAAACTACAAGAAAGGTCACAATAAGGTTCTATCCCATAATAATGGCGCAAAGGTCGGGTTAGACAGTTGACATTCCAATCAATACAAACATCAATATCAGCGTCTAATGTGCCATTGGGAAAGACAAATAAATCTAAATCCTTGCGCTGTGATAATTTATTTTTAACAGCACACATTGACAACACCTCATATTTCTTAACTTCTGAATGAGCCATATCTATGCAAGCTATTCTACCTTTATCATCTTGGGTGATCATTCCCAAATTATCAATACGAATCCGTTTTTTCATTATCTTTCTTTTTTATATGTAATGAAATCGATAACCCTCTTGTTTTATAAAGTCAACGACAGGATTGTATCGCTTTATAGGACAGTTGGGTACACATTGGTTTCGCTTAACGCTTTCGATTTTCTTTTTGTGTTCGATGCTATTCCAAATTTCTTCAAACGACTGAATGGAAATGTCACCCAAACAGTGGCTATCTTTCCTATGATGAAAAAATGCGCATATATATACCTTTCCATCCCAATCTATCAGCGGATGCAGAACGCTTAACAAACATGGTTGGTCGGCATTGCCGTCAGCATCACCTCCATATCCAGCAAGGAAATCTATAAAAATTTTCTCATCTGATTTTGTTTTCAGCCACTCTTTCAAATTGTCAATCTGGATTCTTTCGTTTTGAGGAATCGCAAATGAGTGATTCTCCAGCCATTTAAACTGTAGATAATCCGCCCCGATTTCTTGCGCCTCATATAGCGCTTTTTCCAGTTCATTCCTATTCGATTGTTGGATAATCAATTTCAACCCAAGGCGGGTTCTTGTTGTAGGGCTGCCAAACAATGGAGCTTTTTGCACTAATGACATCAATGTAGATTTTAGTAACAGATACAATAAATCTTTTCTGCCATGTACATATTGATAAGTCTCATCTGAAACTGCATCTAACGAAATTCTAATCCAATCGGCAACACTGAGTATGGCATCTATAAGCGGATGGTTATCTATCATAGCATACCCGTTTGTAATGATACCACACCGTAAGTCTTTCTCCTTAATGTAATGCAATATTTTTAGAATATCCGGATGTTCAAGAGGTTCGCCCCCTCCACCGAACTCAATGGTTTTACATCCGATGGCATCTAATTCATCAATAACTTTTTTAAATAAATTTAAATTAATGAATGAATTCTGTCCTTCATGCGTTTTTGCGCAACGACAGTGAGGGCAGCAAAAAGAGCAATAGTTAGTGATAAAAAATTCCGCCACCTCTGGCGCTGGAATTTTACCGTCTAAAACTTGTTGTACCTTAGGGTAAACTGAAATAACATTAGCGGCAGTTACATCAAGACTTCTAAAATCCATAATTATAATTTCTTTTTCGTATTTCACTAATCATTTTATTATTGCTTTCTTGTGTTCGCTTCGCTCACACCGCAGCGCCAACCATTTATGTTATAAAATATCTTTGTGCCATTTCCTCCCTTTGTTTTTAAAATCAATTCCAAATTTTTTACAAATTGTCAAATTAATATTTTGGAGGTGTTCTAAAAAGTATGCTGGTATAAAAATTTGACAATGAGAGAAAAAGAGCTATATTTGTTTTATGAAAATCACAATAGAACTTTATTGCCCTCATTGCCAAAGTACAAAAATAAAGAAAAGCGGCAAAAAATCGTCCAAAAAGCAAAATTATTTATACAAAGATTGCGGACGTCCGTTTATCGGCGACCATGCCTTAACCTATAAAGGCTGTCATTCCAAGTTGTATAAGCGTATCGAAAAAATGCTTGTACGGGGAGTCGGCATCCGTGATATAGCAGAAATAGAAGAGATAAGTACGGATAAAGTGTTATCGGTTTTGTCCAAGTCGAAACATGTAATTACGCCAAA
>WRFY01000048.1 GCA_009783445.1 Candidatus Azobacteroides sp. | reverse complement strand
AATAAATGTATACTTATAAATTTAAAATAATGATAATCAATTAAATAAATATAAATATTAAAACTTATCAGTAAATAATAATGACGTTTATTATATTTAGACGCCAAATAAACAAATCGGTTACGCTTGCTGCGGTTTTTTCACTCGGTATATTTTATCACGACAGAGGCCAAAAGTAGTAAATTCTTTTTCAGAAAAACGATTGGCGTAATCGATCGCTTCGGTTTCAAAACCGGCTTCGGTCAGCCGGTCCGCATAATCTTCGCCATATTCCCGTAAATGATCGCCTTGTCCGTAAGCTTTCAAGCGTTGCTCCCAAGTCGTGAGGGAGGAATCTTCGTCTGTTGTTTTTTTTCCGGGAACGACCGGCGAAAGCATAATGCCCCACCCTCCCGGACGCATCACGCGAAACATTTCCCGCATAGCCAAACGGTCGTTTTCCACATGTTCGAGAATATGGTTGCAGAAAATAATATCCACCTCGTTTTCGCCCAAAGGAATATGCTGAATATCCATTTTTACTTTGGCCAGCGGACTTTCCAAATCGGCTGTAAGATACTGATCGCCCAAATATTTTTCTAAATGGGGCATGAAACAAGGTTCGGGAGCGATGTGCAGCAACCGATATTTTTTTTCGAAAAAATCGGTTTCATTCGTAAGAAACAACCACATCAGTCGATGCCGTTCAAGCGATAGACAGTTTGGACACAATGCGTTGTCGCGTGAACAGGCGTGCCCGTAAGGCATAAAACGGCGAAAATGACGCCCGCAAACAGGACATTGTACTTTTTTTCCCGCATACATCAGGCAAAATAAGGGAATAAAGAAATGAACGATTCGATGTATGTACTTGCGCGGCACATGATTCAATACATAGCGTATCAGCGCTTTCATTAATTGGATTGAATATAGGATTAAAAAATATATATTTGCACAAAGATAATTAAAAATTGTTGATTCATCAATAAGAATTGAGGGGCAAACCTTGTTTTTGTTGTTAATTTTGTACCAAAAACTTTCAATTATCCATTAAATTTATTAACTTTGTTGCGAATATTACACACACATTATGAACTGCGATGGAAAAAGATAACAATGTAAAAGAAATTGTCAAGAAGATTTTTACGGAATATTTGAGTGAAAATAAATGTAGAAAAACACCAGAAAGATTTGCTATTTTGGATTTGATCTATAGCGATCATCGACATTTTGACATGGATACTCTTTATGAGGCAATGAACGAACGCAATTTTCGTGTGAGCAGAGCAACCCTCTACAATACCATGCAATTGCTTTTAGATTGTAAATTGGTTCTTAAACACCAATTCGGACAGAATATGGCATTTTATGAACGGGCGTACAACAATGAATTTCATCACCATCTGATTTGTACCCGTTGTAATAAAGTGCAGGAATACAAAGATTTGGAGTTGAAAAAAATTATTCAGAATAAAAAGATTAATCGTTTTACGCCGACGCATTACAGTCTTTACATTTATGGTATATGCAGTAGTTGCGCGCGCGGATTAAAGAAAACAAAAAAAGAAAGTCAATAGGAATTTTAATTAAGATAAATGAAGGTAGACGTTTTATTGGGATTGCAATGGGGAGATGAAGGAAAAGGGAAAATTGTAGATGTACTCGCTCCCAATTATGATATTGTAGCCCGTTTTCAGGGAGGCCCGAACGCAGGGCATACCCTGGAGTTTGAAGGACAGAAATATGTACTTCGTTCGATTCCATCCGGAGTTTTTCAAGACGGAAAAATCAATGTGATCGGCAACGGAGCGACCTTGGATCCGGCGCTGTTCAAAGCAGAAGTAGAAGCGCTGGAAGGGAGCGGACATTGTTTAACCGATCGGTTATATATTTCCAAAAAAGCTCATCTGATTCTTCCCACGCACCGTTTGCTGGATGCCGCTTACGAAGCACAAAAAGGCAACGAAAAAATAGGCACAACGGGAAAAGGAATCGGGCCTGCTTATACCGATAAAGTGAGCCGTAATGGTTTGCGAATCGGCGATTTGGATCATCAATTCGAAGAGAAATACCGAAATGCGGTCGCTCGTCACGAAACTTTATTGCGTCAAATGAACTTCGAATACGATTTAGCTTCGTTGGAAAAAGAATGGTTTGAAGGCATTGAGACGGTCAAACGATTTCAGAGGATCGACAGCGATCACTTCTTTCATAAAGCATTGGCCGAAAATAAAAAAATTTTGGCCGAAGGCGCTCAAGGGACTATGCTGGACATTGATTTCGGTTCTTATCCTTTTGTAACCTCTTCCAACACCATTTGCGCGGGCGCATGTACGGGTTTGGGAGTGCCTCCGTCGAAAATTGGGGAGGTATTCGGCGTGTTCAAGGCCTATTGTACGCGGGTAGGAAGCGGCCCTTTTCCTACAGAACTGTCGGACGCAACGGGACAACTCTTGCGCGATCGGGGACGGGAATACGGCTCCGTGACGGGCAGGCCCCGCAGATGCGGCTGGATCGATCTGGTGGCTTTGCGTTATGCCATTCAAATCGACGGCGTCACTCAATTGATGATGATGAAGTCCGACATATTGGACACATTCGACACCATCAAAGCGTGTGTGGCTTATGAGATAGAGGAACAGGAAATTGAAGATTTTCCTTTCGAAATCAACGAATCAGTAAAACCCATCTATGTAGAATTGGATGGATGGAAAACCGATATGACAAAAATGCAGAGCGAAGAGGAATTTCCCGAAGAGTTCAATGCCTATTTGTCATTTTTAGAAGAAAATTTGGGAATAAATATTAAAATCGTATCGGTGGGACCGGATCGGGAGCAAACCATTATCCGTTATAATAATTTATAAGATAGGAAGATATATATTAATGTTCAGAATAGTTTGGCTCGCTATTTGTTGAACAAAGAAAAAGAACTATTTTTAATTTAAAAAACAAAAAAGATGTATTGGATTTTATTAATAGGAATCGCATTAGCCAGTTGGCTTGTATCCAGTAATTTAAAGAGAAAAGAAAAAAAATATGCTCAAATTCCGTTAGAAAATGGAATGCGGGGAAAAGACGTGGCCGAGAAAATGTTGCACGACAATGGAATTTACGATGTAAAAGTAGTTCCGGCAAGCGGATTTCTTACCGATAATTATAATCCGGCCAATAAAACCATTTCGTTGAGCGAGAGTATATACCAAGAAAGTAATGTTTTTGCGGCTGCTGTGGCCGCTCACGAAACAGGACACGCTATTCAACATGCAGCGGCATACGCTCCATTGAAAATGCGTTCGGCGCTGGTGCCGGTCGTTAGTTTTTCTTCGCAATGGGTTACCTGGATTCTGCTGGGGGGAATATTCCTAATGGGTTCAGGCCTCAAAATAGGTTCTACTATATTGTTAGTAGGCATCGGTTTGTTTGCCATGACTACTCTTTTCAGTTTTATTACATTGCCTGTTGAAATCAATGCCAGTATGAGGGCGTTGACATGGTTAAATCAGTCCGGAATCACCAGCTCGCGCAACCATACGGCTGCGGAAGGCGCCTTGAAAGCGGCCGCTTATACCTATGTCGTAGCGGCTTTGGGTTCGTTGGCTACCTTGATTTACTATATTATGATCTTTTTGAATCGTAGATAGAGGTTGATGGGGAGAAAACGTGAAAGATAAAATACGGTTACGCATATTGGGAATCACTTTCAGCCAGGTGCAAACAGGCGCTTATGCTCTGATTCTGGCGGAAGAAGAAGGAAACCGGAGAATACCTATTATCATTGGAACTCCCGAGGCGCAGTCTATCGCTATATTTTTAGAAGGGTTAACTCCGCCGCGGCCTTTGACTCACGACCTTTTTGTTTCTTTTGCAAAATCCTTAAGCGTCGAATTGCAATACGTAAACATTTATAAATACGAAGAGGGCATTTTCTTCTCCGAATTGGTCTTTAAAAAGGGAAGGAAAATACTGCGCATAGATGCGCGTACGTCGGATGCAATTGCTTTGGCCATTCGCGTGAATGCTCCCATTTTCATGAACGAAACCATCATCGACGACGTAAGTTTTCTTATGGCGGCGGATGACGGAGGAGAGGAGGAAATGGAACCCTTTGAAAATCAACAAAACTCTTTTGAATCCATGAGTTCCGAAGAACTTCAGAACTTATTGGAAGAAGCCGTATTGAACGAGGATTATGAAAAGGCCTCTCATTTACGCGATTTGATTAAGAAAAAAGCAAATTAGATTCTATACCAAATTAATTTTCTTTCTTCCGTATTTTGTGTCCGTATTTTCTGTAAGCCAGATAAGCTACGACTCCTAATACGATGAAAGCCCAGAATTTGGTAATGAAAATCACGAGGTCGGCCAACAGATTCCAGCCCCAGCGGAGGGATTCCAAAAA
Source organism: Candidatus Azobacteroides sp. (assembly GCA_009783445.1). Lineage (GTDB taxonomy): Bacteria > Bacteroidota > Bacteroidia > Bacteroidales > Azobacteroidaceae > Azobacteroides. The sequence continues at coordinate 9,432 of WRFY01000048.1, read as the reverse complement.
TTGGCGACCCCAGCTTGGTTGATAAGCGGTACTATTTTTTTCATTGAAGACCAGTTCACGTTTGACGCTTTGTTTCTGATAGATAGACAACGAGACGGTACTGAAACTGATTTGATCGGATAGCGCTAAATTTGCAATTTTTGCATTGTCGGCTTGTTCCTGCTTGTTCAGGAGAAGTTCTTCAGCCGATGCCGTTTCGTTCAATCGGCGGCCCTGGCGATCGATCGCATTAGCCAGGCGTTCTTCATTTTTAGCAAGCCGTTTTTGCGATAAACTGTTCGCTAAGATTTGCAAAGCCACGTCTTGCGCTTGGATAATCCGGTAATCCAGAAAATCAATATTTCGCGCAATTTCTTTCAGCGCGGTATCTAATCTTATATTAGGCACTCTCAATGTGAGAGAATTAACGACCGTATAATAAGTGCTGATCAATGACGAATCGGCGCTAATGTTAACCGTATTCACTCGATCTACTTCACTGGTCAAATTCGTATAAGTAACAAATCCTCCTTGTTTGTTGGTTATATCCTCGATATCGTACGTAGATTGAACGACATCTTTGACTTTAAACTTCAAATTTGCCGTCCGGATAAACTGGTGCGTGGTATCCTGCGGGTTTTCTACGGCCGCCGAAGATGATACGTAATCGCTTGGCGAAGCGGCGGCCTTTTCTTCCGCCATCATCACCTCAGACGCCTCCGGCCTCGGTCCGCTCGATTTTGAACAACTTCCGAACGCTATTCCCACTAAAATTAAAGTGAAAAATTTCTTGCTTTTCATTTTGGACTGTTTTATATTTTTGTTGACTTTATTTATTCATTTTATTCTTTCTCTGGTATTTTTCCCGCCAGAAAATTGTTTATTCCGGGACATGAAAAGTCTTTGAATGTTTGGGTATTTTTGAATGTCGAATTAAAAGCGAGCGCATATTCTCTGGCCGCATTCTTTTCTTTCGCATACGTGTTGGAATAAAAATACTTCAGAAAATTGCATTTATATAACATCAATGTAGCAAAAGCTTTTTCTTCTTGGGTCGCATCCGATTCCAATGCTTTTTTATAATAGCTTGCAGCCCTGTCGCAGGTATAGTAATTTTTTATTTCCCAGTCGGAAGCGCAATTCGGTTTATCAAAATCGACATCCAAAATGCTTTGCGAGTAGCTGGTCATCATCCATGAATTTCCCCAATAAGAACAATTAAAAAAAGCATTTCCCAACTTCAAATAATTTGCGGCTTGCAGATTTTTATCCTTCTTCGCTCCCTCTTCCAAATCAAGCAAAGTTTTCACAAAATCGGTTTTATTAAAGCGATAGGTGAAATCTCGTTTTTTCTTTAATCCTTTTGGAAAAAACGGGTCTTCATTCAAATAAGTTGCAAATTCGTATGTTTTCTCCCAGAAATCCTGAGGCATGGATGCAAAAGTTTCGTATGCCGTTTTCAAATCATTTTTCCGAAAGGCAAGAGTTCCTTTCAAATCTTTGTAGGCGTCGATGCTTCCTATCGGTTGGTCGCATAAAAACAGCTCAAATTTACTCTTTTTATTATTCGACAGCAATGCGATCAATTGATCGATATCCGCAACAGATGCATTCATATCAAATTGCTGGATGACTTGATAATAATAATCTTGATAATATCTGTAATAATAATATTCTTCTGGAAATGTTCGGTAATACTCTGATTTCATTTGCAACAAATCGGCAGTAACGATATCGTTTTTTTTCAGATACTCTTTCGATAATTTAAGCGTTAACGAATAAAGCATCTTGTTGTTATCGAAATTTTCGACGGAAAGATTTTGCAAAGCGGCAATGTGTTGAACAAAATAGTCTTTGAATGCCGGCTTGGATATATTTTGCGTATGAATGGCCAACCAAACGTTTTCTAATTTTTTTTGCAACAAAATACCCGGCGCCGCCTTTTTGGGAATGGATGAAAGATACTTTTGTGCCTCGGAATCGTTTTCCTGCATCAACGAAAGATGCGCCAATGCCATCGAATAGAAATCCTTTTTATCCTGCTGTGCATTTTCCCTTAAGACTGTTACGAAATTTTTCAAACTATCCAAATACTGCAAATCGGTTCTTAAATTTTCCATTGTTTGCTCATTGGATTCCGCCGTTTGCTCATAGCAATGATCCGCACCGTAATTCGATACATAATATTCCGGAGTAAATATCCAATCTTCCAACTTGTTGATTTCTCTCATAATCAAAAACGGGAGATATGCCGACTCTGCATCCAAATTGTAAATGACTTTTAAACTATCTAATGCTTTTCCCGGATAATTAATCATTTGCATGACATACATCACTCCTTGCAAATGAGCGTCGATGTCGAAAGGAATATCTTCTTCTCCATTAAATAGCTGAATACAACGAAATTTCTTTTCATCGCAACGATCAAAAACTAAAGCGTACAGTTGATTGGCTTCTTGCTTTTGACCCAGTACATCAATACTTATGGCTTTAAATAAGAGCGACCAAACGTTCATTAAACTACTTTCGGGCTTTAATTCTTTGAAATACGTATCGTACGTTTGTTCTACATCAGCATATTTTTTCAACTGATAACCCAAACGGCAAACCTGGTAAGCATAACGTTCTTTCAAAAAAGTATTTTTTGCGTTCGTTAAATATTTGGAAGCCTCCAAATAATAGTTTCTTTTCTGAGCGGTATAAGATGTTTCATCGGCCTCGCCGTAAATAGAATCCCAACTTTCAAAACGGCCTCCCGAAATAGACCGTTCCGTTGATTCCACTTTTTTGGCCAACAACAAATAATCCATACAATTTTTATTGGAGGGAATGCTCAATTGTTCCACAAATGTATTTTTCGGATAAAGCGTTTTTAATTGGCCGTTGTTATACGCTTCGATAAATTCATTCGGTTCCGTCTTATAAAGGATCACATAGATATCATCCCAAGAAACAGATTTTCCGAGTTGATTTTGCCATTCCACGCAATTCCTGAAACGGTCGTTTTGTTGCGGATCCGGCTCGTCTGTATAATACTCGTTCGGCGTATAATAAAACATTTGCAACGCTTTCATTTCCGGCAATTGCGCTCTGAACATCATCATTCGAATTTCCTCGGGAAGTTCGATATATCCGCAGGCTTTTGCTTCAAATCCATACGAACCGTACAACAACTTACTTAGAAAAAGAAGTATAAATATTTTTGATTTCATCTGTTCCATAATTTTTAATATAAGATTCGTTCCAAGCAAAAAAAGTCATGCGAAAATCGGAATCAAGATCAATCTCCGATTTCAAATATTGGATCATATTTTCCAACTCGTTCTTTGTAACCATTTCCACTCTTATCTCATCGCCTTTTCGCGCAAAAAAATTACCGATTACTTTATCCGTAATTAATTGATATCGATTTTCGCCTATCGATTCGTAGTCCAGTATGTTGTTTTCGAAATCGGCTTTGGCGACCTCGCCCAAGAGGCCGATGAAACGTCCGTTCCGAAAAAGAATAGCCCAATTAAAAATCGGAAGCGCCAAATCCAGTTTCAACGGATATTTATCTCCCGACACATACTTTTTTAGTTCGGACAAAGAAGCTATCGAATTTTCAACCGTATAATCATTAGCTGTTTGCATATTGTAACACATCAACAAACAGCGTTTTACGGGAGGAATGCCGGCTATATCGCGTTGTTTGTATTGCCACAACCGCAAGGTAGCCGTAATTTCTTTTTCATGAAAATCATTTTTCAATTGCTTTAGAAAATAAAAGAAATTTTCGGATGTTTTCCCCGTCCAATCGCAATCAATCAAAATATCGGAATAGCTTTTTTCAGAAACAGACTGGCTCACATCGAGAATCCGTTTTTTGATGCGTACGCTTAGAGAATCCAAATCCGATCGGCTGCTTTTTTCGAACACTCGATTGGATATAAATACGCAAGGCGTAAAATGAACGCAAGGCAATGTGTCCCAATAGTTGATTGTCCCAACAGGCATAGCCATTTGTTCGTTATAGTTCCAATCTACGTCAAAATAACGAACATACAAATGATTGGCTCCTGTCTCCTTCCACATTTCCCGCTCGGCCGAAGAAAAAGTAAAAGTAGTTTTCCAGTAACAAAAAGAATTTTCATTTCCGCGCCGCGTTTTGTTACACGAAACTAAAAACAGCGCGGAAATCAATAGAATACAAATTTTTCCCCGATAATTCATGGATTCAGACTTCATTCATTGATATATGTTTATTTTTTTAACTCAAATCGGCGTATTTAAGAATGCGCTGATTTGAATTTACAAATGTAAAAAAAAATACGAAATAGATAAAATAATGAATCATATTTCGCACCTTTTATATTCAACCATTCAATGCAATTTGACTGCGAATTTACATAGATATAACGATCTCACCGAATGTCTTACAAGAAAATTTTTCCAGTTCAAAATAAAAGCCCTATCTTTGCAATATGTACAGATAAAATATTATTAAGGCAATATGCTAAAAATAAAAGATTTACACGCTTCAATCAATGGAAAAGAAATATTGAGAGGCTTGAATTTGGAGATTCAGGCGGGTGAAGTACATGCAATTATGGGGCCGAATGGTTCGGGCAAAAGTACGTTATCAGCTGTTTTGGTGGGAAATCCCGCTTTTGAAGTAACCAAAGGTGAAATCATTTTCAAAGGACAAAACTTGCTGGAGTTATCTCCCGAAGAACGTTCTTGTTTGGGAATATTCTTGAGTTTTCAGTATCCGGTGGAAATTCCCGGCGTAAGTATGGTGAATTTTATGCGTACAGCCGTCAACGAACATCGCAAACGCAAAGGGGAAACGCCGTTGAGCGCTGGCGAATTTCTCAAAATGATGCGCGAAAAACAATCCGTCGTCGAATTGGATAAAAATTTAGTTAATCGTTCTGTGAACGAAGGATTTTCGGGAGGAGAGAAGAAACGCAACGAAATTTTCCAAATGGCTATGCTCGAACCCGATTTGGCTATTCTCGACGAAACCGATAGCGGTTTGGATATCGATGCGCTGCGTATAGTGGCCCATGGAGTCAATCAATTGAAAAGACCTGATAATGCAACGATTGTTATTACTCATTATCAGCGGTTATTGGATTATGTCAAACCCGACTTCGTCCACGTTTTGTATAATGGACAGATTATCAAAACAGGCTATTCGGAGCTGGCGCTTGAATTGGAAGAAAAAGGATACGATTGGTTAAAATGAAGCAATACATTGATTTTTTCATTTCCGAGCGGCAAAAGATTGACGAATCTTGCCCTCTTCTGTTGAATTCTTTTCGCGAGACAGCTTTTGAAACGTTTCGGCAAATGGGTTTTCCGGCATATCAATCGGAAGATTATCCCTATACAAATGTTGCCGGTTTATTGAAAGACGATTTGGGTTTTTATCTGAATCTTTTGAAGCCCGGAATCAATCCGCATAAGGTATTTTATTGCAATGTCCCGAATCTGAATGCCTACAAATATTTCGTTGTCAACGGTCATTTTTTTCAAGAAGCGGAAAAAAATTTGCCTGCAGGCGTTTATTTAGGAAGCCTCAACGTTTTTGCCGAACGGCATCCCGATTTGTTTTTGCGCTATTACAATCAACAAGCGTCTCAAAACGGCGATGGTTTGACCGCTTTCAATACCTTGTTCGTTCAGGACGGATTTGTATTGTATATTCCTGAAAATGTAGTTCTTGAAAAAGCCGTTCAATTAACGAACATTTCCAGAGGGAATGTCGATTCGTTGATTAACCGGCGCGTACTCGTTATTCTGGAACGAGGCGCTCAAGCGAAATTGCTGGTTTGCGATCATACAAGCGAAGACAAAGCAATGTCGGCTGCTACACAGGTAACTGAAATTTATGCGGGTGAAAATACTTCTTTCGATTATTCTGAATTGGAAGAAAGCAATGAAAAAACGGTTCGGCTGGCAAGCAATTTTGTCAGGCAAGCGGCATCTTCATCGGTTACTATCAACAATATTACGCTAAGCAACGGTTTTACCCGCAATAATTACCAAATTGATTTAACCGGGAAACAAGCGGAAATCTGTCTTCACGGTTTGGCCATTGCCGATGCGCAACAAACCGTTGATAATTTTACAATTATTAATCATCAAACCAGCAATTGCCATAGCAACGAATTGTTTAAATATCTGTTGGACGATGAAGCCACCGGCGTTTTCAACGGAAAGATCGTCGTGCTGCCGGATGCACAAAAAACAGAGGCTTATCAAAGCAATCGCAATTTGCTGGGTAATCGCCGCTGCCGGATGTATTCCCGACCCAAATTGGAGATTAATGCCGACGACGTAAAATGTTCGCATGGGATGACTACCGGACAATTGGATGAAGCGGCCTTGTTTTATATGCGTTCGCGTGGAATCCCAAAAGAAGAAGCCATTTTAATGCTGAAATTTGCATTCGCCAGCGATGCACTGAAAGGAATTCGTTTGGAAGGATTGAAAGACCGGTTAACGCTATTAATAGAAAAACGATTGAGAGGCGAATTAGTAAAATGTCAAGGATGTTTTTAGATACAGAAACTATACGCGCTGATTTTCCGATTCTTTCGCAGAAAGTTTATGGAAAGCCCTTGGTGTATTTCGATAACGCGGCGACTACGCAAAAACCGTTGAGCGTTATCCGGAAAATTGAGGAAGTTTATTCCACTATCAATGCAAACATTCACAGAGGGGTTCATCGTTTGAGTCAATTGGCGACCGAATCGCACGAAGAAGCGCGAAAAACGGTGCAACGCTACATCCATGCGTCCTCTTCCAATGAAATTATTTTCACTCGCGGAACAACAGAATCCATTAATCTGATAGCAAGCAGTTTTTGCCGGTCGCAATGCAAGGCGGGAGACGAAATCATCATTACGGAAATGGAACACCATGCAAATATTGTCCCTTGGCAAATTCAACAGGACATTACGGGCATTGCGTTCAAAGTTGTTCCGATTACCGAAACGGGAGAAATCCGCTTGGAAGACCTGGAAAAATTAATTTCTCCCAAAACCAAGCTTATTGCTTTGACTCATGCATCCAATGTATTGGGTACCATTAATCCCATAGCGGATGTTGTTCGGCTGGCGCATTCGCAGGATGTTCCGGTTCTGATAGACGCAGCCCAGTCGGTACAACACATTCCGATAGACGTTCAAGCTTTGGATTGTGATTTTTTAGTCTTTTCCTCTCATAAAATGTACGGACCGACGGGAGTCGGCATATTATACGGTAAAGAGAATCGACTGGAACAATTGCCCCCGTATCAAGGCGGCGGAGAAATGATTGCAAACGTAACGTTTGAAAAAACGACTTACAACGAATTGCCTTTTAAATTCGAAGCGGGGACGCCCGATTATGTAGGTTCGACGGCTTTGGGCGAAGCCATCCGTTACATCGAAAAAATAGGTTTGGAAAATATTTACTTTCAGGAAGAAAAACTTCTCCAATATGCAACGGAAAGATTATTGCAAATCGATGGCTTACGGATTTTTGGAACATCAAAGCAAAAAGGTCCTGTTATTTCGTTTTTGGTGAAAGGAATTCATCCGTATGATATGGGAATGTTGCTCGACCATTTAGGGATTGCTGTCCGCACGGGACATCATTGTGCCCAGCCCTTGATGAATGTCTTGGGAATCGAAAGCGCTGTACGGGCTTCATTCGCATTTTACAATACGGAAGCCGAAATCGACATTCTGATTGCCGGAATTGAAAGGATCGTAAAAATGTTTTAAATTGATATATGGGATGCACCTATTCTTGGCTTAGCTATCAACTCCATCAGAAAGCGTTTGGCGATTGCATCCGATTCTAACAAATGCGGTTTAATTGCAAATAAAAACGAGAAAAAGGTTAACAATATAAATTTTATTCCATGTGGAAGCTCGTCCTAATGAAATTGAAAATGAAATACTTGATGAAATTAGAAACCAGAGAAATCAGTAATAATTATGAATCGTATAATTGCAATACCAATAATTATATTGTTGATTGGCATTCCAAGCAAATGCAAATCAACAACAATTCCATTGGATAGCATTAAATCCTGTTTAGTTCTCTTTTTAAAAGAAAAACATCCGGGTCAACTTTTAGATTATACTACTGATGATTTACCCAATTTTTTGATTTTTGATAGAAGAAAACAAGAAGCTATCGAAAATGGGAAAGATGGCATTTTCGTTTTTAGTAGTACGTTATCATCTGGATACCGCGTACATTATTTATTGGTAGAACCAGACAGTTTTCAAATTCTAAATATGATTGAGCCTATTGACACAAATGTATTAAAATTAGTTCAGTTTTTTGAACGGAATAAAGAGTATTGCAGAGATGACATTTTATTTTATATTCAAGATTTAATACTTACTTATCAAGAGAATGAAAAGTATATTAAAAGTTTTAATGGTATTATTCGTTAATAAATAAAATTCTGTTTATCGCAGTATATGAAAAAACTATTGGTTTCATTGTCGGTTTTAACTGTTTCGATCGGTCTTTTTGCACAAACGGCAGACAAAAGCCCGTTTGAGAAGTATGGCTATAAAAAACAAATCATGTATACTTCGTCGAAAGGCGAATTTGAGGAATTTCACGACGAGGAGGATATTGTTGAGATCGGCTCTGTTTTGTTTGATACAAAAACCGATCAATCTGAGGGTACCATAAAAGAAAATAATAAAAATGGTTCAGAATCAAAGTACAAAGGTTTGTCTCTCGAACAAGCTATTGGCGGAGGGATTGGGCACGAAGGAGTACATGCTACTGATAAGGTAGAAATCAATAAGGATTTGAAAGCAGAGATAGAGGGAAAAACTCGTGCAGATGTAGAAATTAAACCTAATCAAGTTGAGCAAACAATAATTGATCAATATAAAAGGTGAGTTCTATGAAAGGTTGGTTATTTGGTTTTGTTATATTATTATTATTGGCGTAAGTTGCTCCTATTCACAGAGCAAAAAAGACAACCCATTCCAAATGGTCTCAGTTCCCGATAGTATTGTAAATAAATTAGAAGAAGCATACAATGTAAAAAACGTAAATGCAGTGAAAAATGTCTTTAATCTTGTAAATAGAAAGAACTTTATTTTTGGAAATGGTATTTATTCATTTCAAGGACAAGGACCGCATTTTCCAAGGCGAATATTTATATTTAATGAAGGTTTGCTTTTTATATTTGAAAATGAAGGAGCTTATAATCCTAAAGGCGTACTTGAAGAATTTGTACAAAATATAGATATGTTAGGCCTTACAAATGAACAAGTAGTCAAATATTCAAAGGCAATTAGCAATTATTTGGAACAAGAAGAAGGAGTCTCTTATGGCGCCGAAATAAAATATGAACAATAAAATTACGAATAGAGAATGAAAAAATGTCTTGCTTTTATTTTTCTTTGCTGGCTTGTTTCAAATGTAAATGCCCAAGCGCCGGAA
>WRFY01000047.1 GCA_009783445.1 Candidatus Azobacteroides sp. | reverse complement strand
GCAAAATGTTTTGATCGTTTGTTCCTTCAAAAAATAATTATGCTTTTATGCGGAGATATCTGAAACAATGGAAAAATGAAGCAGCCTGAAGCAGAGCACTCGTTTCCATACTGTTGCCTATGGACGCTTTCCTTTTGGGCAAAAATTTGTTTTTTAGGGAGGTGAAAAGAAAATTTTCATACCTTTGCATTTCAAAATAAATGATCGAAATTATGAGGGACAAAATAGAATCTCTTTTGAAGGAAATTAATAATTTGACGGCAAACAGTAAAGAAGAGTTGGAAACCTTACGCATTCATTACTTAAGTAAAAAAGGAGAAATATCTTCGTTGATGAACGATTTTCGTGACATAGCTGCCGACCAAAAACGTGAAGTCGGACAAAAACTGAATGAATTGAAGGAGCAAGCACAAGATAAATTCAATGCCCTGAAAGTAAAATTGGAAGGTCAAGATGTTTCGGTAGAAACGATCGATTTGACGCGTACAGCAGATACTTATCAAGTAGGAACGCGCCATCCTATTTCCATTGTAAGGAAAAAAATCTGCGATATTTTTGCTCGTTTGGGTTTTTCGATTGCCGAAGGTCCTGAAATTGAAGACGATTGGCATGTTTTTTCTTCTCTGAATTTTGCGCCCGATCATCCGGCTCGCGATATGCAAGATACGTTTTTTATTTCGCACGGAGCCGATATTTTGCTGAGGACGCATACCTCGTCGGTTCAAACGCGGGTAATGGAGCAAACGCAGCCGCCTATTCGGATTATTTGTCCGGGAAGAGTTTACCGCAACGAGGCGATCTCTTATCGCGCTCATTGTTTTTTTCATCAGGTAGAGGCTCTTTATATCGACCGGAATGTATCGTTTGCCGATTTGAAACAAACCCTGATTTTCTTTGCCAAAGAAATGTTTGGTTCGGATACAAAAATTCGTTTGCGTCCCTCTTTCTTCCCGTTTACGGAACCCAGCGCCGAAATGGATATCAGTTGCAACTTGTGCGGCGGGAAAGGTTGTCCTTTCTGCAAACATACCGGTTGGGTAGAAATATTGGGTTGCGGCATGGTGGATCCCAACGTTTTGAAAAATTGCGGGATCGACAGTCAAATCTATTCAGGCTATGCACTGGGAATGGGTATCGAACGCATTACCAATCTTAAATATCAGGTAAAAGATTTGCGCCTGTTTTCCGAAAACGATCTGAGATTCCTGCGGCAGTTCGAATCGGCTACTTAATCGAAACGATGACTACCGAAGAAAGGTACCAAAAGGTAATCGACTGGTTCGAAAAAAATAGGCCGGAAGTGGGAACCGAACTGCATTATTCCGATCCCTTTCAATTGTTGATTGCCGTGATATTGTCCGCTCAATGTACGGATAAACGAGTGAACCTGATTACGCCGGCTCTGTTTGAAGCTTTTCCAACGCCGGAAGTTTTGGCTGCCGCCAACGAAGACCATGTTTACGAATACATCAAAAGCGTTTCTTATCCTCATAATAAAGCAAAGCGCTTGGTCAAAATGGCTCAGGTGTTGATGAACGAATACGAGGGAAAAATTCCATCCGCCATCAAAGAATTGATGAAAATTCCGGGCGTGGGACAGAAAACAGCCAATGTTATCGCTTCGATCGTTTACAATGTTCCGGCGTTGGCTGTCGATACCCACGTTTTCCGCGTTTCCAACCGCATCGGCTTAACTCAAAATTCCAAAACTCCTTTGGAAACAGAAAAAGAATTGACGCGATATATTCCTAAACGCCTTTGGTCGAAAGCGCACCACTGGTTGATTTTGCATGGCCGGTATGTGTGCGTTGCTCGCAAACCCAAATGCGAAGAATGTGGTTTGAAAGCGTACTGCCAATATTACACAAACCAACGATTGCCTCTGTTGGAACGCGGATAACGCGGGCGACGCAATAAGCGCAGATAACAAAATATAAAATCCGCGTTCCTTTTCGCTTTATCCCGCCCAGTTTTCACGGTCTAAATTCCGGTAGCTGATGGCCTCGCCAATATGGTGCGACTGAATTTTTTCCGAACCTTCCAAATCGGCAATGGTACGGGCTACGCGCAAAATACGGTCGTAGGCGCGTGCGGATAAGCTCAACCGTTCCATCGCATTTTTCAATTGCAACAAACCATTTTTGTCGGGTTGTGCATGTTTATGCAATAAACGGGTATGCATCTGTGCATTGCAATAAATTCCCGTTTCGCCGGCAAATCGTTTTTCCTGTATTTTACGGGCGCGAATGACCCGTTGGCGGATACTTTCACTCGATTCGGCTGGACGAATATCCGAAATGGCTTCAAACGGGACGGGAACAATTTCTATCTGAATGTCGATCCGGTCTAACAGAGGGCCGGATAAACGGTTCAAATATTTTTGCACTTGTTGCGGATGGCAGACGCATTCCTTATTGGGATTATTGAAATGACCGCACGGGCAGGGATTCATCGAAGCGATCAGCATAAATCCGGCAGGATATTCTACCGTAAATTTCGCCCTTGAAATGGTGATCTTCCGGTCTTCCAAAGGCTGACGAAGCACTTCCAGTACATTCTTGTTGAATTCGGCAATCTCGTCCAAGAACAAAACGCCGTTGTGCGCTAAGCTGATTTCTCCGGGTTGAGGATAAGAACCTCCACCCACCATAGCTACGCTCGAAATCGTATGATGGGGACTTCGGAAAGGCCGGATCGCAATGAGCGAACCATTGTGATTGATTTTTCCAGCTACCGAATGGATTTTGGTTGTTTCGAGACTTTCGCTCAAGGTTAAGGGGGGTAGAATGGAAGGGATTCGCTTGGCCAACATACTTTTACCCGCTCCCGGAGCGCCCACGAAAAGTAAATTGTGTCCTCCAGCACAAGCTACTTCTAAAGCTCTTTTTACATTTTCCTGTCCCTTGACTTCCGAAAAATCCCATTCTATAGCCGCTTGACTGGAATAAAAATCTTTCTTTGCGTCAACAACGGTTCTTTCCAATTGGATTTCGTCATTGAAAAACTGAATGACTTCATGGATGTTATCGGCTCCGTATACTTCCAATTCTTCCACGACGGCGGCTTCCCGTGCATTGCATTTCGGCAAAATGATTCCCTTGAATCCTTCTTCTTTTGCTTTGAGAGCAATGGGCAAAACTCCTTTTACGGATTTCAATATTCCATCCAGCGACAATTCGCCCATCATCAGGTAATGGCCTACTTTGTCGGGTTTTATTTTTTCGGCGCCGGCTAAAATACCCATAGCCAAGGGTAAATCGTAGGAAGCCCCTTCTTTGCGAATATCGGCGGGAGCCATATTGATGACAATTTGTTTGCGCGGAAATTTTATTCCATTGAATTCCAATGCAGAAACAATTCTTTCGTGCGATTCTTTGATGCTTACGTCTGGCAATCCTACCAGAAAAAACTTGATCCCTTTGCTGCAATTTACTTCAATGGTAATGATTGTAGCATTTACACCCTGAAGGGCAGCCGCATAGGCTTTTATTAGCATAAGATATATAGTTAAAAGTTAAAGTTAAAAAATAGAAATAAATGTCAAGCGTTTGTTACAAATGTTTCATTTAATATAATCTTTCAATAATTGTTGAATTTTTTCTATGGAAACATGAGAGGCCGCTATTTTGCCTTCCTTGTCGATCAAATAATAATCGGGAATGGCATCCACATTATACAATGTCAGCAAAGGAGAAGCTAAGCCGTACTTATCAATTACTTGTTGCCATTTTATGTCGAATTCGTCGGATATGTTTTTTCGTATATTGCTGTTTTCGTCGAAAACAAAGCTCAAAAGTTGGATTTTCTTTTTGTTATATTCCGTATATATTTTTTTCAAAGCGGGATAGTCATTTTTGCAAGCTTCGCAGGTAGAATTTTCAAAGATCAGCAAAAGATAAGCGCCTTTGAATGATTGCAAGGTCAAAGAGTCGCCTTTAGAATCGACCATCGAAAAATCGGGCGCTGGTTTCCCCACTGAAGTTTGCACCAAACGGTTATATGCAGCGTTTAATCGGCTATACAATGGATCTTCTTTAGCCGGACTTTCGATGAGCGACAGATAGTCGCCCAAAACCTGGGTATTCTCATTATCTATCAAATAATCCAGCATCAGTACCAAACTGGCTACGGAAGACGGATGCTCTTTTATAAACTGGCCGACATTTTGCCTAATCGTTCGATCCCATTCCGAATTTTGGGGATGATCTTTGTCGTGCCAAGCCGCTCTTTCTTTGATGGCCTCTTTGTTGTCTTGCCTGAACTCAGTCAATAAATTATTAATTTCGTTTCCTGTCGTTTCTATTAATTCGGGATAATTGACATTGCCCGATATTTTGACGGTTTCTCCATTCTGCACCCATACCGTTATCCATACGCTTTTCTCCTCCATATAAATAACGACCGGTTTGACAGAGTCGTACGAAGAAACGTATTCAAATTTTCCATCCTTTGAGAGAATGGTGTCTACTTTTGTTTCATTCCCGAAAGTAGTTACTATATAAATAGCCGATTGAGTAAGGCCTGTTATATTTCCTTCCACCAAAAAGGAGTCCTCTTTGCTGCAAGAAACTAACACTAAGATACACAGCAATATATAGAAAAAAATCTTCACTTTCATTATTTTCGCAACTTTCTTTATTAAAAGAACGGTAAAGATACTAATTTATTTTAATATTTTATAACATTCTTAGTGGAAAATGTTGCAAAAGCGGCCAATTGTTCTATTTAAGCTCGGCGGTAAATGTTCGAATTGTTTCAATAGTACTATCTGTGTCGAATACTGAATTTAATCCTTGTTCTTCCTGCGAAGGATCTCCGACATAATCATCCCAAGGTTTCCAATAAGTATGCGCCGGTTGTCCGAAGCCTCCCCAGGCCCAAAAATTACAGCCAGCCAATAATCCTTTATGATCAGAAGAAGCAACTACTTGCCGGAAAATATTTTCGTAATATTGATCGCGCGCCTTTGACGGATCGCTTCTCGAATACAAGTGATGGTCGCGGGGAAATCCGAACTCTTCAATAACCAACGGTTTATTCAATTTTTTGGCAATTTCCAGATGGGCGTTCAAATAGGCGTTGGTTTTCTCTATGGCTATCCCTAACGAACCCGGAATATTGGCAGTGTCGATCCATGACCAATTTTTAGGCCAGATATGGATGGTAATATAATCTACATTCAGATCGGCATGGATTCTTTCGTACAATTCCAAGTCGTTTTCGCACCCCATAGCGCCTTCATTTCCCAGACTGATCAGATGTTTGGCATCCAATGAACGAATCAAAGCTGTAGTTTCTGCCAACCATTGAGCGAAAGCGTCTTTGGCTTCTGTACTGAATGCACGCGGTTCGTTGCCCACTTGCCAGGACATGAGTACCGGATCGTCTGTATATTTCAATCCGGTATACGGATTTGTTCGCCCTAAAATATGTTTTATATGATTAAAAAACAATATTTTACATTCATCGCAATTGGCATATTGAGCCACATGCGCCTGAAATTTTATCCAATCGCGAACGCCTTCTTTAGGAACCTCGCCTTTACCTGCCCAGTTCAAATACTGGCCATAGCCTCCGCTCCATTCCCAGCTGTTGTTGATATACAAAACTGCATACATGCTGCGTTTGCCTAATTCGGCCATCAGATAATCCAAGCCGTCGAAAATCGTGTCATTGTAAACGCCGGGTTCCAATTGTAAAGTCGGCATTACTTTTACTTCTTGTCCTGGATAACCATCCGCGCCAATCAGCACGCGCAGATTATTTATGCCAATGGATTTCATGAAATCCAACTCTTTCGTTAAACGTTCACGATTGCCGCCCTGTCCTTCCGAACCCAGAATAGCGCCAAACCAGAAGTTTGTGCCAATAAAATAGTAAGGTTTTTCGTCGATGGCCAACCTTCCGTTTTGAACTTGAACAAATCCCTGTGTGCTGGTCGAAGGTTTTTTATTGTTGCAGGCCGGCAAAATTAAGGCGATGCTGCATGCTATTATTAGTCTTTTCATGTGTAAGTTAAAGTTAATCAATTAATTGATAATGTTGTCTTAAATAAGGACATTGATTCTTCGTAAAATTCTTTTCCGACGCTATGCCCATATTCCGGAAAAGCGATCCATCTTTTGGAGGATTTCACTTGATTGTAAGCGGCAAAATTGATGCGGGGAGGACACACTTCATCTTGTACGCCTATTCCCATAATCAAAGGACATTCGATCCATTGCGCCAAATTTTTGATGTCGAAGTAAGCGAGTAGGCCGTAAATGCGTTCCCATTCTTCCGAAGGCGGACGAGTTTGCTGTTGCACATACATTTCAAAGTCGCTTTTGGGCCACGAAACAATTTTAAAATAGTCGCGGTAATCCGACAAAAAAGGAATATTGGGAGCAGCCGCTTTGACCCGTTTATCCAAAGCCGCCGCTACGAATGATAAAGCTCCTCCCTGACTGCCGCCGCGAACCACTATTTTGTCTGCATCAATTTCCGGACGGGAACAAACAAAATCAATAGCCCGCACTACGTCGCAGAAAGCGCCCCGATAGTAATAATGTTCTTTGCTGTCCAATCCGTAGGTAATCCAAGTTCCAAAACGATTACTGGGTTGATTCAAACCTTGTCCCCGAATCGACAATACAAAATGAGCAAAGCCGTCATACGTTTGCGCGGGCGGATATGGCGAAGAACCATAGCCCATATATTCGACAACGACCGGCTGCTTGCCTTCCTTTTTCGGTTGCCCATAATAGCCTCGAATGGTTTCGTTTTCCAGCGATTTCATCTCGACTAAATAAATAGCATAATCTCTTTGGGAATATTCGGGAACTAATGTTAAGCGATAATTGGGAGTTACTTTTTTTAATTCTGCTAAATTATGATCCCAAAATGCTTTGAAATCTTCTGGATGATCCAGTGGAGAAATCATATTTTCCGGTTCATACCCAACATTGAATTTTTTTTCGCCAGCGGAAATTCCGTTTTCCACTACAGAAACCGTATATCGGTAAAAACCGGGTTGGGGATTCTCCCTCTTGAAAAGATGCACTTTGCTTTTGCGTGCAGGAATTTGGATGTTAATCGAGTCGCGTTGAACCGGCCGATAGTCGTCGGTGGTCAGATTCACAATCAAATACCCCTTTACCGGCCAGCCATTTGTATTTTCAATTTTCACTTGGATTTCCAAAGCTTGAGGATTCATGAAAATATAATCTTCGTCGTTGACAACGACCGATGTCAGCAATTTA
Organism: Candidatus Azobacteroides sp.; assembly: GCA_009783445.1. Classification (GTDB taxonomy): domain Bacteria; phylum Bacteroidota; class Bacteroidia; order Bacteroidales; family Azobacteroidaceae; genus Azobacteroides. Next base: position 5,635 of record WRFY01000047.1, on the reverse strand, counting down.
TCTTGGGTCGATGCCGATGAAATACTCCAGCCTGTATCGTCTATGAATCCGCCGTCGGAACTCCACCCGTCGTGAAATTTAATAGCGATTTGGTTTTCACCCTTCAAATTGAAATTCTCGGCAGGAACCAAATAATTGCGTTCTTCTCCATGATATCCCCTATACTGATCCGGAAAATCGCCTGTTTTTCCTACTAATTTTCCGTTCAGGTAAACTTCTTCAGTCGCCGCAAATTTTCCCAAATGGATCACGCCCGCATTGGCTTCCACGATAGCTTTTTGCAAACTGTCGGACAGCGTCGCCCTTTTGCGATACCAACCAAAACCATTATCGAGTGTTTTCCCCTGTTCTTTGAGCGTTTTATTCCCCGAAACTACGGCCCACGCCGAATCGTCTAAATCGGAACTTTCCCAATGGGCGCTATCTCCTTTTCCAGCATTGAATTTCCATTCGTCCGAAAACGACTGGCTGACAACCGTATCCGTTCTTTTTACTGGTTGGCAGGCAGCCAGTAATCCTACAAATAGTACGAAATAAAAGGTGTTTTTCATGGGTATATAATTTGTTTTTTATTGATTACAGGAAACTCGCCGGTACATTTACTTGGGAATCTAAAGTACAGGCTCGTTTCATGAAATATGCCGATTTTCCTATTTGTTGTTCAGCTTGAAAGAAACAGGAATATAGTCGGGACTATTGATGACCTGATTTCCTACTGTGATACTAGGCTTCAGGCGGATAGTCACATCGCTTGATTTATTTCCAATTCCGGCAAAGTTGAACGCCAAATCTTTGATGCTCGTTAGCGATTCTCCGCTAAGCGCTTTTTTCAAATCAAAAGACATCTGGATGGGTAAAACCGCTTTTTGGCCTCCGTCGACTTGTAATTTTTGATTCAGAGTACCGGTAGTCATTTCGTGCCCGTCAATTTCAAGAATATATCCTAATCCGTTCAAGATAGCGGCCTGTGTGCCCGGATTACTCACATCGAGATTTAAAACGAAATTCAAAGGCAAAGAACCGTCTTTAGTAGCAAAAGCAGCCGTTAGCGTAGCCAGATTGAGAGGATTCAAAGAAGACAAACTACTTATATTCTGCATATTAATGCCCGCCAAACTCAAACCCGAAATAGAATGATAATCGTATTTGCATTGGGTTAATTGATAAGCGCTTACGACCTGTTGAGCCAGATTGCATGAGTACATCAGGGTACAGATTCCAATGATTGCAATTATTTTTTTCATAAATAAATAAAAAATTAGATGAATGTTATATGTATGGGCAAAGTTAAAACAAATTTTATTTATTACAGCATATTAAGTCGGTCATAATTCCATCCGATAGAAATATTCCTTTTTTTTTCAGCGCTAAACGATTGTTTTTTATTTCCAATAAGCCGTTCCGAAGATATTTTTGCGCTTGTTGTAAACAATATTTTTCCCTTTCTTCGCCGAAAAGAGAATGCAACTCTTCCAAATCGATCCCTTTCATGGTTCTCAATCGCGTAATAATGAAATCGTTGTAAGCCATGCAAATATTCGTTATTTCAATTTCCGGCTGATGCGTTAAATAACTTGCGTTGGCTATCTTTTGGTTCCATTGCCGGCTGATTCCATTGTAGGAATGTGCCGATGCTCCAATTCCCAAATAATGGCTTCCGTCCCAATACGAAGAATTGTGTCTGGAGTGATGTCCTGGTCGGGCAAAATTGGAAATTTCGTATTGCTCGAATCCTGCGTCGCTTAGTAAGTCGATTAAACGTTCAAACATCCGAACGCTCGTTTCTTCGTCGACCGCTTGAATAAGTCCGGAAGTCAAGCGCTCAAACAAAGGAGCGCCCTCTTCATAAATTAAATGATAGGCCGACAGGTGCTGAATGTTCAAACGACTGGCTTGGCGGATATTTTTTTCCCATGTTCTCAGGCTTTGTTCGGGTAAACCATACATTAAATCGATGCTGATATTTCCATATCCATATTTCCGGCACAACTCCATTGCCCGGATCGCGGTCTGCGCAGAATGACGCCGGTTCAAAAATTTTAGTTCGCTGTCGTTAAAACTTTGAACGCCTAAGCTGATTCGATTGAATGGCAGGTGGCGGATAGAAGACAAATATTCGGGAGTGATATCGTCGGGATTTGCTTCCAAGGTGATTTCCATTTTGGAGGAAGAAGAAAAGTCAAAAACAGCATACAAAGCATTGAAAATTTTTTCAAAATTTTCGGCTGTCAACAGCGAAGGCGTTCCGCCGCCAAAGTAGACCGTTTCAATCGGTTGTCCTTTCAAATAATCTTTCCGTGCATGCAATTCGCAGATCATTGCTTCCACATAGTTTTCTTTCTCCTTTTCGTGAGTGGAAGAAAAAAAATCGCAGTATACGCATCGAGTTTTGCAAAAAGGGATATGAAAATAAATGCCCGCCATCAGAGATAAATAAATTCGAAAGACAAAGATAGGGCATAATTTTTCTAATTACGGTCTATTTTTCACATATATGTTTTATAGCATGCTATTCTCATTGGTTTATTATTCATTTTTTTATAATTTGCGCGGTTTTTAAAATACGACCGATATTTATTGTTAAACCTAATTTTTATATATTGGATATCATGAAAGTATATCAAACAAATGAAATTAAGAACATCGCCATTATCGGCGGTTCAGGATCCGGCAAAACCACTCTCTCAGAAGCGATGCTTTATGAGAGTGGAGTTATAAAACGCAGAGGCTCTGTAGATAATGGAAATACAGTCTGCGATTATTTTCCCGTTGAAAAAGAATACGGTTATTCGGTATTTTCTACGATTTTCAGCGTGGAATGGAATAATAAAAAGTTGAATTTTATTGATACTCCGGGTTCTGACGATTTTGCAGGAGGAGCTGTTTCTGCTCTTCATGTAACCGATACGGCTTTGATGGTTCTTAATGCTCAATACGGGGTGGAAGTAGGTACGATCAATTTGTTTCGTTATGCGGAAAATCTTCATAAACCGCTTATTTTTCTTATTAATCAATTGGATAAAGAAAATGCCGATTTCGACAAAGTATTGGTTCAATTAAAAGAAACGTATGGCAATAAAGTCGTAGCCGTTCAATATCCCGTTCACACCGGTCAGCATTTTCATCAAATGATTGATGTTTTGAAAATGAAAATGTATCAATGGAAACCCGAAGGAGGCGTTCCGGGAATACTGGATATTCCAGCCTCCGAAATAAAGAAAGCGGAAGAATTACATAATATTCTGGTTGAGGCTGCGGCTGAAAATGACGAAGTTTTAATGGAAAAATATTTTGAGGCAGGAAGTTTAACGGAAGACGAAATGCGCGAAGGAATCCGCAAAGGTTTATTATTGCGCGGGATGTTTCCCGTTATCTGCGCTTCTGCAGGAAAAGACATGGGCGTTCGCCGTTTGATGGAATTCATAGGGAATAATGTTCCGACGGTAAAAGAAATGCCGCTTTACAAAAATACGGAAGGCAAGGAAATAAAAGTAGATCCAACTCTGCCGGCCAGCATTTTCGTTTTTAAAACGACCGTAGAACCGCATATTGGACGAGTATCTTACTTCAAGGTAATGTCTGGGACGGTGAAAATCGGCGATGATTTATTGAACGAAGACCGCGGATCAAAGGAACGAATTTCGCAATTGTTTGTGGTAGCAGGACAAAACCGGATGGAGGTTTCAGAGCTATCGGCGGGCGATATAGGCGCTACCGTTAAGTTGAAAGATGTGCAAACTGGCAATACGCTGAATGCTAAAGGAGTTGACAATAAATTTGATTTCATTGTCTATCCCAATTCTAAATATCGCCGTGCCATTAAAGCGGTTAATGAGGCCGATTCTGAAAAATTGATGGAAATTTTGAATCGGATGCGTGCAGAAGATCCAACATGGGTCGTAGAGCAATCCAAAGAATTGAAACAAGTCATTTTGTCTGGTCAGGGAGAATTTCATTTGAAAACCTTGAAATGGCGAATTGAAAACAACGATAAGTTGATGATCGAATTTTTAGAACCGAAAATTCCTTATCGTGAAACGATTACCAAAGCGGCGCGCGCCGATTACCGTCACAAAAAACAATCGGGAGGAGCGGGTCAGTTTGGCGAAGTACACTTGATTGTGGAGCCTTATCAGGAAGGAGTTCCTGTTTCGGAAGTTTATAGATTCAATGGGCAGGAATTCAAAATTCAGGCGCGCGATATACAGGAAATTTCGTTGGAATGGGGAGGTAAATTGGTGTTTGTCAACGCTATTGTAGGCGGATCGATCGACGCCCGTTTCTTACCGGCCATTTTGAAAGGGATTATGGGACGTATGGAACAAGGCCCGTTGACCGGTTCGTATGCCCGCGACGTTCGCGTAATTGTATATGACGGAAAAATGCACCCGGTAGACTCCAATGAAATTTCGTTCATGTTGGCCGGACGCAACGCTTTTTCTGAAGCCTTCAAAAATGCGGGTCCCAAAATTCTTGAGCCGATTTACGATGTAGAAGTTTCTCTTCCTTCGGAATATATGGGAGATGCCATGGGCGATTTGCAAGGCCGCCGCGCCATGATTATGGGCATGAATTCTGAAAAAGGGTATGAAAAAATAATCGCGAAAGTACCTTTGAAAGAAATGAGTAATTACTCTACCTCGTTGAGTTCCATAACAGGCGGTCGCGCTTCGTTTACGATGAAATTTGCTTCCTACGAATTAGTTCCGACCGATGTCCAAGAAAAATTGCTGAAAGAGTACGAAGCGCAGCAAGAAACCGAAAAAGATTAACCATTTCTTTATATAGACGTAAAGTCCCGAATACTGCTGGCGTTTAATTCCATTTTTTCGCCGGCAGTATAAAGGACGAGAAAATTCTTTCTTTACTATGCAGAATATGTTGAGAGGATGATCCTACAAAACTTTCCCCGTCAATTCTTTGGCAAGTTATTAAAAAATATTACCTTTGCGCTCAAATTTTGCAAAACAAAAAGGTCCGGTAGCTCAGCTGGATAGAGCAACAGCCTTCTAAGCTGTGGGTCGTGGGTTCGAATCCCGCTCGGATCACAAACTTAACATCAAGATATTAGCGGCTTTAGAAATTTTCTAAAGCTGTTTTTATTTTAAAAAGAGGATAAAAAAGATAAATAATTTCGCTATTTTTGCAGGCATAATTTACAAATAATTTACAAGGATCATTATGGCGGCATTTAAACCGGTTGTTCGAACGAAAAAGGAGCTGAATACGGTCTATATCAGGATAACGCACGGAGCTTCGAAAGTAGACTATATTAAGACCAATATGGTACTGCACAAGTCGGGAATACGAAAAGGGGAGATAACCGACCATACTGTACTTGCCAATTGTGCAATCCAAATAAAGCAATACATTGAAAAAATAAACAGCGTAAATATAGGCGGTTGGACTATTCAGGAACTGAAAAAATTTCTTACTTCCGAATATGAAAAAATATCGTTCACGGAATTTGCAGAAAAGTACATTTCTAAAATGATTATGGACGGACGAAAACATTCGGCGGCGAATTACCAAACGGCATTGGGTGGTGTTCTACAAAGTATGCTTATTAAACAAACCCAAAGTTGATATAAAAGAAAGCGAGATTAAAAGCTTTGAAATGGTTTAGAAGTTTCTT
>WRFY01000046.1 GCA_009783445.1 Candidatus Azobacteroides sp. | reverse complement strand
TGGAGCGCCACCTCTGTAATACAACAGATAATCTCTTTAATATAGATAATCGTATTGTAATCTTCGACCTGACCAACTTCTATTTTGAGGGACAAAAGGTGGGAAGCCGCAAGGCACGTTTTGGGCGAAGCAAGGAGAAACGTAACGACTGCCGACTGCTCGTGCTGGCATTGTGTATAAACAAAGAAGGATTTATCCGTTATTCCTCTATTCTTGAAGGTAATACATCAGACCCCAAGTCGCTTCCCGATAGGATTGACAGGCTGGCTGTGAAAAGTTCCTCCACAAACGACAAGACCCTTGTGGTGATTGATGCCGGCATTGCTACGGAAGATAATCTACAGCAAATAAAGAGTAAGGGATACAACTACCTTTGCGTCTCACGCACACGCTTGAAGGACTACTCGCTATCGAGCGATCACCGAAAAGTTACGGTGTACGATACAAGAAAACAGGAAATCACTTTGCGGGAAGTGCAGACCAACCCTGGGGAGGACTACTACCTTGAAATAACCTCTCCTTCAAAAGCCATGACGGAAGCTTCCATGAATCGTCAGTGGCGTGAACGCTTTGAGGGTGAGATGAAGAAAATCAATGAATCCATCTCTAAGAAGGGCGGTACGAAACGTTACGAGAAAGTGGTGGAACGTACAGGACGGGTTATAGAACGTTATCCTTCCATAGCACGCCATTACCAGATAACATACATGCGCGATGAAGAAAAAACGACTCAAATGCAGCGGGTAGACTGGACGATCAAAGACCTTGCTGCCCTCGACAGGAATACCGGCGTTTACTTCCTGCGTACCAATGTGCATACTTTTGGCCAGCAGACCACCTGGGACTATTACAATCTGATACGTGAAATTGAATGCACAAATCGTCAGCTAAAGACCGACCTGAATCTGCGCCCCATTTATCATCAGAAGGATGAACGCAGCGATGCTCATCTGTTCTTTGGACTGCTCTCATACTGGATTGTGAACTCCATACGACTCGAGCTCAAACAATCGAGCGAAAATTGTTACTGGACGGAAATCGTGCGCCGCATGTCTACACAGAAACTGGTGACCACTGAAGCCTTCAACGCTCTCGGGGAAAAAGTCATCCTCAGGCAATGCAGTAAGCCAACAAAGCAAGCTGAACGGATATACACGGCATTGAAACTAAAACAGGCGCCATTCAAGAAAATAAAAATTTGTAGGACACACCCGCCGCCCGAATAATCGTTCTTACCTCATTTTAACAAGAAGTTTGTGGAGTGAGAAGTGAAAGTTGGGCTAACATTAAGATATTAGCGGCTTTAGAAATTTTCTAAAGCTGTTTTTATTTTAAAAAGAGGATAAAAAAGATAAATAATTTCGCTAATAGACTATCAAAATAAAGCAATACCTTGAAAAAATAGCTTGCGTTCTGAATTCACTGAAAAGATTTAACTTTGCAAAAAAAAACTTAATATTTTAGCTGCAAAGCATATAACAGGTGTTTTCAGTTCAGAAAATTTGACCTTGCGGATGTAGCCCGCAACATTTCCCGTTTTCCGGGAGGTCCGGGAAGCCGTTCTACCCGAAATCCTGATTGCAGCATCATTCGGCGAACAGTCCCTTTGGCGCTATAGGTTGTGAGAATTCCTCCCGCAGACAGAGTGCGGTAAAGGGCGTCGAATATTTCCTGCGACCATACTTCCGGCTGTTTGTCGGGAGCAAAAGCGTCATAATAGACTACATCCGGACGGCAGAGGTAGTCGTAATCCCTGAAATCTATTTTTATTTTTTGCAGGGAAAAGAAAGGATTGATGAAACAGTCTTTTTCCCATTCTGCCGCATGGATAGCAGAAAATAAATTCTTGTTTAGATGAGAATAATTCAGTTTTTCGATTATTTGGGGAGATAGAGGATATTTTTCCAAGGCAATATAAGAAACTTTTATTTTTCGTTTTTCGGCTTCCAATGCTGTTAGAAAAGCATTCAGACCCGTTCCGAATCCCAATTCCAATACTCGGATCGCTTCTTTTTTACACAGGTTGAATCCCGCATGAATATATACATGGAGCGATTCCTGCATTGCGCCGTTCATGGAATGATAATGTTCGTTCAGTTCGGCTGAGAAAAGCGTGTGCGAACCGTCGGCTGTGACGAGGAGAGCGCGTTCTTCTTCGTTCCTAGAGAATGGATCGGCGATTTCCGGCAAAGGATTCATTCCGGCGTTTCGGCAAAGGGCAATTGAATATCCTTGCGGTAGGCTGTTGCCGTAAATAAAGCAATCTGTTCGCTTTTTTCGTTCGTCACAATGACCTCGAAAGTAGCCAATTTTCGGTGCAAATGAATCATCTTAGCTTCCGCATACAAAATTCCGCTTCCTACGCTTTTGAAATAGCGAATGCTGGTTTCGATCGACATGGAAAGATTTCCATAAGCATTTACGGCGGCTGCAAAGGCCAAATCCGCCAAAGTGAAAATAGCGCCTCCTTGTACTACATTTCCCGCATTGAGATGCAGCGTCTGGACGCGCATTTGAGCTTTCGCCCTTCCGGGTTCTACTTCCAACAGCTCTATTTTGGAAAATGCCGCGTAGCGGTCGTTCTTAAAAAATTCTTTGATAGTCATGGAAATTATTTTCTTAAGCCTTCAAACTCCATTCAAACCCGTCTTTGGCGTCTTTGATTTCAAAACCCAATGCGTTTAATTCGGTACGGATTTGATCGGACGTAGCCCAATCCTTGTTTTGTTTGGCTTGCAAACGTATTTGCAATAATAAATCCACTGCTTTGGCAAACGAATCGTAAGCAACGTTTTCCTCTTTTAATTCGTCTTTGATTCCCAATAAGTCGAATAAAAACAGTTTGAAAAATGCTTTTAATTGTTCTATATCGCCGGCTGTCAACAGAATGTGGCCGGTCAGCGCCGAATTGACGATCCGTGTAGCTTCGAAAAGCTGAGAAATAACGATGGGGGTATTCAAATCATCGTTCATAGCTTCGAAGCTTTTGCTTACCAGATGTTCTATGTGAACAGTGGATTCCGCAGCTGCGGCCTTCAACTGTTCGAGGTGATGATAGGCATCCAATAAACGCGACAAGCCTTTTTCGGCAGCTTGCAAAGCGTCGTTGCTGAAATCGACCGTTCCCCGGTAATGCGCTTGCAAAAAGAAGAAACGAATGGTCATCGGGGCATAGGCCTGGGTCAGTAAGGGATGCGTTCCTTGAAAGAATTCTTCGAGATTGATGAAATTTCCCAGCGATTTTCCCATTTTCTGACCATTGATGGTCACCATATTGTTGTGCATCCAATACCGGACGCCTTCGTGTCCTGTCGACGCCATGCATTGAGCGATTTCACATTCGTGGTGGGGAAAAATTAAATCCATTCCTCCTCCGTGTATATCGAACGTTTCGCCCAAATATTTTCGGCTCATGGCCGTACATTCCAGATGCCAACCGGGGAAACCTTCGCTCCACGGACTGGGCCAACGCATGATATGTTCGGGCGACGCTTTTTTCCACAAGGCAAAATCTGCAATATGACGCTTTTCTTCCTGTCCGTCTAATTCGCGCGTAGACTTCAATAGGTCGTCGATATTTCGTCCCGACAGGATGCCGTAATGATATACTTTATTGTATTTTTCTACATCGAAATACACCGACCCTTCGCTTTCGTAAGCATATCCTTGTTTCAGAATCTCTTTTACCAATTGAATCTGTTCAATGACGTGACCGCTTGCCAGCGGTTCGATGCTGGGAGGCAAGACATTCAGAGCCTCCATGGCTTTCCGATAGCGGTTGAGATAGAACTGTGCGATTTCCATTGGCTCCAGATCTTCCAGTTTCGCTTTTTTAGCCACCTTATCTTCACCGGAATCCGCGTCGTTTACCAAATGCCCTACATCGGTGATATTTCTCACATAACGCACTTTATATCCTAATTGAGTTAGATAGCGGAATAAAATATCGAATGTGATGGCAGGACGCGCATGCCCCAAATGCGGATCTCCATAAACGGTTGGTCCACAAACATAAAGTCCTACTTTATCAGCGAGTAAAGGTTCGAACAACTCCTTTTTTCTTGTGAGCGTATTGTAAATGAATAAATTGTTTTCCATAATGGATGCGTCTGCTTTTTCAATGAAGGAACAAAAGTAACGAAAATCCTTTTTATTCTACGGGTAATTGAAATAAAAATTCCAATCCGCCATGGATTCTGTTTTTGACGGAAACCGTTCCTCCGTGAAAATTAATGGCATTTTTGACAATGGCCAATCCCAATCCCGAACCGCCTGTTTCGCGCGTGCGTCCTTCGCTTACGCGATAAAAACGTTCGAATAAACGATTGAGGTGCTTATCGTCCGCAATGCCGACCCCATTGTCTGAAAAGGAAAAATAAGCAAAACGGCCTTCTTGGTTGTATTTGTGGATATTCACCGCAACGTTTTCACCCGCGTGACTGATTACGTTGTCGATCAGGTTGCGGAAGACAGAATAAATCAAGCTTTCGTTTCCCACAATCGTAAAATCGGGCGGGATCGTTGAGTTGATTGTAATTCCTTTGGTACGCAAGGGTTCGTCCAGATCCGATTTTACTTTTTCAATAATGTCCTGCAAGCGGAACGGTTTGAAGCGGAAAGCGCTCGGCGCTTCATTGATTTTAGACAACAGACTCATGTCGCGGATCAAGTCGGAAAGCATAAGAATTTGTTCATAGGCTTTGGCGACAAATTCATGTTCTTTTTTCTGGTCGAGCTGATTGTTCAAGATCGTTTCCAGATAACCGCGAATGCCGGTGACAGGAGTCCGCAACTCATGTGCGATGTTTCCCGTCATTTCCCGCTTAAGCAGTCGGTTCTTTTCCTGTTTCGTGTTGTCGTTCAGTACAATTTCGAAACTTCGGTCTTCAAAAATATTAACTCGCCCTGTAAAATGTTTTCCTTGTTTGTTGATAGGCGCTTCAAAATAAGTCTTGTTCGTCTGGCTGTTGATAAAATGGAGGATGTCCTGAAAAACGTAATCGTTCAGAATACCGTCCGAATCGACAACCGCATTATCGCTTAGCATGGTTAGATACTGAAGAAACAAACCGTTGTAAAAAGCGACTTTCCGGTCGGAAGTAAAGAAACAGACCCCTTCTGCCGAACTTTGGATGTGCATCAAAAGTTTTTCATGTTCGATAGCCAGTTTAGTTTCACTTTCTTTCAAACGTTTATATTCTTCGGCGATTTGTTTGCTCAACTCTCCGGTTTCGTCGTTGGGAAAATCGGGAATATCTGTCGACAATTGATTGTTGACTGCATACGAATAATCTCTCAAGCGGGTAATTGTTCTTCCGAATTGGCCGGCGATGTAGCGGATGAATAAAGTTCCGGCTACGAGCAAAACAAGCAAATAATACAAAAAAGCGTTGTCTGGTTGTAGAAAATGCTTTACATGAATGTCGTAAGGCAAGGCCACCCGGATATACAAGTTTCCCAGATGTTTGGCGTAGTATAAATATTTTTTTTGCATGGAGTCGGACATACGGATATTACTTCCTTTGCCGTTTTCCTTCGCCAGTTTGATTTCCGGTCGGTTGGCGTGATTTTCTACTGTGGAATAATCATATAGGCGATTGTCGTACAAAACATTTCCGTTTATTTCGATTACGGTCAGTCGGAGATTCGCCGGTAGAATCGAAAGTAAAGTATCCAGACGCATATTCGATTCGCCGGAGTATTTGTCGATGTATTGATAAGCAATTTCTGTATAACTGTCTAATCGTTCTTCCAAGGCTTCCGTTCGGTATACTTTTTCTTTTTGATGTTCAAAAATGATCACGCCTATGGAAAAAGCGATTAATATAAGGCAAAAACTAAGTGTAAGTTTTTGTGTGAAAGTTTGTTTCATTTGTAACTAATTTATTTTTATAGTCCTGTTCATTTTACAGGGTCGTTAAAACGATATCCATATCCCGGACGGCTGATGATGAGAGAAGCTCTGTCGCCCATTTTTTTCCGCAGGCGTCGGACATGGACATCCACTGTTCTTTCGGTAATATAAGGAGCATCTTTCCAAATGTTGTCAATAATATCTTCTCGCTCGAATACCCTCGATGGATTGGACGCCAGAAGCGTGATAATTTCAAATTCGGTGCGCGTGAGAGGGATGATTTCTTCTCCTATTACCAACTCTTTGGTATCGAAATTGATGATTACATCGTCGAAGACCATTTGATTCTTTTTGACGGATGGTTCGCTGTTTTTTTGCATCGCTTCCGATCGTTTGAGAAGAGCTTTTACCCTTGCTACCACTTCCTTGATGGAAAACGGTTTGGAAATATAATCGTCTGCGCCTACCGAAAATCCCATCAGCATATCATTTTCCGTATCTTTGGCCGTCAGAAAGATGATGGGAATCGAATTGTTTTCGTTTCGCAATAATTCAGCCATTTTGTAACCCGATATTCCTCCCATCATCACATCCAGCAGGATCAGCGAATAATCCGAGGTCAACTTTTGCATCGCTTCTTCGGCCGAATAAGCGCATTCGACCTTGTATCCTTCATTCGAGAGATTGAATTCCAGTATTTCGCAAATGTTTTTTCCATCATCCACAATTAAAATTTTCTCGTGCATAATTTCTTATATTTTCATGCAAAGATAAACAATCGTCCGCTTATTATCCGCTCAATACGCAAGTTTTCCCTTGGATTGTGGCGGTTATTGCTTACTATTCGTGGTCGTTGCTATGTTTCAATACTTTTGCGTCAATATAAAAAACGATTTCTTCTACAATATTGCTGCAATGGTCGCCGATGCGTTCGATTTTTCGCATCACTAAAATAGTTTGCAATCCGCATTCGATTTCGGACGGATTGTTGCGCAGGTAATTGGCCAGAATTTTGACCGCATTGTGGTAGATTTCGTCCACCGTTTCATCCTTCGACAGGATTTTTCCCGAAAGCCGCGTGTTTTCCGAATCCAAAGCGACATAACTGTCTGAAAGCATTTCGATGACCGTATCAAACATGGTTTCCACGCGCAATTCCTCTTTCAAGTCGTTTGCTAAAGCTTTGCAAGCGTCTTCGATCACATACCGCGCGATCCCTTCTGCAAAATCGGCGATCCGTTCCAAAGTACTGCTTATTTTGATCAGCGAGAGTACTAGCCGCAAATCAATGGCTACCGGATTGTAAAGCGCAATGTAATTTTCGCAGTCGCTGTCGATTTTCAATTCAAAAGAGTCTACCCGTTTTTCACGGCTCGCTACCTCGCGCGCCAATTCAATATCGTTGTTCAAAAAAGACTGTTTGGCTTTTTCCACTTGAGAAAGAACCAACCTCCACATCTGGCTTAGTTCTTCTTTGATGAATATCAATTCTTCTTCTGTATGTTTCATTTTTTTCTTTTTTTTATTTTATCCAAATCTTCCGGTAATATAATTCTGAGTTTCTTCTTTTTCCGGATTTAAAAACATTTTTCGCGTATCGTTGTATTCTATCAGCGTCCCCAACATAAAAAAGCCGGTTTTGTCGCTGACACGCGCCGCTTGTTGCATATTGTGCGTAACAATTACAATGGTGTAATCTTTTTTCAACACATGGATCAAATCTTCAATTTTGGAAGTCGAAATAGGGTCGAGCGCCGAGGCCGGTTCGTCCATCAAAATGATGGAAGGAGAAATGGCCAATGCTCGAGCAATGCACAGCCGTTGTTGTTGTCCGCCGGACAATTCGAAAGCCGATTTTTTCAGTTTGTCTTTTACTTCATTCCACAAGGCCGCACTCACCAACGACTCTTCGACCCGTTGTTTGATGAAGTGTTTATCCTTCACTCCGTCGACCCGAAGACCATACGCGACATTTTCGAATATGGATTGAGGGAAAGGATTGGGTTTTTGAAATACCATCCCTATTTTTTTCCGAAGTTCGGTGACATCTATGGATTTCTGATAGATATTTTCTCCATTGACAAGACATTCTCCCGTCAGTCGGGTATTGGCAATCAACTCGTTCATCCGGTTGAACAAACGAAGAAAGGTCGACTTTCCGCAGCCCGACGGACCGATAAAAGCCGTGACCGTATGGTCGTCCATAACCATGCTGATGTCTTTCAATGCTTGGAAGTTGCCATAATAAAAATTGACATTTTTTGCTTCAATCATAATTTAATATTTCTTAAGCTTTCTTCGCAGGAAGGAAGCCATTAAATTCATTATCAATACGATCACAATCAATACCAAAGCCGTTCCGTAAGCAATGGGACGGCTTGCTTCCAGATCGGTTCCGCTGACGGCAATCACATACAAGTGATAGGGTAAGGCCATGACCTGGTCGAAGATGGAAGTCGGTAGTTTGGGGAGAAAGTAAGCGGCTACCGTGAAAAGGATCGGCGCCGTTTCTCCTGAAATTCTTCCAATCGAAAGAATCAAACCGGTGATGATATTGGGAAACGCCATGGGAAGAATGATCCGGTTGACCGTTTGCAATTTGCTGGCGCCCAAGGCCAGACTTCCAGTGCGGAATGAATCGGGAATCGCTTTCAAAGCTTCTTCCGTCGTTCGGATCACCAAGGGCAAGCACAATAACCCCAAAGTAAGCGAACCGGCAAGAATGGAATCGCCAAATCCCAATGTATTGACAAATAGCGACATGCCAAACAATCCGAAAATAATAGACGGAATGCCTCCCAAGTTGTTGGTCATGATGCGGATAAATTTGATAATATATCCATTGCCCGCATATTCGGACGTATAAATGGCCGAGAGAATGCCCAGAGGAAACGCGACAATGGAACTTCCAGCTATGAGGCAAAGCGTTCCTACGATAGCGGGAAAAATACCTCCTCCCGTCATTCCTTCGCTGGGAGGTTCGGTCAGAAATTTCCAGCTAATGACGCCTATGCCATTGTAAATAATGAAACCCAGAATCCAGAATAAGATTCCAACCACGAAGATTCCCAATATTCTGAAAATAATAAAGGCTATTTGTTGACTGGTTTTTTTGTTCATATTCTATATTCCTTTTGCTTGCGATTTGTTTTTGGAAATAATTTCTGCCGAGATGCTGACCACCAAAGTGATAAGAAACAGAATGCAACCCAACATAAACAAGGCTTGATAATGAGGCCCTCCGCTCGGCGCTTCTCCCAATTCTGCAGCGATAGTTGCCGGAATGGTACGCACCGGTTCAAACAATGAGTGAGGAATGACCGCCGCATTTCCGGTCACCATCAATACCGCCATGGTTTCTCCGATGGCGCGGCCAATTCCGAGAACAACAGCCGCCGATATGCCGGAGATGGAGTAGGGGATAATCACTTTGTAGATCGTTTGCCAATGGTTGGCGCCCAAAGCCAGACTGGCTTCGCGCATCGCCTGAGGAGTCGTTTGCATGGCGTCTTCCGCCACGGTGATAATGGTGGGCAATGCCATGATAGCCAGTATAATACTCCCCGCGAAAGCCGTTTCTCCCACCGGCAGATGGAATCCTTTTTGGATGAGCGGAACGATGATTACCAAACCGAAAAAACCATACACTACCGACGGAATGCCGGCCAGTAATTCGATTGCCGGCTTTAGAATTTTCCGCATCTGCTCTCCCGCCAATTCCGAAAGATAGATGGCTACGCCCAATCCCAAAGGCAAAGCAATGAGAATGGCGAAAAGACTGACCCACAACGTTCCCAATATCAAAGGAAGAACGCCGAATTGAGGAGATGGCGTCGCTGTCGGAATCCATTCGCTTCCGCCTAAGAAATCGGAAAGTTTGATTTTGCCGTCCTGTAAAATTCTTACTCCTCTTTGGTTGATGGGTTGATACTGAACAGGAAGGTAAGCAATAATACCCGGCGTTCCGCGGATGACTTCTCCTAATTTTTCGGGAAGAAATTCCAGATTTTTTCCTAATTCTTCTTCCGAATAGGAATCGAGAAAGGAGTCGCTGAAACGAAAAACAACAATCTCTTCGTCCGGGCCTCCCAGTTTTTCCCAATTGTCGATTTCCTCGTCGAATATTTGTTTAATCTGGAAAGGAGTCAGTTGCAGGACTGTATTTTCCGTATTGACGCATAAGCAGTATCCTTTTTCTACATTGGAACTCTGGAACAAACCCAATCCTTCCCTGAAAAGAAAAACAACAATCAGCAGAATAACGATGGTCGTTATCGCTCCGCTGATTGTTAATAACAATTCAACAATACGTTCGAGAATACGTTTCATTTTATAATGCAATAAAGCCGATTTCGGTTACTGTTTTCTGCCCTGTCGCCGAAAGTACGTAATCAAGGAACGGTTTGACCTTTTTTTCAGATTTTGCTATATAATAATAGAAAAGCGGACGAACAATGGGATAAGTTCCATCCTTCGCTGTGGCGATCGAAGGCAGGGCATAACTTTTTCCTTTGTCGTAAGAAACGCCGATCGCCTTGACTTCTTTGTTGAGGTAAGCCAAGCCGATATAACCGATGGCTCCCTTGGTTTGGCTGACCGACTGAACAATTGCTCCGGTTGCCGGCATGCTCATAATGCCGCTTTTGTAATTTTTGTTTTTCAATACGCTTTCTTTGAAAAACTCGTAAGTTCCCGAAGACGTTTCCCGCGAATAGGGAATGATTTTCAGGTCTTCTCCACCCACTTCTTTCCAATTGGTAATTTTACCGGTAAAAATTCCGTCCAATTGTTCCCGCGTAAGATTTTTCACTTTGTTGCTGGGATGGACAATGACTGCCAAAGCATCGTAAGCAATGATTACTTCTTTGACCGTATTGCCGCTTTCCTGTATTTTTTGTTTTTCGTCGAATTTGATTTTACGGGACGACTGGGCAATATCGGTCGTACCTTCCATCAGAGCGGCAATACCTACTCCGCTTCCTCCTCCCGTGATCGTCACGCTGGCCGAAGGATTTGCTTTCATGTAACGTTCGGCTTCTTTTTGCGATAGAGGAAGAACGGTATCCGAACCTTTGAGTTTCTGCGCATAGATCAGCGGCAAACTCAAAATAACAATAAGAACTGTAAGAATAAACTGTTTCATATTTCTTTGTATTAAAATTTATATTGTAAACGTAAGGTGAAGACATTGTCTTTTCGGTTGCCTTCCCATCCATATTGCGTGATGCGGCTGTCCGTCTCCGACACAGTCGAATTTTTGCTGTTTTTCGTTTTCTCATTGCTGACAAAATCGTAATAAGCCGTCAGTTTGAGAGCCGAATTGATGCGCCACACAAGTCCCACTCCTATATTCGACATCGCTACATCGCCGGCTCCCGCTACGGTGGGCTGATCCGTTTCATTTGTAAGCAAATTAGGCGCCGCGATATTATTGCCCGATACGCCGGTATTGGGATCATACCAGTCGTATTTCGCTAACGCAGTGAGGGGCGATCGTCCTAAATCCTGCACCAAAAGTACATAACCTCCTCTTACGTTACGCATGTAAACGGGTCCGCTGGGAATGTCGTCCAATCCGAAACTATAAGAAGAGCGGGCAGTCCCCGGTTGTTCGCCAAATACATATTCGCCTCGTATTTGGCTCAATCCCGCCTCTGTGATCATGTTGAATTGAACGTCGAAACCCAGGTACTGCCGTTTGGCTAATTTACCTATATTGGTACGGCTGTCGCTCTCCAGAACAAACCGATTGCCGCGCATCTCGTAAGTCGAACTATCCGATTGCAGTACACCGCCTCGGTAAAACGAAACGCCGCCTCGGATCGACGCGTTGCTGCCGATATTTTTCGTAGCCGATAAACGTCCCAAAAAATCCATGTGATTGTCGATTTGAGGCTTGATGCCGTTTCCGGTAAACAAACCCGCTTCTAATTTCAGAAAATTCCATGCAGATGTTTTTGCAGCTTGCAAAGTAAGCAAGAGGCCTAAATCGCGTTCTTCTGGAAAAATCGATTGAGCGGCGCGTCCGCGTTCCGGCGTTTCGCGGCGCGAAGATGAATAGTCGATCTCATTTCCAAAAGAGCGTTCGAAAACGCCTACTCTGAAGGAATTGCTTCCTATCCATGGGTCTTTCACATGGATGTACAAATCTTTGAACAGAACTACATTTCGACCCGGAACATTCGGATCGTTTATTCCTTTATCGGTTATGTCTATCTGAGCCACGCCGGAAACAATCCCCTCTTCGTAGGTAAATTTGAAACGTCCGCAACGGATGCCAAAGCGGTTAAAATCGTCCAAACCCTTGTAATCGGTTGTTCCCGGATAGAAAGCGCTGCTCTCATACGCATTCGCTTTCTTGGCCAATTTGAAGTTAATTCCATCCGCAGCAGCTTCTCCATACTGGTATTGCGCCTGGATAAACCCTGATATCTTCAATTTGTTTAATTGAATCACTTGATTTTCAATATCCTCTATTTTCCTTTGAACTTCTTCAATAGGACTTAGTTCCGCTTCTTGCGCACCCGCAGAAAATACCGATGCGCAAGACAATACTATTACCATAAATTTTCTCATCTCTTGGAGCGATTTAATTTGACGAAACAAAAATACGGGGGTAGATTGACACTTCCTTTAAGAATCCATTACACTTGTGTGAATAACATGTTACAAAAATATAACGGAATATTTGAAAAAACGCTGTGTAGGGAAAAATAATATAATAACGCCCCTTCCCCTCCCATAGATATGCAGCCAAAACGGTTGCATGCCTGTGCATACAGAGGGGTAGAAAATACGTTCAATTGAGTTACTACTCAGGTAGGAAAAATATAATAAATAATTGTGTATTATATATATACAAAAAAATATGACTGATAAATTTTAATACGATATTTTTTAAA
>WRFY01000045.1 GCA_009783445.1 Candidatus Azobacteroides sp. | reverse complement strand
CTTGACCCGCCATTCCCTAACATTTAAATTTTGCGACAGAGATATATACAAAATTTCATAGACCGTCAACTTGGCATTCAAGTTTCAACCAAAGGGTATTTTTACGGTAATTTGATTGGTAATTTTTTCAATCTCCGCCTCAGCAGAGGCGAATGTGCCGAGGATATTCAACAGCATTTTCGACCAACCTTGGAGCCAATACCCGGCAATGAAGTAGCAAGCGCTGATACGCTTTGTACGATTTCGATTACGATAATCAAATCATTGAACATGAAAAATTCGACGCTAAAAAAACTTATAAAATGAATACGAGTTACTTTCCGGACATTGCCACCATTTATGCGAGGGGGGATTGCTGTGCATGCTCACCAAAAAAGGGGTTTCTATGGTCTGCTTTTTTATTTTAATTGCATCAATAACGACAAAATATTCGTAATTTTTTGCTTGCGGATTTAAGGGATATTAAAACAAAAACACTTACTTTTGCATTATGATCCAAGCAAAACTTTGACGGATAAATTATGAATTAATTTAATTATAACTGAATATGAAGTTTTTAGGAAATATTATTTGGTTGGTCTTTGGAGGCTTGCTGATAGCCGTAGAATATTGTGCGGCCAGTTTTCTGTTGATGATAACTATTATTGGCATTCCCTTCGGAATGCAGACACTGAAATTGGCGTTATTGGCGCTTTGGCCTTTCGGTAGCCAAGTAAGCGAGGGAGAAAGCTCCAATGGTTGTTTGTCGATACTCATGAATGTGGTTTGGGTTCTGATAGGCGGTATTTGGATCTGCCTCTCGCATTTGCTGTTCGGCTTGCTTTTGTGCATCACCATTATTGGTATTCCATTCGGCATGCAACATTTTAAAATGGCGGTATTGGCTTTAACTCCTTTCGGAAAAACCATTACATGAAAAATAGAGTGAATGAATTGTTCGTGTTTTCCCTAAAAAAGAGGGTGTATCTCAAGTCTGTTATTCAACTTAAAAGACTTTTGATACAGCCTCGAACAAGCAGATAAAAGTAAAATCGATTTTTAACGATTGAAAAACATTGAAAAGTCACGCATCATTTTCCATTTCGCTTTTATCATTTTGAAGATTAAAAAAATCGCTGTTTACCACTTCGACAAAAGTACCCGTAGGCATGTAAAAACGAACGTCTTTTCCTGCAGTGATTGCTTTGCGAATAAAAGTGGAAGATATTTCGATTTTAGGCGCATTTTTACAAAGACGTACATTCGGATAATTATTGATCATGCGGTCGGAACCTCTTCGGGGGTAAATCACTATTTTAAAGTTTTTCAAAATGATCTGATAATCTTTCCAACGGTGGAATGTAGCCCAATTATCGGAACCGATGATCAATTCAAATGAATGTTGCGGGTAAAGCACGCGCAATTTTTGCAATGTATTAATTGTATAGGAGGGTTGAGGCATCTCCCATTCAAGCGTACAAATATAAAATTTTTCGTAATCCGTTATGGATTCTTCGATTAATTTCTTACGGAAATGATGATCCAATAAATCATTTTTTTTCTTTAATGGATTTTGCGGAGTAATCAAAAACCAGATTTGATCAAAATCTTCATATTCAGCAAGGTAATTTGCTATTGCCAAGTGTCCTACATGTACCGGGTTAAACGATCCCGGAAAGATTCCTATTTTCATATGTTATAAATTTATTGATGATTAATATGGTTTCTTCTATAGCTGTCGCTAAATCATTGTTTACAATAACCGTGTCGTATTGAGAAGCCAACTCCAATTCGTAAGCCGCTTTGGATATTCTATCTCGGATGACCTCTTCTGTTTCAGTGCCCCGTTTTTCCAGCCGTCTCTGCAATTCTTCGATAGAAGGCGGACGAATGAAAATCAGCAAGGCGTTTGATCCATATATTTTCTTGATATTCAATCCTCCTGCAACATCCACATCCAGAATAATATTTTTGCCTTGTTCCAGCTTATCTTCTACTTCTGACTTTAGAGTCCCGTAAAAGCAATCGGG
Organism: Candidatus Azobacteroides sp.; assembly: GCA_009783445.1. Lineage (GTDB taxonomy): Bacteria > Bacteroidota > Bacteroidia > Bacteroidales > Azobacteroidaceae > Azobacteroides. The sequence goes on along the minus strand of WRFY01000045.1, from coordinate 10,639 downwards.
ATACACTTCTTCGTATTCAAGAAAAAGATTTTCTTGTATTTTTCTTTTGAATTCTTCCGGCGTTAAAAAATAGTATTCTTTCCCCTCTTTTTCTTTCTCACGCGGAGGACGACTGGTAGCAGAAATGGAAAATTCCAGAGGTAATCCTTTCTCCAAAATATGACTGATAATTGTTGATTTTCCCGAACCCGATGGCGCGGAAAGAATGATTAGCTTTCCTTTCACTTCTTTTTGAATTGTATGAATGGTGAATTATTTTTTGCGAGCGGCAGCAATTTACAATTCATGATTAATAATTTATAATACATTTAATATTTGCTCTTTCATTTGTTCCAGTTCATCTTTCATTCGGACAACAATCTTTTGCATCTCCGCGTCGTTGGATTTGGATCCCAATGTATTGATTTCGCGCCCAATTTCCTGTGCAATAAAACCAAGTTTGCGCCCTTGTTTTTTTTCACTCTCCATTGTTTCCATAAAATATTTCAGATGATTACCCAGGCGTACCTTTTCTTCATTTACATCTAATCGTTCAATATAGTAGATCATTTCTTGTTCAAAACGATTTTCATCATAAGAAACGTCTAATTTTTTTGATGCGTCTATCAAACGCATCTTGATTTTCTCTATGCGATCTGAATCGTATTTATCAATTTCCTGCAAAAGTTCAGTTATAGCGCCAATTTTATTTCTGAAAACCTCTTCCAGCGCTGTGCCTTCTTGCGTACGAAACTTCATTAAAGCTTTCAGCGCTTTCTCAAAAGCGTCATAAACTGTTTCCCATTCACTTTCGTCGAATTCGCCTACCTCCGTCTTCACCACGTCTGGAAGACGAAAAATAATTGAAAACCAATCATTTGGAATGTCTACTCCCAAATTATGGGCTACTTCCTTGATCTGTCCATAATAACTTCGGATAGCGCTCTCACTGATTTTGGAGGAGGCGGCCGGATCTATGTGTTCGACAGAAACCAAACATTCTACTTTTCCTCGTTCAATCACTTGGGAAAGGAGAGTCCGGATTTCCAACTCTTTTTCACGATAAATGCTCGGCATTCGCACGTTCAAGTCTAATTGTTTGCTGTTGAGTGATTTAAGTTCGATGCTTACTTTTTTATTCACTACTTCCACTACCGCCTTTCCAAAACCCGTCATTGATTGAATCATCTTTCAAATTCTTTTTGCAAATGTAGCTTTTTTATCTAAATAAATGAATAACTTTGCCTCAAAATTTGTTTTTTATTGAAAAATGATTTCTCTACTCTCAATTGAAACTTCAACAAAAACTTGTTCTGTTGCCTTAAGCATAGAGGGAGAACGGGTTTTCGAGCGCATACGGCAGGAGGAGGCTTCTCATGCTTCTCAATTGGGTGTTTTCGTATGGGAGGCAGTAACCTATGCACGAACCCATTGCAAGGAGATCGATGCGGTGGCCGTCAGTTCCGGTCCCGGTTCTTATACCGGATTGCGGATTGGAGTTTCGGAAGCGAAGGGATTGTGTTACGGGAAAGGCATCCCGTTGATAGCTATTCCTACTTTAACCATTCTGGCGCATGCCGTCGCAAAAATACTGCTTCCTGAAGGCGCGAAAGGGGTAAACGCTGAGGACTATCCCTATTTATGCCCGATGATAGATGCTCGAAGAATGGAAGTATATGCTGCTCTATATGACATTCATCTCCGTGAAATTCGTCCGGTACAAGCAGAAATAGTGGAAAAAGACAGTTATGAGGAATATTTGAAAAAACGCTCCGTCTTGTTTTGCGGAGATGGTTCGAATAAATGCCGTTCGCTCATCCAATCGCCCAATGCTCAATTCGTTGATTTTATTTATCCCACCGCCGCGGCAATGATTCCCTTAGCGGAAGAAGCATTTATGCGGAAAAAATTTGTAGATGTCGCGTATTTCGAGCCGTTTTATCTAAAAGAATTTCAGGCAACGGTTGCAAAAAATAAAGTTTTTTTGGAACGCAAATGATGTTGATAAAACGGATGAATTCGGACATTTCTGTTTTATAACTGGAATAATCTGCTTATCTTTGCATTGGAATTTTGCGCATATAAAAAAGTCGATACATATCTCTACTTACGAAAATAAAAAAAATAATGTATAATAAGAAATCAAATTATTAATGACAGGATTAAAGTATAATACACAGGAAAAACGGATGCCTTTGCCTGAATACGGAAGAAATATTCAAAACATGGTAGATTATTGCGTTTCCATCGCCAACCGAGAAGATCGGACGCGCTGCGCTGATACGATTATCAATATCATGGGAAACATGTTTCCGCACCTGCGGGATGTAAATGATTTCAAACACATTCTTTGGGATCATTTAGCCATCATGTCGAATTTTGCGTTGGATATTGATTATCCTTATGAGGTGATCAAACGGGACGACTTGTATATAAAACCCCAAAAATTGCCTTATCCCCAGGGATCCATTCATTACAAACATTACGGCAAGAATCTGGAAAAGATGATTCGGAAAGCGACCGAATACGAGGACAGCGAACAAAAAGAATATCTTATTGGATTGTTGGCCAATCACATGAAAAAATCTTTCCTTACATGGAATAAAGAAGTGGTTGACGACCAAAAAATTTTTAAGGATTTAGAATTTCTTTCTAAGGGACATATTGTGCTGGACGAAGATTCTCACAAATTGACGGAATCGAAGGATATCCTTTCTAAAAAAAATAAGAACCTGACTCGCAGGCAAAACAAATAAAAATGGCTTCTTTTATTATTGAAGGCGGGCGTCGTCTGTCGGGTGAAATTGTTCCGCAAGGAGCTAAAAATGAAGCCTTGCAGGTTATTTGCGCCACTTTATTGACTCCTGAAAAAATAACCATTCACAATGTTCCGGATATTTTGGATGTGAACAACTTAATCGTATTGTTAAGTGAAATGGGAGTTAAAACCGACACTCCGAAGCAGGGAACCTATACATTTCAAGCTGACGATGTGAATCTGGATTACCTTCATACCGATGCATTTTTCAAGAAAAGCGCATCGCTGCGGGGTTCAGTTATGTTGGTAGGGCCGTTGATCGCTCGCTTCGGCTATGCTGTGATCGCAAAACCCGGAGGAGACAAGATTGGCCGCCGTCGATTGGATACGCATTTTTTGGGAATCCAGAAGTTGGGCGCTGAATTTCACTACAACAACGATCGCCAAGCGTATGAAGTGAAAGCCGATCAATTGCAAGGCGCTTATATGTTGTTGGACGAAGCGTCTGTAACCGGTACCGCCAATATCTTAATGGCCTCTGTCCTGACGAAAGGAAAAACGACGATCTACAATGCCGCATGCGAACCATATCTTCAGCAGCTGACTAAAATGTTGATTGCGATGGGAGCCAAAATTGGAGGACTTGCTTCCAATCTATTGACCATAGAAGGAGTTGAAAACCTTGGAGGATGTGAACATACCATTTTGCCCGATATGATCGAAGTCGGAAGTTTTATAGGAATGGCAGCCATGACCGCTTCGGAGGTACGCATTAAATCGGTTTCATTCAATAATTTGGGAATTATTCCCGATGCTTTCCGCAAGTTTGGAATTACAGTCCATCAAGAAGAAGATGACCTCCTTGTTCCCGCTCAAGAATCGTATACCATTGATACGTTTATCGATGGCTCTATTCTGACGATCGCCGATGCTCCATGGCCGGGATTGACGCCCGACTTGTTGAGTGTATTTTTGGTAGTAGCTACCCAAGCCAACGGAAGCGTTCTGATTCATCAAAAAATGTTTGAAAGCCGCCTGTTTTTTGTAGATAAATTGATCGATATGGGTGCGCAAATCATTCTGTGCGATCCGCACCGAGCGACAGTCATCGGTTCTAACCGCCGTTATCCTTTGCGTGCAGCCAACATGGTTTCGCCGGATATTCGCGCGGGTATTGCCTTGTTGATCGCGGCTATGAGCGCGGAGGGAACAAGCCAGATTCATAATATAGACCAAATTGATCGTGGATATCAAGAGATCGACAAACGGCTGAATGCCTTAGGTGCGAGAATAACGCGGATTTAACAAAAAATATCATTTATGATTCTACGCGGCGATTTAATTAAAATAGGACGATTCGGTAGGCCTCACGGAATAAAAGGGGAGATTTCTTTTTACTTCACAAACGATTCGTTCGATAATGAAGCTTGTCCTTTTTTAATTTGTGAATTGGATGGTATTTTTGTTCCGTTCAAAATAGAAAAATCCCGTTTTATTTCCGATTCGACAGCGCTAATCCTGTTAAAAGGCAAGTCTTCCGACGCTCAAGTTCGTTTATTAGCACAAAAAGAGGTCTATTTTCCCAAGCAATATATAGAAGAAAACCCTGCCGAGGACGGGCATTCATGGGAGTATTTTACTGGATTCACTTTGATCGATGAACGGAAAGGAGAAATTGGATCTATTGCCGAGGTCGACACGTCCACGCTGAATGCCTTGTTTGTAATCAAGAAGGATCATGACGAATTACTTATCCCCGCAACAGACGATATTATCGCCCATATTGATGAAAAACAGAAAAAAATCTACGTCGAATTGCCGGAAGGATTGCTGGAATACTAATTTAGCAAGCCTTCTTGTTTTTATCGCTGAATCTTCCGTAATGCCTTCAACAACGGTTCAACAGAAAGCGGTTGGCCGGTAGCTTCTATCATCCATTGGTTGGGAGTCAGACGTCCCAAGCGGAAAATACGATCGACTTCTTTGGCAAAATTTTTACCTTCCAAATACTGTTCCAATTGAAACTCAATGATTTGCCCGAACGAATATGCGGATAAATACAAAGGATAACTGATCATGTGGGAATAAATGGCCAAAATCGGTTCGTCTCGTATGCCGAATACCGGTGCAAAATATTCGTTCCACACATCTTTGGCCAGTTGCTGAACGGCTTCTTTCAGTTGTTCAGGATTGGCTTTCGGATGGGCATAGAGCCATTTCCAAGCAGAAATATCCACAAGAGAAACGCCCGTGATTTCGTACAATTGCCAAGCTTTGTCCAAAATATCCATCGCATCTTTTTCGGGATTCTCGTTTGGAATTCCCAATAAATCTAAATCGCGTTTTTGAAACACAAAAGCCAAAGCTTCAGTAAAAGCAGTATTGGGAACGCCGCTCAGGAGGTAATAATCTACGTCGTAGAGAGAGAGCGTTTGTTCTACCGTGTGTCCAAATTCATGAATGGCAATGTTGTACCCTTTGTAATCCGTTCCTTCCGGCGGGATGCGCGTTCGCAAATGCGATTTTTGGCCTTTCATGGCGGCTCCCCAGGCGTGTCCCGAACCGCGAGCAACGTCTACTTCTATTTTGTCGGCTATGTATTCGGCTCGTTCTCGACTAAAACCCAGTTGAGTTAAAATAACCGGCAACAGTTTTTCCATTGTTGCGGCATCCGGATAACGTTTCCGGATTTGTTCGCTGAGTTTGTCTTCGTTCAAGTTGCTTCGCAGTTTGAACCCGTCGTACCAGATATCGAAAGCTTCCAATTTGCGTCCCAAATGATTTTCGACAATTTGCGCAAGATTTTTTAATTCGGGAGCGGAAAGATATGTCCGGAACAACGTTTCGGCGTCTTCCACCGAAATTTCCATATTTTCCGAGAAATTACGTTCGATGTATGTATTTCCTGTATAGGCATCCATCGCTTGCAATGCCTTGAAATTATTTATAAATTTTTCGTAACGGATGGTATTTTCAGGGGTACCGGCAATGGATTTTCTCGCCTGATACAGGGTATTGGAAAACGGATTCCAATCGTAATCGCCAGAATTAATGACTTCCTTTGGAATTTCCTGCGAGATGATTCGTCTCATGGCTTCGTAAATGGTTTGTTGTTTATCCAAGCCTTCCGCACCTTTACTATAATTTGATTTGATCTCGTCCCGTAAATTCCAATGAGCCAATAAAACCATGTCTTCTGGAAAAATTTTCTCTCCTTTTTTATCCAACAGATGGCCTGCATAAATATTATAACTCGAAATGTATATATCGGCATCGCTATTAGCCTGTGAATAAGCTTGCTGTACGGCAGCAGGAATACGGGAAGTAAACTGATCGCCCAAACGAGCATACGCCCACGCCAAACGGTCGTTTCCCAAGGCTTCTTTTTCTTCCAACGACAATTGAGGGAAATTAAGCGCTATAAAAAAGGCCAATTTATTCGCATAAAAATCGTCGCTGAAATGCGTATTGGGATTGTAAGCGGCAAAAATTTCATCTATAGGTTGTAAAGAACCGGTATTTTCATGAACATTCCGTTGCAGTTGGAGCGTCATTTCATTGAAATATCCCCAGATATATTCCAGATATTCGCTGATTTTCAAGAAAACTTTTTGCTTTTCTGCCGAGTCTGAAATGTAGTGCCCCAGACAATAGTGAATAAAATCTTCTTCATTTCCGTCTGTTTCCTGCCAGAGACGGGCTACTTGATAAACCCCTTTGCCGATCAAAGTTTTATTGGCGTTCTCCTGCTCCGAAAGCTTTGCAATCACTTGATCAACAGCTTGTTGAGAAATAATAGATTTTTTGGACGAATTTGTACAAGCAGCCATACTGAATGCGATTAATATTGAAAAGAAATAATGTTTGTACATATTGCAAAATTTTAGACAATTTGCAGTTTAGAGACAACTGCGATTTGCAAATATATCATTCTTTTTTGATTTTTACAAGCGCTTGGCGGCGCAAGTTGGCTTTCAAAGCTCAATGGTGAACTTTAGTATATTTATTTTCCAGGTTTTCAAATTAAATCTTATCTTTGCTGGTGATTTGTTAAGACATAAAGAACACAAACTCAACAAGCCACGTATTTATTATTTTTTTATGATACAAGAGATAAAGGTTATAGAACGGGAAAATGTAGTTATCCGATTTTCAGGAGATTCCGGCGACGGAATGCAATTGGCAGGCGCTATTTTTTCCAACCTTTCTGCCGAGAGGGGTAATTATATCACTACTTTTCCCGATTATCCAGCAGAAATTAGAGCTCCACACGGAACATTGAGCGGCGTTTCCGGTTTCCAAATGCAATTGGGCGCCAAAGAAGTGTTTACGCCGGGAGACAAAGCAGATGTGCTAATTGCTATGAATCCCGCTGCCTTAAAGGTAAATGCCCAATTTCTCAAACCGGATTCGGTAGTGATTATTGATCAAGATTCTTTCCAAAAAGAAGACATGGGAAAAGCAATGTTTACGACCGACGATCCCTTCAAAGAATTAGGAATTACTTTCGTTCAGGTGGTAGCGGCTCCTATTACGCAGCTTTGCAAAGAAGGATTGAGCGGCATCGCGGATCAAAAACAAGCTATCCGCAGCCGAAACATCTTTGCCTTAGGTTTGGTTTGTTGGTTGTTTAATCGTCCTTTGCAATCGGCGGAAAAATTTTTATCCGAAAAATTCAAAAAGAAACCGGATATATTGAAAGCCAACTTACTGATTTTGCAGGCGGGCTTTAACTATGGACATAACATCCATGCGAGCGTATCGACGTATCGCATCGAAACAACTCCGCACAAAAAGGGTATTTATACCGATGTAAACGGAAATAAAGCAACAGCCTATGGTTTGATCGCCGCCGCCGAAAAAGCAGGATTACCTTTGTTTCTGGGTTCTTATCCTATTACTCCGGCTACCGACATCATGCAGGAATTGGCTGCCAGAAAAGATTTGGGCGTAAAAGTCATGCAAACCGAAGACGAAATTGCGGGCATTTGTACGGCTATCGGCGCTTCCTTCGCCGGTAATTTAGCGGCAACAAGTACATCCGGTCCCGGCTTGGCTTTGAAAAGCGAAGCCATTGGTCTGGCAGTAATGGCTGAAATTCCTTTGGTTGTAGTAGACGTGCAACGAGCTGGGCCTTCGACGGGTATGCCAACTAAAAGCGAACAAACCGACTTGATGCAAGCCTTGTATGGACGAAATGGCGAAAGTCCGGCAATGGTCATGGCGGCTATTTCTCCCACCGACTGTTTTGATTCCGCTTTTCAAGCATCTAAAATTGCATTGGAACACATGACTCCCGTTATCTTATTGACAGATGGATACATTGCCAATGGTTCTTCTGCATGGAGAATTCCAGACTTGGATGATTATCCTGAAATCAAACCTCCATATGTCACTCCAGATATGCAAAACAAATGGACTCCGTACCTGCGTAATTCGGAAAATAATGTACGTTACTGGGCTATTCCCGGAACAGAAGGTTTTACGCATCGAATCGGAGGGCTGGAAAAAGATTATGCTTCCGGAGCCATCAGCACAGATCCTCTCAATCATCAAAAAATGGTGAATGCGCGTCAAGTTAAAATAGATAAAATAGCCGATTGCATTCCCTTGCAGGAAGTTTGGGGCGACGAAGATGCCGATGTATTGGTCTTGGGATGGGGCGGAACGTATGGACATTTGTCCGAGGCGGTAGCTAAAGTCCGGAGAGCAGGAGGAAAAGTAGCTTTCACCCATTTCCGCTATATTCAGCCTTTGCCTAAAAATACGGCAGAAATTATGCGGAAGTACAAGAAGGTGTTGGTAATCGAACAAAATACAGGTCAATTTGCCGGATATCTACGTTCGAAAATCGGCGGATTCAATCCTTACCAGTTCAACCGGATAAAAGGTCAGCCTTTTCTCGTATCCCGTTTGGTAGAAGAAATTAACGACTTAATTAACAGCAAATAGCCAATCAAAAAAGATACTTATGTCAGAACAAACAATATATCAAGCAAAGGATTTTAAGAGCGCGCAACTGGTGCGCTGGTGCCCGGGATGCGGCGATTTCGGCGTATTAAGCAATTTACACAAAGCGATGTCGCAATTGGGAATAGCGCCTCATCAGACAGTTGTCATTTCGGGCATTGGCTGTTCGTCACGTTTGACCTATTATATGAATACGTATGGTTTTCATACCATTCACGGTCGCGGAGCGGCTATCGCCACCGGCACGAAAGTAGCCAATCCTCAATTATCGGTCTGGCTGGCAACAGGCGATGGCGATTGCTTGGCGATTGGCGGAAACCATTTCATTCATGCCGTCCGACGGAATGTCGACATCAATATTTTGTTGATGAATAATAAAATATACGGTTTAACTAAAGGTCAATATTCTCCTACTTCCGCTCGTGGATTTGTTTCCAAATCGTCTCCCTATGGAACGGTAGAAGATCCTTTCCGTCCTGCCGAACTGACGATTGGTTCAAGAGGAACTTTTTTTGCCCGCACAATTGATTCCGATATGAAAAATTCGCCGGAGGTCATGGCGGCTGCTGCGAAACATTCGGGTACTTCCGTTGTGGAAATTATTTTGAATTGCGTAATTTTTAACGATGGAATCAACGAGTCGATTACCAACCGGGAAAATAGAGCTGATAAAACCATCTTTCTCCGCCATGGAGAAAAAATGATTTACGGAAAAGAGAACAACAAGGGAATAGTTCAGGACGGTTTTAACCTGAAAGCGGTGACTATTGGCGAAAACGGCTATACCTTAAACGACATTTTAGTGCACGACGCCGCTACTTCCGATCCTACGCTCCACCTGAAACTCTCTTTGATGGATGGCGATACCTTGCCGGTAGCGCTGGGAGTCATTCGGGATGTGGAAGCGCCAGTTTACGATCGCGATATGGAAAATCAAATCGAAGAGGTAAAAAATCAAACGAAAGTACGCAACTTGAACGAGTTTCTGAAATCGGGAGATACTTGGGAAATTAAATAGTTGAGGCTATCATGATCATTATAAAAATTGTTGAATAATCTGTTGAATAATCTTCTGGGGGCTTGTCTAAAAGAATCGTGTCATTGCGTTTGAGACAGCCTCCAGTTTTTTATATTTCTTCTATTTCGTAGGCGTCTTTTCCAATAAATATCAATGACAAATAACGTACATCCGTGCGGGAAGAGAAGAGTTGCGATTGTCGGTATTTTTCCAATTGCACCCGCGCTGCTTTCTTTTTCTCCGCTAAAGAAGCTTCATCACTCTTTTTCAAGTATTTGATTTCCCAAACCCATTCGTAAGGAATGTCGGGCAATAAAGGGCTGCGTTGCAGATAAATATCCATAAAGTCGCGTACCATGCGGCGATAGACATCCTCGCCCGCATGACTTCCCATAGCAATGAGGTCGTTGGCAAAATGGTCGTATTCGTCGATAATGATAAAAATTTTGTTATTCGTTACAGTTGCTGCCAAATAGGCTAATTCTAAAGTACTTGATCCAGTTTTTTTGTCTTCTATTTTAGCCTTCAAATCTTCCACATTCGGAAGTATGTCTGCATATTTGGATAGGAAAAAATATACCGTCCATTCAATTTCTCGATTGAAATCGGAAGCAAAACTTTCTTCCGAATCGGTTCTCAAGCCAGAAAAATCGAATTGCATAATCAAGTAGCTATTATACAAAGAAGTAGGATTTTTGCCAATATAAAAAGGACCAAATAAGGATTCAAACTTTTTTGCTTGGTTCAAATCGTAATAATGCGAAAGCATAGAGAAAAACAAGCTCTTGCCGAATTTACGCGGACGAATAAAAAATTGAGGTGGTGTTCTACAAAGTATGCTTATTAAACAAACCCAAAGTTGATATAAAAGAAAGCGAGATTAAAAGCTTTGAAATGGTTTAGAAGTTTCTTAG
>WRFY01000044.1 GCA_009783445.1 Candidatus Azobacteroides sp. | reverse complement strand
TTAACATCGAACGAATTAGTTCAATCGAAGGAAATACGCTCCATATCGCCTCTTATGAAATACCTGTAGCACGCAATCTGCGGGAGCAAGTATTTAGTTTTATTATTAATAACAAGCTTATAGCTAAAGTGTAGTGTAACTAATTTAACAAATTTAACATATATTCTTATTCCTCCGGCCGGTAAGGTTTTATACCCGGCAATGTTTCTTCTATCTCTCTTCTAATAAATATATTCGTATCACAAAGCATCATTGTCGTATGATTTTGTTTTACGCTCAAATGCTTTTTGACGAATTTTCTTTATATTGACATCTCGATCCACCCACATCCCAAACGATTCGGATTTTGTATTCATTTTCTTTGTTTTTGCGAGTATTGTTAATCTTATTTAAAATAAACCTCTTATTCTCTAAAAGTCCCCTTAATAGCCGATGCCATGTTAACCGGCCTCACCCTTATTTCCCCTCGGAAAAATCAGTAACTAATTTTTATGCACGACACGGAATGCAAAAGAATTTTTTTTCTTAAAAAAGAGAATAAAAAGGGAACAAAAAAAGAGTACCACAAACGCCAACAACTTAAGCCGGTAAATAGACTACTTTTTTGGTTTTGAAAAACGCTTCTTCAAAGTAGTCGCTCAACTCATATTCAATGATTTTGTTTTTGAATATTTTCCATTCGGCTTGTAAATCACCTCCTTTCAAACACAAAAACCCATTTGGAAGAGCATTTTGTTGTTTGGATGCAATATTTTTTCGCGCCACTTTTACTAAATCGTTGAGCGGCATGACGGCTCGGCTTACGACAAAATCAAATGTCCGCTTTTCTTCTTCTATTCGTGCATGGCAACATTCTACATTTTCCAAACCCATTTGAGAGGCAATATCTTTTGCGGCGTATATTTTTTTCCCAATGCTGTCTAACAGCAAAAACCGCACTTGGGGAAATAAGATGGCTAAAGGGATACCCGGAAAGCCGCCCCCCGTTCCAGCATCCAAGATCGCAGATTGATCTTTAAAGCGAATTACTTTTGCAATTCCCAAGGAATGAAGGACATGTCTTTCGTATAAATTTTCTTTGTCTTTCCGAGAAATAAGATTGATTTTGCTGTTCCAATCGATATATAACTCATACAAAGCATCTAACTGAGATATTTGTTTGACGCTTAAATCAGGAAAATATTTTTTTATTATGTCTACGATAGCTTAATTCTCTTTCTTTTTAACAACGTGTTCTGTTCGTCTTTATTGTCTTTATCGCCAAAGCGTTTTCAGGGGAGCCTCTTCGTTCAGATATAGTTTAAATTCTTCGTAGGGGATGAAAATTTGCGTGAGTCCCAACATAGTGCCTCCAATTTCATTTTCATTGAAATAATAGGTAATTCCTTTGTCGTCAATTGTAAAATTATTGTTCGGATGAATATCGGATAAACTGTTGTATCCCAGATTTTCCAAATCTTCCGGTTTTTCTACTTCATTGCTTTTTACAATGCTATCGATCAAAATTTCAGAAATGCGGGAATAATATTCGTTGCCGGCAAATTGTTCTTCCTGAAGCAATTCCCCTGTTTTCAGATCAATAACATATCCATAGATACTTTTCGAACTGTGAGCGCCCCCTTCATAAGAAAGAAGTTCAACCGTAAAGGAAAGGAAATCGCTCCGATTGAAAAGAATATGGTCTTTCAATCGGGCATAACAAGAATAGCCGCTTTCGTCTTTATAATATTCGTCATCGTTTGCAACCGTGTCGTGATCAAGAGATTCCACACTTTTAAAACCTTCGATGTACTGTTTGATGTATTTGAGAACCGCTTGTTCCGGGCTTAAATTTTTAAATGAATCTCCGAAAAATTGCTCTACAAAAATATTTTGTATCGGTTTCAACAGTCGATTATCCGCCGAGTCGGGAAAAGTAAAAGAAATCTGAATGTTACATCCCGCTTTTGTCGTATCATCAAAAAGATAATACGTTTCGGCCACTTGTATAGAATCGAAATGAATAGGATTTTCTTTCATATTCATTTTATCTGTGTTGCAACGAACTGAAACCAAAATATAAAGAATGCAAACCCAAAATAGTAAATTTACTTTTTTCATATAGCCCCCTCTCTCTACCCGAATGTACATATAACTTAGAATTTTTAACGCTAAAAACTTTCTCTTCATGAAACGAGCAAAAAAAATGCCAAAAATTTTCAATGAAGCAAAAGTTCTTTCAAATCCCCTTCTTTTTTTATCGAATCAGAAGGAAGATTTTCTTGAAAAATTAAGATTAAATAGATAAAATATAAATTCAAAAACTTGTACTTTGTTCAAGAATGATTAAATTTGCACGATTAAAACAAATATAATATAATATTGTTCATGTCTGAGAATTTTGGTTATATATCACAAGTGATAGGGCCTGTAGTGGATGTTTTTTACGGACAAACAAGCCAAAGTCTGCCTAAAATTTATGAAGCCCTTCAAATTACCCGTCCTGATGGTAAAAAATTAATTGTCGAAGTACAGCAACATATTGGCGAAGAAACAGTGCGCGCAGTGGCCATGGATTCGACTGATGGCATTTCTCGCGGAATGAAAGTCCTCAGTTTAGGGATTCCTATTTCCATGCCGGTGGGAGAACAAGTAAAAGGGCGCCTTTTGAACGTAATTGGCGAAACCATCGACGGAATGAAAAGTGTTTCGTATGAAAATACCGAGCCCATTCATCGCGATCCTCCCAAGTTTGAAGACCTTTCCACTTCCAACGAAATTCTTTTCACAGGCATCAAAGTGGTCGACTTGCTGGCGCCTTATCTGAAAGGCGGCAAGATAGGTTTATTTGGGGGCGCCGGCGTAGGAAAAACGGTATTAATCATGGAATTGATTAATAATATAGCCAAAAGGCATCATGGATTTTCTGTATTTGCCGGAGTAGGAGAACGTACCCGCGAAGGAAATGATTTGCTGCGCGAAATGATCGAATCGGGAGTCATTCGTTACGGGAAGGCTTTCGAAGAAGGAATGAAACGAGGCGAATGGGATTTATCCAAAATTGATTACGAAGAGGTGCAAAAATCGCAAGCGACTTTGGTTTTCGGACAGATGAACGAACCTCCCGGAGCGCGTTCTTCCGTTGCTTTGTCGGGATTAACGATTGCCGAGGCGTTCCGCGATCAAGGTGGAGGCGAAGCGGGTCACGATATTTTATTTTTCATCGACAATATTTTCCGTTTCACGCAAGCAGGTTCGGAAGTTTCGGCTTTGTTGGGACGTATGCCTTCGGCTGTGGGTTACCAACCGACGCTGGCTACGGAAATGGGAAAAATGCAGGAACGCATTACTTCTACCAAAAATGGGTCTATTACTTCGGTGCAGGCTGTCTATGTTCCGGCTGACGACTTGACCGATCCGGCTCCAGCTACTACTTTTGCTTTTCTGGATGCTACAACTGTATTAGACCGCAAAATTTCGGAATTGGGAATTTATCCGGCGGTAGATCCTTTGAGTTCTACCTCTCGGATTTTGGATCCAAACGTATTGGGATTGGAACATTACGATACGGCTCAACGGGTAAAACAGTTGCTTCAACGATACAAGGAATTACAAGACATCATCGCGATTCTCGGGATGGAAGAATTATCGGAAGAAGATAAACAGCTGGTAAACCGTGCGCGCCGCGTACAGCGTTTCCTTTCTCAACCGTTCTTTATGGCCGAAGCTTTTTCCGGCGTTCCGGGGGTAATGGTTTCGATTGAAGATACGATCAAAGGATTCAATATGATTATGAATGGAGAAGTGGATCATCTTCCTGAACAAGCATTTTTGAATGTAGGCACGATCGAAGATGCCATTGAAAAAGGGAAAAAATTGGAAGAAAGAGTATAAAACAGGCCTTTGAAAAATGAAATTAGACATTGTATCCCCTGAAAAAACGCTTTATAGCGGAGAAGCCGACTGGGTTGTTTTACCCGGTATGAAAGGGATATTTACGATTCTTGAACGGCATGCCCCTATTATTTCCGGTTTGGGAAAAGGAGTGGTAAAGTATGGCGGCGAGGGAAAAGATACATCCTTAAAAATCGACGGCGGATTTGTAGAAGCAAAGCAAAATATCGTAACCGTTTGTGTGGAACAGGAATGAGCGGACAATATCCATTGGATACGAAGAAAATTTGCATTGTTTTATGCAGTATTACCTGCTTGTTGATTTTGGCTTTGATAGCGGGAAAAGAAAAATTGTTTTCGGAAAATATTCCTTATTATTGGATAGCAGGAATGATTGTATTTCTGTTTTTCTACGGATTCCGATCAATTATAATTGTCAACAAAAAAGCGGGAGTGGCTAACCCCCGTCAAATGGTGTCGCTTTATATGATGTTGAAAGGCGTAAAAATATTTTTGTTTTTCGCCGCTTTGCTTATTTACATGCTGGGCGTGAAAATAGAAGTCAAACGTTTTGTTTTAGCGGCGACAATACTTTATTTGATATACCTGTTATTGGATGTATTCTTTTTAGTTTCAGTGGAAAAAAATCTGAAAAAAAATGGAAAATAATAATATGAGACAGATGGCGACAGGAAAGAAAGGACTTGCAGCTATGATTGTTTTGATGCTGTTCTTTTTAGGGAGTATAGGGTCTGCCAGTGCGAACGAAGAACCGCAGGAAAAAAAGGAAGAGTTGAACGTCAAGGAATTGATTCTCGATCATGTGGCCGATGCCTATGACTGGCATATTACCGATTTTGGAGAAACTTCCGTTTCGATTCCTTTGCCGGTCATTGTAAAAGGACGGGAGAACGGGTGGCAATTTTTTTCTTCTGCACGATTCCATCACGGACACGACTCTTACCGAGGCTTTTCGATTGCTGAGGAAGGACCCTATAAGGGTAAAATCGTCGAAACATTGCAGAGCGGGGAAGAAATCAGACCTTTGGATTTTTCTCTGACTAAAAATGCCGTATCCTTGTTGTTGTGCAGCACAGCATTAATTATTATCATTCTTTCTTGCGCCAGCTGGTACAAAAAAAGACAGAACAATCTGGAAACGGCTTCGCCGGGCGGATGGATCGCATTCTTGGAAATAACCATAATGAGTATTGTAGACGGCGTTGCCAAGCCCTGTATCGGTAAAAATTACAAGCGTTATACGCCTTATTTGTTGACCGTATTCTTTTTTATCATCTTTATTAATATTGTAGGATTGATTCCTTTGTTTCCTGCAGGCGCCAATGTGACGGGCAACATTGCAATAACTTCTGTTTTAGCCTTGTTTACATTTGCCATTGTCAATCTGTTTGGCACAAAAGAATACTGGAAAGAAATATTCTGGCCGGATGTTCCGGCTTGGTTGAAAGTACCCGTGCCGATCATGCCAGTCGTTGAATTTATAGGGATATTTACTAAGCCTTTCGCTTTGATGATTCGTTTGTTTGCCAGCATCTTGTCGGGGCATGCGCTGATATTGGGGCTGACTTGCATGGTTTTTTTGACGGTGCGTTTGGGCGTAGCTATGAATGTGGGAATGACTATTTTTTCCGTAATTTTAACCATATTCAGCGATTGCGTAGAGCTGTTGGTGGCTTACATTCAGGCTTATGTATTTACTATGCTGTCGGCGGTATACATTGGACTGTCGCAAGTGGAAGCGCATCCTCACAAATGAAATCTCAACGGGGAGAACAAAAATTAGAAATTAATAATTAAAAATTTAAAAATTGATATTATGTTATTGACTATTTTATTACAAGCAGCCGCAGGGGCTGGTTTAGCAAAATTTGGAGCGGGTTTGGGCGCAGGTTTAGCCGTTATTGGCGCAGGTTTGGGTATTGGAAAAATTGGCGCTGCGGCTATGGAAGGCATTGCCCGCCAACCGGAAGCAACCAATGATATTCGTATGAATATGATTATTATTGCAGCTCTTGTAGAAGTGAGCGCTTTGTTTGCTATCGTTGTTTGCGGATTCCTTTTGTAATAGATTGGGATGTTGATATTAATTAACCTATTGCCACATTAATACCTTATAGTTATGTCACTGTTAACACCGGACCCGGGCTTACTTTTTTGGATGCTTCTATCCTTCGGGATTGTGTTCTTTGTTTTGGCTAAGTTTGGTTTTCCAATCATTGTAAAAATGGTGGACGAACGGAAGGCCTATATAGACAACGCTTTGGAGTCTGCAAAACAGGCCAATGAACGAATAGAAGGAATCAAGGAAGAAGGAGACCGAATTTTGAAGGAGGCGCTCGACGAGCGCGTACGGATTCTGAGGGAAGCCAACGAAACCCGTACTAAAATGATCAGCGACGCCAAAGAACAGGCGCATGTGGAAGCGGGAAAAATCATTGAAGACGCAAAAGGTAATATTCTCAAGGAAAAAGAATTGGCTATGCACGAAGCACAAAAACAGATTGCCGCGTTGTCGATTGATATTGCCGAAAAAGTTCTTCGTAAAAACCTCGATAATCGGTCGGCGCAAATGGATTTGGTGAATAAACTGATTAGCGAAACCCAGAATTGAGGCGTTCATATTAAGTAGGGAACAATGAATACAGGAATAATTTCGACCCGTTATGCGCGTGCTATTTATGCCTATGCGGCTGAAAAAGGAAATGAAACGATTTTCTACGAAAAAATGCAGGTATTGGAGCAAAATTTTGTAACCCATCCTGCTTTGCGGAGAGTGATGAACGACCCTACGCTTTCGCAGAAACAAAAAGCAAATGTTCTCACGATAGCGGCGGGGATTCAGGTGCATGAAATGTTGGAGCAAGTCATTCAAATGGTAGTCGAAAATGGAAGAGCCGGTTATATGGAAAATATTGCTTTGATGTATAACGAAATATACCGGAAAGCCAAAGGCATGGTGATTGTCCATTTGACAACCGCTGAACCTGTGGACGAAAAAGTAAAAGAAGCCTTGATTCCGTTGGTTTCCACGAAGGCCGACGTGCAAGTGTCGTTTCATGCACATACCGATGCAGATATTATAGGGGGATTTATTTTGGAAATAGAAGATAAACGTTTGGATGCAAGCGTAAAAGAACAATTAAGAGTGATTAGTTACAACTTATGACTCACAACTTACAACTTAATTTATGAGCGATATAAAAGCAAGCGAAGTTTCAGATGTTCTGAAAATGCAATTAGAGGGTATTGATACGCGCGTACGATTTGCAGAAGTAGGGAAAGTGCTGCAAGTGAGCGACGGCGTAGTACGTATCTTTGGTTTGAGTAATGCTGAAGCGGGCGAACTTCTCCAGTTTGATAACGGCGAAATGGCCGTAGTGATGAATTTGGAAGAAGATAACGTCGGCGCTGTTCTTTTTGGCCATACCGATAATATCAAAGAAGGGGATAAAGTAACGCGAACCAAACGGATCGCATCCATTCAAATGGGCGACGGAATGTTGGGGCGGGTAGTGAATCCTTTGGGTCAAGCGTTGGATGGAAAAGGACCGATCACGGGAGAATTGTTGGATATGCCTTTGGAACGAAAAGCGCCCGGCGTAATTTTCCGTCAGCCGGTAAACGAACCGTTACAAACGGGATTGAAAGCGATCGACGCCATGATTCCTATTGGCAGAGGTCAACGGGAATTGATTATCGGCGACCGCCAAACGGGAAAAACAGCCATTGGAATCGATACCATCATCAATCAAAGAGCGAATTACGAAGCAGGCAAACCGGTTTATTGTATTTATGTAGCTATTGGACAAAAAGGATCTACGGTAGCCAGCATTGTGAATACCTTGAAAGAATACGGAGCAATGGACTATACGATTATAGTGAATGCCACAGCTTCGGATCCTGCTGCTTTGCAGTTTTACGCTCCCTTTGCCGGAGCCGCTATCGGCGAATATTTCCGCGATACGGGTCGCCATGCATTGGTTATTTACGACGATTTGTCTAAACAAGCTGTTGCCTACCGAGAAGTTTCGCTGGTTCTCCGTCGACCGTCAGGACGCGAGGCGTATCCGGGCGATATTTTTTACCTCCATTCCCGCTTGTTGGAACGGGCAGCTAAGATTATAGATAACAATGAGGTAGCTGCAAAAATGAACGACTTGCCAGCCAACTTGAAAACAAAAGTCAAAGGAGGCGGATCGCTTACGGCGCTTCCCATTATTGAAACTCAGGCAGGCGATATTTCCGCATACATTCCGACCAATGTGATTTCCATCACAGATGGACAAATATTTCTTGAAACGGGTTTGTTTAACGCGGGTATTCGTCCGGCTATCAATGTCGGAATATCCGTATCGCGCGTGGGCGGCAACGCTCAAGTAAAAGCGATGAAAAGAGTAGCGGGTACGTTGAAAACCGATCAGGCTCAATACCGCGAATTGGAGGCTTTTACTAAATTCGGAGGAGATATGGACGCCGTTACGCGGTCGACCTTGGACAAAGGACGCAAGAATGCAGAGTTGTTGATTCAGCCGCAGTACCGACCGCTTTCGGTGGAAAAAGAAATTGCGATCATTTATGTAGGTACGCAAGGTTTGCTGTCGAATGTGGATGTTAAGAAAGTACGCGAATTTGAAGCCGCTTTTCAGGATGTGCTGGAAATGAAACATCGCGAAGATGTCCTGGATGTTTTGAAGCAAGGCATTTTAAATGATGAAGTAGGAGAAAAATTGAAAAATATAGCTAAGGAAGTAGCAAAAAGCTACGAATAATTTATGGGTTCACTGAAAGAAATCAAACAACAGATTTCGTCTGTAAAATCTACACAGAAGATTACTTCGGCCATGAAGATGGTAGCTTCCGCCAAGTTGAGGAAAGCTCAGTACCGAATCGAGAGTTTCCTTCCTTATCAACGTAAATTGAACGAACTGTTGAATGCTTTTCTGTCATCGGCGGAAATGGATTTCAGTTCCGGTTTGGCCGAAACGAGAGAAGTGAAGCGAGTAGCAATTGTAGCGCTTTCATCCAATTCCAGTCTCTGCGGCGCTTTCAATTCGAATATTCTCAAACTGCTCAAAGAAACGCTCGATCGGTATACTCATTTGAATCTCGACGATGTGGAAATATACGCCGTCGGAAAAAAAATTGAAGAGCAAGTTCGTAAATTATCTCTTCCTTGTCCGATCAAAGGAAACTACGTCGAATTGATGGATAAACCTTATTTTGAGGGGGCTAAACAAATCGCCCATCTTTTAATCCAAGATTTTTTAGAAGGCCGGATCGACAAAGTAGAACTGTTGTATAATCATTTCAAAAATACCGTTTCGCAAATTCCGATGCAGGAAACCTTTCTTCCCATTTCTCTGAAAAAAGAAAAAGGTACGGCTTCCGTTGTCCAAACAGATTACATTATCGAGCCGGATCGCGAAACCCTTTTGCATTCGCTGATTCCAAAGTCGTTGCACAGTAAAATTTATGCTATTTTGTTGGATTCGGCGGCGGCGGAACAAGCCGCGCGCGTGTTGGCCATGCAAATTGCCACAGATAATGCCAACGAAATACTTGACGATTTGACTTTGCAATACAATAAGCAAAGACAACAAGCAATTACCAGCGAATTGCTGGATATTATAGGCGGATCGGAGGCGCTGAAGTAACGCCTTCTATCCTTGTGAGGGCGAATCCCGAAACGCTCGTACTCATCCTTTCCCCGTATGCTAAAAACAGAGGGTTAATTATGTGATGTCTCTGCTAACATCCGATTAAAAAAAAATACCGCACTCCTGAAGTTTTATTCTATAATCTCCTTCCCGTGTGCAAGAAATGAACGATGGATTCTTTTCGGGTTGTGGTTTTATACGAATTATTTTACCGAAAAATGTCGATTTGTTAGGGAGAAAGGCTTTTTTCGGCGTACCGTTCCCTGCAGAAGGTTTTGATTGTTTTGGCGAAATGGCAACGTCTATTTGCCGCGCATTTCCCGCCAAAGTTGCAAGAAATGGCTACAGGAAAGGGCGGTTGGATGGTCGGACTTTAAGAATAGGTGGTTGAAATAGCGTCTTGATTGGATGACATTGAGCTTTGTTTATAGGACAATAAAAAAGCCCTTTCAGGATGAAAAGGCTTTTTATTATTCTTGTTCTTGCGCTATACAGTTTATTTTTTGCCGCACGATTTAGATTCTCCCTCTGTGTTCTTTTTTTTGCAGCAACCTTTTTCTTTGGCCGCTTTTTCTTTTTTTTCTGCATCACAGCCTTCCTTTTTCTTTTTTTCTGCATTACAACCTTCTTCTTTCTGTGTTTTGCAGCATGCTTCTTTTTTGGGAGCTTCTTGATTCGTTTTTTCTGCATTCTGAGTAAATGCCGATGTAGATGCAGTTAAAGCTATCACCGTTACTAAAGAGATTAAAATCTTTTTCATAAACTTATTGTATTAATATTTAGTTTCCTTTTTTGTGTTCGCAAAGGTAAGTCAAAATTTCAAAGTTAAAAAGGCGATTCGTCTTAAATAATCATAAATTGTTTTTAATAAAAAAAATGCTACTTTTGTGTTCTTAAAGAATGAATTATGGCAAATAGAAAATGGTATGTGGTTTGGAAAGGTTTCCATCCGGGCGTATATGAGGCTTGGACAGATTGCCAAAAACAAATAAACGGTTTTGAGCAGGCCTTGTATAAATCTTTTGAATCTTGGGAAAAAGCCGCTCAGGCTTATCAATCCGATCCATGGAAATATTTGGTTAAGAGCAAAAGGACAAAACTCGATTCCGAAAGGGGGAAGTCAGCTTTTATTCGCCACAGTTTGTCGGTCGACGCTGCTTGTTCCGGCAACCCGGGAGTTGTGGAGTATCGGGGCGTTTATACCGACAATGGAGAAGAAATATTCCGTGTCGGTCCTTTCGAACAGGGAACAAACAATATCGGAGAATTTCTAGCGCTCGTACATGGTTTGGCATTGCTTAAACAACAAAATTCTCCTTTGCCTATTTATTCGGATAGCGTCAATGCGATTGCATGGGTACGAAACAAAAAATGTAAAACGAAACTGACTCCATGTGATGCCAATAAACCTCTTTTTGAATTGATTGAAAGAGCCGAAAAATGGTTGGAAAATAATACCTATTTTACTCCGGTCTTGAAATGGGAGACCGGCGAATGGGGTGAAATTCCTGCCGATTTCGGGAGAAAATAAAAACGACGGATGGATATGAAACTGCTTAGCCCTCAACATTGGCCGGATTACGAACTGGTTGATTCGGGCGGTTACGAAAAATTAGAGCGATTCGGGAAGTATTATCTACGGCGGCCAGAACCGCAAGCGGTCTGGAGGAAGCACTTGACAGAACAGGAATGGGAAAAACAAACAAATGCTTGGTTTAAAAAAGAAAAAGGAAGAACTGGAATGGATGGTTCTGAAAAAGGGGAATGGTTGTTGCAACCTTCCATGCCTTCGCAATGGTTGATCCATTATTCGTATAAAAATTTGAAACTCTGCTTCCGCTTGGGATTGACGGCTTTCAAACATGTGGGAATTTTTCCTGAACAAGCGGTCAATTGGAATTATATTTACGATTCGATTCTCGAAAGAAAATCGGAATCGTTCAAGGTACTCAACCTTTTTGCTTATACGGGAGGGGCGTCTATGGCTGCTCGTGCAGCCGGAGCGGAGGTGACGCATGTAGATTCTGTCAAGCAGACATTGAGCTGGTCGCGCGAAAATATGGAACTTTCCCGCCTCGACGCTATTCGCTGGGTTTGTGAGGATGCCTTAAAATTTGTAAAACGGGAAGTGAAACGGGGAAAACGCTACGACGGCATGATTATCGATCCGCCAGCTTACGGACGGGGGCCGACGGGGGAAAAATGGGTACTGGAAGACCAAATTGCCGAACTGATGGATGCTTGCAGTCGGTTGTTGTTCAGCGAACCCTTGTCTTTTTGCGTGCTAAATCTGTATTCGATGGGATTTTCCTCTTTGATAGCCGAAAATTTAGTTCGGGACTACTTTCGGGAAATTTCCCAGATCGAGTTTGGGGAATTGTTTCTGCCGGATGGCTTTGACCGGAAATTGCCCTTGAGTATTTTTTGCCGGATCAAAATATGAACAGCATACTTTTTACATCACCACCCAAAAATCAATGACTATCAATAATTTCGTGTTTTCTGCTGGACACGTAGATAAATATTTAACGGAAGTCTTGTGTATTTTAAAAAATTTGACTTATTCTGTAATAATTTTTCGAAGAATTTAAATGGACTTCGGTTCTTTGTGAAAATATGTAAAAACTAATTTTTGGAAGGTTACTACTCAGGTAGGAAAAATATAATAAATAATTGTGTATTATATATATACAAAAAAATATGACTGATAAATTTTAATACGATATTTTTTAAAA
>WRFY01000043.1 GCA_009783445.1 Candidatus Azobacteroides sp. | reverse complement strand
ATTATTTACTGATAAGTTTTAATATTTATATTTATTTAATTGATTATCATTATTTTAAATTTATAAGTATACATTTATTTGAGACGCTTAGTATAGAAAAGTCCGTCCAAACGAACAGGCAAATTATGTCTGTTCCTTAAAAAACAAATCATGCAGAGATGAAAATCGCCAACGACCTCTTTTATATACGTCGAATAAAAGCCGGAGATATTCGAGCTTTTACCGGTATTGTAGAAAAATACCGGCGGGCAGTGTTGACGATTGTAATGAAAATTATTGGAAATAAGGAAGATGCGGAAGACCTCACGCAAGAAATATTTATTAAGGTATTTAAATCGCTGGAGCAATTCAGGGAAGAATCAGAATTTTCGACCTGGTTATACCGCATCGCTTATAATACAACTTTATCGGAATTGAGAAAAAAGAAGTTGTTTTTCAGTTCTATAGAGGATCATCTTTTCATTGAAAAGGAAGAAGACGTGGATACGGTCGATGCAACGGAGGAAGAAAAATTACGCTATTTGGAGCAGGCGCTCACAAAACTGGCTCCGGAGGAAATGTTTCTAATTGGTTTGTATTATTTGGAAAAACAATCCATCGACCATATCAGTGCAATCACTCAACTTTCTGTTTCAAACGTGAAAGTTAAACTGTATCGCATACGCAAAAAACTTGCTTTGGAAATAAATAACAGCATACAATAGGAAACGAACGCATACTTTATACCCCCAAGAAAATAAACGCGCGAGTTTCATATCATTTTATAAAAAACAAATTTTGCATAGATGAAAACAAATAACGATTTAAACGACCAATGGTTGGCCGACTTATTTGAAAAAATGCCTCTGGAAGACGTTTCGGACGGATTCACAGAAAATCTGATGCGTCAAATTGAAAATGACTTGCAAAAAGCTAAAAGAAAAGCCCGATGGATAACTATGGGACAAGCGGCCGCAGGGGTGGGGGGAATCCTTTTGACTCCTGCTGTTCTTTGGTTTACAGGATTTTCGCTTCCCCCTTTGCACCTCCGATTCGATCCGATCGTTTTGTCTACCGGAATATCCATTCTGCTTTTACTGATAGCCGATATGCTGTTGCGGAAATACAACTTTTCCCAAAAGCACAAGACCAATTAATCGCCTAAATATGAAATCCTTCTGGCTTGTAGAAACCTTTCTTTCCAATACGTTTCTTCGCTATTGTCTTCTGCTATGCCTCTGCTGGCTGCGTGAATAAACAGAAAGCCGCTGTTTTTGTACTTTTCGACTACAATTCCCACATGACCAGTTTTTGCTTGCCGCTTGTTTCTTCCCTTGAAGAATACTAAATCCCCTGGCCGCAAATCTTGCCTTCTGACTTTTTTTCCCACTCTGGATTGATCCACGGTGGAACGGGGCAAAGAATAACCGGCTTTCTGGAAAACGTATTGCACAAATCCGGAACAATCAAATCCTCCGGGTGTACTTCCCCCATACTTGTAGGGAGTTCCCATTTGTTGATGCGCATAATGAATTATTCTTTCGCGTCCTTTTTCGGGACGTTCCCTCTTTTGAATGGAATATTTGGATGGCGCACAGGAAAGCAGTAAACAGATAGAAAAGAACAAGCCTAAAACTTTGTGTGTCTTCATACGAATTATTCTATAGATACGATACAAATATACGAATTTTTGACTAAATTTGCTCCAATTTTTAGGAAGTTTGAAAAACAGAGTTGTGTAAATGAATAAAATTGTAAGAAAGGAAATACTATCCAAACAAGTTGTGAAATTGGAAGTAGAAGCGCCCTTGATTGCCCACGCAAGAAAAGCGGGACATTTTGTGATTATAAAAGTAGGTAAATATGGAGAACGCATTCCCCTGACGATTGCCAGCGCCGATTGCAGCGCAGGTACTATTACGCTGGTGATTCAGGCAGTAGGAGTATCGACGCAAAAAATTTGCGCTTTGAATGAAGGCGATTACATTACCGACGTGGTAGGGCCTTTGGGAAAAGCTACTCATATTGAATATTTTGGAACAGTCGTTTGCGCGTGCGGCGGCGTAGGCGCCGCTCCTATGCTCCCCATTGCGGAAGCAATGAAAAAGGCGGGCAACCGGGTAATCACGGTTTTAGCGGCGCGCACAAAGGAGTTAATTATTCTGGAAAAAGAACTTCGGCAATTTTCCGACGAAGTCATCATTATGACCGACGACGGTTCGTATGGACAAAGGGGGCTGGTTACTGCGGGAGTAGAACAAGTAATACAGCGAGAAAAAACGGATTTGTGCGTAACCATCGGTCCAGCGGTCATGATGAAATTTGTTTCTCTCCTGACAAAAAAATACCAGATTCCTACGGTTGCTTCCCTCAATACCATTATGGTCGACGGAACGGGAATGTGCGGAGCTTGCCGAGTGACAGTAGGAGGAAAAACTCGTTTTGTATGCATAGATGGACCGGAATTCGACGCTCACCAAGTCGATTTCGACGAAATGATCTTGCGCCTGAAAGCCTATGAATAATTGAATAAAAAAGAAAAAATAGAATATGATTGATAAAGAGTATATTAAAGTTCAACGAAATGAACCTTGGCGAGAGGAATTGCGCAAACAACTGAAAAACAAGGAACGTATGGCGATTCCGCGCGTAAAAATGCCGGAATTGGAAGCCGGATACCGTAGCCACAGTTACGAGGAAGTGAATTTGGGTTTGTCGCTGGAACAAGCGGTACAAGAAGCCAAACGGTGCTTAGATTGTCCCGATCCAACTTGCATGACGGGTTGTCCGGTAGAAATCAATATTCCTACCTTTATTAAAAACATCGAAAGAAACGAAATATTGGAAGCCGCCAAAACATTGAAAGAGACTTCAGCATTACCGGCTGTGTGCGGACGAGTTTGCCCGCAGGAAAAACAATGTGAAAGTCAATGCCTCCATTTAAAGATGAAGAGCGAATCGGTAGCCATTGGATACTTGGAGCGGTTTGCCGCTGATTACGAACGGGAAAGCGGGTCTATTTCGGTTCCGAAACAAGCGGTTAGCAACGGTATTAAGATTGCGGTGGCGGGGTCAGGTCCGGCAGGACTGTCTTTTGCCGGCGATATGGCCAAGTATGGATACGATGTCACTGTTTTTGAAGCTTTGCACGAAATCGGCGGCGTATTGAAATACGGTATTCCTGAATTCCGTCTGCCTAACGATATTGTGGATGTAGAAATCGACCTTCTCCGGCAAATGGGCGTGCAATTCGTTGTCAATTGCATTGTGGGCAAAACCCTTTCGTACGAAGATTTGCATACCGAAGGATTTCGAGGCATTTTTGTTGCGAGTGGAGCAGGGTTACCCAATTTCATGAACATTCCGGGAGAAAACCTGTCGGGGGTTTTATCTTCCAACGAATACCTGACGCGCGTCAATCTAATGGGCGCTAACCGGAAAGATGCCTATACGCCGGTTATTACCGGCAAAAAAGTTGCCATCATCGGAGGCGGCAATACGGCTATAGATTCGGTTCGTACCGCCTTGCGTTTGGGAGCGGAAAAAGCCATGATCGTTTATCGCCGCTCGGAAGAAGAAATGCCTGCCCGTATAGAAGAAATACAACACGCCAAAGAAGAAGGCGTCATTTTTATGAACCTTTACAATCCCATCCGATACATTGGCGACGAACGAGGCCGGGTCAAACAGATGGTTCTCCAGAAAATGGAATTGGGCGAGCCGGACGCTTCCGGACGAAAAAGACCCGTCGAAATACCCGGAGCAACCGAAACGATCGACGTCGACGAGGTGATCGTAGCCATTGGCGTTTCTCCCAACCCGCTGATACCGCATGAGTTTCAAGGATTGCACATTAGTAAAAAGGGAACCATTGTCGTTCATCCCGACAGTTTGCAAACCGATCTGCCGGATGTATTCGCCGGAGGCGATATTATGCGAGGCGGCGCGACGGTTATTTTGGCCATGGGAGACGGACGAAAAGCGGCCGCGGCGATGCGCGAAATGTTGACGCAAAGCGCAGAAAAGAAAGAATAAATAACGCGGATAGAAATGCGCAGCGGGAGCTATCATGACGAACTTGCATTATCGCCGAGTGAAGCCGTCCGCGTTCCTAAGGTTTGTATTTCGATTGTTTCAACAATTCGCGATAATTGGTCGTTTTCATCAAAGCTTGGAGGGAAACAGATGCATTATTTTTCATATAGGAGTGAATAATCTGGTATCCCAGCCAGATTCCTACTCTCCCAGGAGAATCCGATGGCAAAGAAGGGGTAGAAGGAGCTTCCTTTAAATATTGGGAAGTAATGAAATAATCCGGTTGAAATAAATGCTGATTTTCCAGCGCTAATCGCCAAATTTTCGACTGTCGATCCATGCACCAGCGATATTGTTCGGGAGTATAACCGATATACTCCCATGCTTCTCTGCGGGGAAGTAAGCAGGACAAAATATAGCGCAGTTTTCCTTCATAAAGCATGCGGTCCAGCAGAACATCCTCATTTCCTTTAAATGGAAAATTGGCCATCATGAAACCCAACAAATAATCAGGCACAATCCGGTCGGGCGACATCAATTGCCGTTGGTATTCGTAAAAAAAATCCTGATAAAGCGGATAGTCAGCCCCCAAATATTTGTCGGCTGATAAAGACAAAATGTCGTCGCTAACAATTACGTTTTGATTCAAACCGGAAACATGCATATAGATTTTCGGTTGTTTCAGCGAGGGAAATTCCGCCAGCAGAATTTTCATACCTTCGGCTAATTCTTCGTTGATCGAATGAATATCGGCCATGCGAGTTTGTTCGTCTTGATACAACTTCATTAAAGTAGGTTCGGAAAAAAAAGTTTTTAATCGCAGGTAAAAGTCCGCCGAATCTGTTTTTCCAATATAAATGACTTTTTCCCCATATTCGTCCAAAAACAATTTATAGGCTTCAAGGGCTTCGTCGTTTTCGTTTTGAACCAGATAGCGATACAAATCTTGGTCAAAACGGATGATTGGCGCTTCCGGATGAGATTCGCCATACGCTTTTTTGCCGGAACAGGCAAAAAGAAACATTCCTAAAACAAATAAACTCAGTATTTTCATTCAATGGATCGAAGCGCTTCAAAACCTTCTCTTGAAATAACTGATTTTCTCAAAAAATATTATGTATTTTTGTCCATGCAACAAGAAATTCATCCTTGGAACTGGTATATTCCCGTTGATGCGCAGGCGATTGTCGTCGGAACTTTTCCGCCTACGTTTCGCAATTGGTCATACGATTTCTTTTACCCCAACAAAAACAATTATTTCTGGAAGATAAT
Organism: Candidatus Azobacteroides sp.; assembly: GCA_009783445.1. Taxonomy (GTDB): domain Bacteria; phylum Bacteroidota; class Bacteroidia; order Bacteroidales; family Azobacteroidaceae; genus Azobacteroides. Next base: position 6,671 of record WRFY01000043.1, on the reverse strand, counting down.
GGCGGCCATAGCCCAACAGGAATTGCAGTTTTTTTCCGGTGAAGAAGCCGCTGCCGAACGAAAACGGCTTCTCCGTCAACTCCATCTGGGGCTTTCCGATATGGGAAAAATCATCCGGAGATCCAACGGCAATTCCTTAGATGAAAATCTGGAAGTAATTGAATATATGGATATTTTTCAACTTTTGAATGAAAATCCTTCCATTCGGAAAATGATATTTACCAGCAGTTCAGGGAAATCCAGCGCCATCCAGTGGTTCAAAAATTATCTGGCTACGAAAGGCATTCCCTACCAAATTCCGAAAGGACAACGTCCTTTAAAAAACAGAATTGACATAAATGGGCGAATTTTGGAAATCGTTTTGCTCTATTCTACTTCTCCACGGGCGGGAGCCTCTGTTTCCTTTAAAAAATTAGTAGAATTGTTCGGTAGTGAAATAATAACGACTATCCCATAAAAGATGTTTGCATTTTTCTATAATTTGTCCTCCCTCGAGGGCGCCGTTTCTTCAATAACGATCAATTGAATGGACTTTCACACGAGTTGTGAGGAAAATAATTGCAAAAGAAAATGGATAATATTGTCAATAAAAATTGTCCGATTTGTTAAAAGTGTACAAAAATAAACGTTTCGTTGCAAATTGGCGTAATCTGACGAAAAAACTTTTGAGACATGAAAAAAACTGCGTAATAAATACAAACAATTCTACTTTATGCAGGAAATTATCCATTATCTTTGCAATATGAACATCAAAAACAACTAATACACACAAAAAATCATGCACAATTTATTGATTAGAATTGAAAATTGATTGAAAGAATAAGCCATATAGACTTAATCAAACCTATTCGTAAAATAAATTTTCATTCGCTAATAAACTTTTTTTTCATTACAGGAGAATCGCCCAGTCTGAGAAGATAGGGCGTTTTCTATTTTTTATCCAATCAACAAGGTTTATTTAGATGGGAAGTATGTATATTTGCATACGAATAATAATATACGACACGCAAACAAATTTTTATTTAGAATAAATAAAAATAGTGAACATGATATTTATTTTGCAGGCTATTCTGATACTTCTCGTACTTGCGAATCTTTGGTTGACAATTGCAGGGAACACAAACGCTACTTTGGAAGAATTGAAAACCAAATTCATCCGATGGGACGTTGGCCTTTCAAAAATGGATTCTTTGATTCGGGACGAGTTCCGGAGAAACCGCGAAGAAAACCAACGCTCATTCAAACAAAACAGGGAAGAGTTGAATCATTCGTTCAAACTGCTGGGCGACACTTTGACCCAAACGGTGGTCGAACTTTCTAATGCGCAAAAAAGACAGTTTGAATGGTTTTCCAATCGGCAAGAACAAATCCGGAGAGACTCGGAAACAAATCTGAAAGAAATCAGGGAAACGGTCGAAAGGAAACTTTTGACTTTGCAGGAAGATAACAATAAAAAACTGGAAGAAATACGTAAAGTGGTAGACGAAAAGCTGCAGGAAACGGTCGAAAAACGTTTCAACGAATCGTTTAAACTGATCAACGATCGCTTGGAACAAGTTCACAAAGGATTGGGTGAAATGCAGTCGCTGGCTTCCGGCGTCGGCGATTTGAAAAAAGTACTCACCAATGTCAAAACGCGCGGAAATCTCGGCGAAATTCAATTGGGAGCTATCTTGGAACAAGTTTTATCGCCCGAACAATATGAACAAAACGCAGCCGTCAAAGAGAATAGTCTGGAACGGGTGGAATATGTGGTTAAATTACCCGGAAGGACCAACGATGAAAAATCGTTGCTGTTGCCCATCGACTCAAAGTTTCCCAACGAAGACTACCAGCGTCTGTTGGATGCTTACGAAAATATGGCTAACTTGAGCGCACGCGACAGGGAAATGATTGCCAAACAGTTTGAAAGTTCGGTGAAAAAGAGTGCGAAAGACATCCGGGACAAATACATCAATCCGCCCGTTACGACCGATTTCGCCATTCTGTTCGTACCCACCGAAGGTTTGTATGCGGAAATTCTGCGTCGAATAGGACTTTTTGAAATCTTGCAGCGGGAGTATAAAATTACGGTTGTTGGACCTACCAATCTGGTCGCTTTTTTGAGCAGTCTGCAAATGGGATTCAAAACGTTGACCATTGAGAAACGTTCCAGCGAAGTTTGGGAACTTTTGGGCGCGGTTAAAACGCAATTCAGTACATTCGGCGATATGCTGGAAAAAACGAAAAAGAAATTGCAGCAAGCCGCCAGTGTGATCGACCAGGCCGGCGTGCGGTCGAGAGTCATTGAACGAAAATTGCAAACAGTTCAGGAATTACCTCAGAAACAAACCATTGAATTGCTTGGCGATGCGATGGAGATAGAAGAAGACCTGTTAAATAAAAATACATAAATAGATATGTCAAAAATAGGAGTATTTGTTTGCCATTGCGGCGAAAACATTAGTGCAACAGTCGATTGTGAAAAGGTAGCCCAAGCGGCTGCGCAAATAGAAGGCGTTGCATTTGCTACCGATTATAAATACATGTGTTCCGAACCGGGACAAATGAAGATAAAAGACGCCATTCGGGAAAAAGGATTGGAGGGAGTGGTCGTAGCGGCCTGTTCTCCGCACATGCACGAACCGACTTTTCGCAAAGCATGCGCCGAAGCGGGATTGAATCCGTATTTGTGCGAAATATCCAATATCCGCGAACAATGTTCGTGGGTACACGAAAAAAGCGACCAAACAACGGAAAAAGCCATCGATCTGGTGCGGATGTCAGTCGAAAAAGTAAAACGCGATAAACCTTTGCAGTCCATCAAAGTGCCGATTACCAAAAAAGCGCTGGTGATTGGCGGGGGAATTGCCGGAATACAGGCCAGTCTGGATATTGCCGACGCGGGACAACCAGTGATTTTGGTTGAACGGGAGCCTTCGATTGGCGGACACATGGCGCAGTTGTCGGAAACGTTTCCTACGCTCGACTGTTCGCAATGCATCCTGACGCCGCGCATGGTAGATGTGGCGCAACACCCGAACATCACATTGTATACTTATGCCGAAGTCGAAAAGATGGAAGGTTTCATTGGTAATTTCAAAGCGACGATCCGACTGAAATCCAAGAGCGTAAACTACAAAGACTGTACGGGTTGCGGCGCTTGTATGACCAAATGTCCCAGTAAGAAAATATCCAGCGAATTTAACGAAGGTCTGGGACTTCGTACGGCTATTTATACGCCTTTTCCACAGGCGGTTCCCAATAAACCGGTGATCGATAGAGCGAATTGCCGCTATTATTTGACCGGAAAATGCAAAATATGCGAAAAAATATGTCCGACAGGAGCCATTCAGTTTGATCGAGAAGATGAATTTGTAACGGAAGATATTGGCGCTATTGTACTGGCCACCGGTTTCAATGTATTGAAATCCGATTTTTTCCCCGAATATGGCTACGGAAAATATACCGATGTCATTACCGGTTTGCAGTTCGAGCGCTTAGCTTCGGCTTCCGGTCCAACCATGGGCGAAATACGTCGGCCATCGGACGGAGCGGTTCCTAAAAAAATTGTCTTCATTGCTTGCGCCGGTTCGCGCGATTCAGCCAAAGGGATTCCCTATTGCTCGAAAATCTGCTGCATGTACACCGCTAAACATGCGATGCTGTATCAACACAAAGTGCATGACGGCGAATCGTACGTTTTTTATATGGACATACGTGCCGGAGGCAAAAATTATGAAGAATTTGTTCGGCGCGCCATTGAGGAAGACGGGGTCAATTATATACGCGGACGGGTAGCGCGTATTTACGAAAAAGACGGTCGTTTGATGGTCAAGGGAGTTGACACTTTGCTGGGAGCCAAGCCTGTTGAGATTGAGGCAGATATGGTCGTTTTGGCTACGGCGGGCGTTTCGAATTGCGGAGCGGAAGATTTGGCGCAGAAAATGCACGTTTCCTACGATCCCTATTACTTTTTTGCGGAAGCACATCCCAAACTGAAGCCGGTAGAAACCAACACGGCCGGAATCTATCTTTGCGGGGCTTGCCAAGCGCCCAAAGATATTCCCGATACGGTAAGCGCTGCATCGGGAGCGGCGGCCAAAATCATCGGACTGTTTTCGAATAGCGAACTGACGCGCGAACCGACCATTGCCGTAGTCAACCGCATTCCAACTCATGATATATCGACATGCGTCGGCTGTTTCCTTTGCGAAACGGCTTGTCCTTATCAAGCCATTGAACGGGAAGAGATCAAAAACCGTCAGGGAGAAGTGATTAAATTGGTTGCCCGCGTCAATCCCGGTTTGTGTCAGGGATGCGGTACTTGCGTATCGTTCTGTCGTTCGAAATCAATTGATATGCAGGGATTTTCGAATGAACAGATGTTTGCGGAAGTAATGTCTGTCGTAACTTCTTAAAATCATTGACAATAACGTTTTATGGTCATTCCATTAACCATCTTAGCGCTATCCGTTGGCTTTTTCGTAAATGGAAAAATTCGTTCCGACTTGATCGCTTTGTGCGCGCTCATTCTGTTGATGTTATTCAAAACATTGACGCCGGCAGAAGCTCTTTCGGGCTTTTCAAGCTCCATTATCATCATGATGGTGGGATTGTTTGTGGTGGGAGGCGGCATTTTGCGTACCGGATTAGCCAACGTCATCAGCAGAAAAATATTGAATTTGGCGGGCAACAGTCAAATAAAACTGTTTGTGTTGATCATGCTGGTTACCGCGGCGATTGGAGGTTTTGTGAGCAACACCGGCACGGTGGCGCTGATGCTCCCCATTGTGGTGAGCTTGGCCACGGCCGCCCATACCAGTCCAAGCCGTTTTCTGATGCCTCTGGCATTTGCCAGCAGCATGGGCGGGATGATGACTTTGATTGGAACGCCGCCAAACCTGGTGATCGACAGTACGCTCCAAAAAGCGGGTTTTGATGGCCTTTCGTTTTTTTCGTTTCTGCCTATCGGCCTGATTTGCGTTCTGTTGGGGATTATCATGCTGGAGCCTCTCAGCAAAATTTTTCTCGCGAAAAACAAGGATGCCGACAAAGGCCAAAAATCAAAATCGCTCAAAGACTTGGCCAACGAATACCAACTTTCGCAAAATCTGTTCCGCGTGCGGGCTATTCATGGTTCAACGTTGACAGGCAAGAAACTGCAAGAATTGGAAATATCCAAACGATACCATATCAATGTATTGGAAATAAGACGCCGTTCCAATAGCCAGAATCCATTTCTCAAAGCCGTCAATCAGAAGCTGGCGGGTCCCGAAACGGTTATCAGAGAAAATGACGTGCTGTATCTTTCCGGTTCGTTTGAACAGGTGCGCTTGTTTGCATCCGAAAGCAGAGCCGACATGATCGACCTGCATGAATCGGAAGAAGCGCCCATTTTTGGAGGTAAAATCCGGTTCGACGAGATTGGAATTGCTGAAATTGTGGCGCTTTCCAATTCGAGTTTAGTGAATCAACCGGTGAAAAATTCTGGTTTTCGCGAAAAGTACAAGATCAACATTCTGGGCATCCAGCGCCAAAACCGCTACATCCTGCAAGACCTGAAAGATGAAAAAATACAGTCGGGCGACGTATTGCTGGCGCAGGGCGAATGGAGCAACATCGCGCGGCTAAGCGAAGAATCGAGCGAATGGGTAGTCATTGGACAACCCATGGCGGAAGCGTCGAAAATAACGCTCGATCATAAAGCTCCCTTAGCGGCCGCTATTATGATTGGCATGGTGTTGTTGATGGTTTTTGATGTGGTTCCGGCTGTGGCCGCCGTATTGATGGCCGCCGTAGCGATGGTATTCACTGGCTGCTTCCGCAATGCCGAAGAAGCCTATAAAACCATTAATTGGGAAAGTATTGTATTGATCGGCGCCATGTTGCCCATGTCGTTGGCTCTCGAAAAAACCGGCGCTGCCGCATCCATAGCCAAAGGGTTAGAGGAAGGACTGGGAGGTTTTGGGCCCCTGGTTTTGATGGCAGGAATCTATTTTGCCACTTCTCTCCTCACGCTTTTCATTAGCAATACCGCTACGGCCGTGCTTTTTGCCCCTATTGCATTGCAATCGGCAACCGGCATCGGCGTAAGTCCTTATCCCTTCCTTTTTGCCGTAACGGTAGCGGCCAGCATGTGTTTTGCCAGTCCATTTTCGACTCCGCCCAATGCTTTGGTAATGTCAGCCGGACGATACACATTCATGGATTATGTGAAAGTAGGTTTGCCTCTCCAAATACTGTTCGGCATTGTGATGGTACTGATTCTGCCCTTGTTGTGGCCGTTTTAAGGAATTCTGAATTCATATTGACTGTATAATCCGGTAAATAAAAATAGTGCGGTTATTATTGCAATTCGTTCTGCGGTATTTGCGTTCCAAAAAAAAATAATCTGAAAATATTTGTTTTTACAAAAAACATTTTTTAATTTTGCCCCGAATTTAATAAACAAAAAGTCCAAAATAATATAAATAAAAAGTCCAAAATAATCTGTATGCAATTGTAAATTTTCTTATTAGGAAAATATATTATTACATCTGTAAGAAAAACAACATGTCTCAATTTCAAAAACATAGTGCATCTCAAGAAATTTTTAACATTCAAAATTTGGATGCTAAAAGATATTTGTTAGAGAGAGAGAGAGAGAGAGAGAGAGAGAGAGAGAGAGAGAGAGAGAGAGAGAGAGAGAG